>MHBF01000101.1 GCA_001803225.1 Lentisphaerae bacterium GWF2_44_16 | reverse complement strand
TGTAATGTTCAGTAAAAGATATCATACGCTCCATCCATTCGCCTACCGGCGGTATGAGCAGGTATACCTCCATGGTCTCTCCTGTCACGAGTCTGACTGAATCAAGCCTCTCCAGCATATTTTTATCCTCTTTTCAACTTATTGACAGTATGTTTGACAGGGGAATTTTTTTTTGATGGAGGCTTCGCGCTGAATTCCTCAAGTGTTTCATGGAGTGCATGGCATGCCTCATTGTAACCCACTCCGCAGAGTTCTGAAATAATTCGAACCCCTCTGTCCATGAGCTTTTTATTTGTAACTTCCACGCAACTCATCCAGTTGCCGGTTACTTTCCCGAGCCTGACCATTGTCCCCGTTGAAACCGTATTGAGAACAAGTTTTACCGCGAGATGTTCCATCACTGAAAGAGGCGATTTCACGGCATTGCAGGGAACGTTAAAAAAACCGCCTTTGTAAAATCCTCCCACTATGAGCCCGCTTTTTTTCCTGTATCCCGCTGAGGCTTCATTAAAGGCCTTCATAAATTCCGCGTTGTTCATTTCTGAAGCCCCAAGCACAAATACCGCGGCGTTTTCATTTGCTGAAAGCCGTGACGGGTCCTTCTCGTTTCCTATTATAAATTTCAGAATATCACATTCCCCTACCAATGGAGGATTCTTTATGATTTTTTCACTCGCGCCCATTTTTCCGTATGTTTCCTTATTCCACTCAAGACAGCGCAGTTTTCTGCCGAGTATCTCATGCCAGGCCTTTTCCGTAGAATGAAGCGGCGTTTTAACAAAAGCCCACGACGGAGGAGAAATATCGTCATCCTTCTTTTTGAAAGGCGGCAGCATGAAAGTAGGGGCGCGTTCGGTCGTATCCGTGAAAATATCCAGAAGATATTCATCAGCGTAATAGCTTATCAGCCCTTCAGAACGGTAAATTTTTTCTTCAAACTCAATATATGAGGAAATAGCTGAAACTGCTTTTTCACTTTCAAGGCTTTGAAGGAGTTTTTTGAAATTAGCGCCATAATCTTCAGCAGCAAAGCTTTTGGAAATCTTTTTTTCAGCCAGGAGTTTTTTCAGCACGGTTTCAAGCGCGGCCCCCGCGATAAGCTGCTCCGAAGTAGTGGCCTGCATACGGGTGGAACCTGAAAGCGCCATCGGCCCGCAGTGAAGGTCCAATACCGTAACGGATTGATTTTCGATAGCCTCGCGGCACCTTTCGAGTTTTTCGGACAGAAGTTTTGCGGGATTATTGAAGAGCAGAAAAACTTTTGCCCCCTCTTCCGCCGCTTCTTTTACCGTGCCGATGACTGAAGAGGTTTCTCCTCCTTCAGTTATTGCTATGAGAACATCCCCTTTTTCAATGCCTGTTTCCCTGGCCTGCTGTCTTCCGAATTCCTGATAATCCTCAAAAGATTCCACCGAACGCACCAGCGCGTAATCACCTCCGGTCATGATGCTGAAAACTCTACTCTCATATTCTGAAACTGAAGCATAAGCTCCCGGATTTTCCGCTTTGAGTTTTATGAAAAATTTGCGCCACATCGATTCAAGGAGTATGCTCAGACGCCCAGTCGCTCCGCAGCCTGAAAAAACAATTTTATTCCCGTTAAGTATCGCCGTAAAAGCATTCTCGCACATGGATGCGTATTCTTTGCTTCCGAATATTTTTTCAGCCATTTCCAGCACGTCTCTGTCAACAGACTGAAGCATTCTTACGCCGTCTGAAATATTTTTAGCGAAAGCTTCGTCCAGTTTTTTTGTTTTAGGGTTCGACTGTTCCGTCGGCAAAAAGCCCAAATGAAATTGTTTCTCGTTATTGATAAAATTTTCAGCCTGCGATTTCATATAGATAATTCCTTTTAATATTTTAAATTTTATGAAAACATATTAACAGTTAAAATTTCTTCCCTCATCAAGCATAATCAAATAATTGTCCAAAGGCACATAATCTGCAATTGAATTACCAGATCCTAGGCAATATCCTCCACCGGGCAGGCATATTTCGAGAATCTCCCGAATCCTTTTTCGCAAAGCAAGCTCATCAGCGCGACACAGAAAATCAACATCGACTCCGCCAAGCAACGCCACTCTGTCGCCATATCTTTTCTTCATTTCAGTTACAGGAACAATGACATCTTCAAAGGAGTGTTTTGCATCAATTTTCACCATAGTAATCAGATCATTCATTATTTCTTCAAGATTGCCGCAGGCATGTAGAAAATATAACTTGCCATGTTGATGGGCCATTTCCGCAAGGGATTTATGCATTGGGAGAATATTAGCTCGAATAAAACCAGGAGGAAAAAAAGTTTGAGTTTTAAAACCCATGTCATCGCATCCCCATATTATTCCTACACATGAGTACTGAGAAATGGTACGGGTATAATCCAGCATGACAGCGGTTAATTTTTCAAATACAGCTTTCATTAATGAGGGATTATCATACATCATATATAACATGTCCTCATAGCCTAGAAGCATCTTATAAAATCCGATTGGAACATTGATACGGCATTTCATGTTTTCAGGTAGTTCTTTTTCCAGCCAATCCAAGGCAGATAAATTCATATCGGCAATTTTGGGCCAGGGATAATTTTCAAAATCTTCCCAGTTTTGAATTGGGCCGGATGCCACTTTATCCTCAGAAATAGATGCTTCATTTTTTTTATCGTTAATTTGAGAAGGAAACTTTGGAAGGAGGCAACAGCTTATCGTATCATAGCCAAGAAATTTCTGTAGTGTGATTTCTTTCTGATAAAAGAAGAAAGGATGATTCACATTTAAATCTTTCATGAGATTAAAACGTTCTGTGAGAGCATTTTTAACTGAACTGTCTTGAGCAAACTCAATAAAAAATACCCTTTTCGGATTAGATTTTCTTTGGATACATTCCCGTAAGCCGCAAAAATCCGGCTGAACTGTTTTTGAAAAAAGTCTATTCATTAGAATGCCCTATTGTTAATCTTATTATTTGTTCAGAATTTTAAAAAGCGGATTCTCTGGAAGCAAGTTTATCTTCTATTTCACGAACGCATTCCTTCATCAGGGACATGGTACGTTTCGCGTCGTCTCCGACGTCAATCCCGAAGCCTATGGCAGAGAGCGGACAGTTTTCAGCTTTTATCAGAGCGCCCATTATATGCCATTTCCCGTTCGGGTGGGGAAATTCCACAAGGCCCGTATTTTTTATTTCATTCAATTTACGGCGCATATCATTTTCTGTTTTCAGATCATTCCATATATTCTGAGGAACGCCGAGTTCCTTTATGAATTTTTCGATTATCTCATCCGATGAAACCGAGAGCAGGAGCCAGCCCGTGGCGGTTTCATAGCAGTTGGAAAAATAGGAAGTCTCATGTACCAGTTTTCTTTCCGGATGCGCCGAATAATGCCTGAGAATATATCTGTATTTGTCATGCATGACGGATATGTTCACCATTGAGGATATTTTTATCGCGAATTCCCTGATGGGAATTTCAGCCGCCCCGATAAGGCGTGAATAGCCGCAATCCCGATTTGACAGGGCGAAAACAGTCGGGCCAGGTATGTATCCGGCTTTTCTTGAAACCTTTTCCAGATACCCCCTCTTTACCATTTCTCCCATAATGCGGACACATGTACATTCATTCAGGCCTATGGCTTCGGCGGCTTTTCCGGGTGTTACAGGCTTACCTTCAAGGTTTAACACGTATTCCAGTATATCCAGCGCCTTGTGTAGTGATTTCATGTTAATTTCATATTGTGAAGTTGCTATTTAATAATATGAAGTAATTATATACTATTACAAAATTAAAGTCAATAGACTTTCATAGGAAATTTGATTTTCCTCCCTGATTTTCAGGATAATAGGTGTCATTCATGATTTATTAATTTTAACTAACTTATTATAAAATACTTATAAATTCTATTATTTAAAATTACGCCTGAAATTTAAGTTTTTTTGATAATTATATCTCTATTTTATCACAAAATGACTTATCACAAGAATTGAAGTACTAATAAGCAAGGCTTACCTATGCGTGAAGTACGTACACAAGTCTTATTTACTATAAAATAGATATAATATTTAATAAAAAATGAAAAATTATACCGTAAAAAATAAAAGTAACTTTTGTATTTTATTTGCTATTAATATATTATGACTTAAAAAAGATGAATGACACCTTAATTATTCTCATTAAAAACTTATAATGAAGAAGTTACGTGGCAAAACATAGAAAACACAAAATAAGCCGTCAGAAGAAGCTGAGGAGCTCTCTGTACATGTCATCGGCGGTTTTGATTACCGCGATATTGGCTTCGTAATTACGTTGAGTTAGTTTCATATCGGTAATATTCTTGGTGAGATCAATGGTGTCTCCATCGTTATTGGCGATGTTATTGGCAATTCTGGCCATGGAGTTCATATCATCCCGCAAGGCCCTTTGCGAAATTTCATACACAGAATCAATATTCATAAGACATCCCCGCTACAAGCGTTAAGTCAAATTCTAACACAAAAGCACATAAAATGCAACTTCTAAAATAATAAATACTTAAACAGCAAGGTCCAACTCGTGAACCAGTCCGGCTGTGCCGTTCTCGTTCAGATAGAAACCTGTCTGCGCCAGTTTTCCCTTGGTATTGTTTTCAGCGTCATTCATTGAAAACTGCGTGTTTGCGCTGCCCAGATATATCGCTCCGATACCCGCCTGCCCTATGGCCATCAGGCTGTTGCTTCCATCAGAATTCCGGAACCATAACCTGAGACTATCATAAATACTGTCGCTTTCATCAATCCAGCCGTTTTTGTCTTCATCATATGAGGAAAGTTCCCCGAAACCGCTTCCGCTGGAAGGACCGAAAAGTTCTTTTCCGTCGTTGATTACGCCGTCATTGTTTTTATCCAAGGCCAGGAAAGCGCTCCCCTGCGAAAGCTCGGATATCTGTTCTTTTTTCCCGTCCGCGTCCAGGTCAAACTCGAATTTTGTATCGGAAAGACCTGTTATATTTCCGTTAAGGTTTATAACGAGCGGGTCTATGAGAGCGTCTCCGGCTTTTATACTGAGGCTCTTTTCCTGAATGAATGAACGGCTCATGTTCAGGGCAAGGTCTATGTTGATTTCTCTGCCGTCAGCGGTTTTGACAAGGGCTTTTGAGTTGAATGAGACTGTTTCGGATTCGGCTTTAAGTTCATAATAATTGTAGTCAAGGCCCCATCCGGCAGGTTTCTGAGCTTCAGCGCCACTTTTTTCCCCTCCCGGGAGTTTTTTGAGAATGCTTTCCGTATTCTTTCGATTGCTATTGCCATCACCTTCAATATCCTTGCTGTTCACGAGTTTTATTTTTATTCTTTTCCCGGTAAACGCATACATAAGACTTTCAATAAGCTGTATCTTGAGGGTATCCAAATCAACCGGTTCAGTCTCTTTTGGAGAAGATGTCTGAATGGTGGCCGTGTCGATAGAAAGGACTTTCATTACTTGAGAAGAAAGGCTGAGTTTGACGGCATCCTCAATATTTTCCGGCGCGCCTGAAGCTGCCGCCTTCTGAAGGCGCTCAAGTGCCTTGTCGGAAAGATTGAGCTCAACAGGGTCTTCATAAGCCTTTTTCCTGGCGCTTTCATCACCAATCCATTGAATTAGGCTTTCTTCTTTTTTAGAGTAAGTGAGCAGTTCGTGACTGCTGTCCATTTCGACAGAATAATCGCTGATTTGCATGTGACGCCCCTCCAGGCTTAAAATTCTGAAATTGTTTTCAGAAAAGAGGACTGTCAATGAAAATCAGGAAACGCATAGGCGAAGGATAAAACCAATCAGGCTTGAAGTTTTTGCTGAAGAAACTTCAGTGATATTCGCGTTTTTCAAGCTTGCTGACGCGAATCCACGCCGACCTGTTCCCCGACCCCTTTTGCGGTTTTGATAAAGTCAAAATCCTTTACGGTTTCTGACAAATCAAAGCACACTTCCCGTTCTTTTCAGCGCTTTCAGATAACTGCGCAATAAGATACCCGTCTGAGAAGTAATTGTTTTCAGACTGGAAGTCTTATGACCGCGAGTTCTTTCAGGCATAAAAGTTTTCATTTTACAGACTCCTTTCTGTATCATTCCCGTTCCGCCTCCTTGCAGAACTTTACACAATTACATTTTTCGGCATTTGCCGGATTCTCTTTATAGCAGTTTAACTATTTATCACACAAAAGTTGAAATTTTACATTTATGAGGCAATTTTGGAGTATTGGAAAATCAGGGGGATTTGGGGAAATGCCGGAAATTACATTTTTATGCCCCGTTTGCGAGGCAGAGATAGAAGCCGATGAAACAATGTGCGGCGGCACCGCGCAATGTCCGTCATGCAACAGCTGTATAATGGTCCCCATGCCCGGTATAAAAGAAGGCATGAAAATAGCCGGTTTCACGCTTGAACGCAGACTCGGCGCAGGCGGAATGGGCGAAGTATGGCTCGCCTGCCAGACCGCGATGTCCCGTAAAGTCGCCATAAAAATACTTTCCCCCGCCTTAATTCAGGATGCCTCTTTTGTAAGCCGCTTTATGAATGAAGTGAAAACTTCCGCCAAGCTGGACCACAATAATATCGTTACCGCTTTCGACGCCGGAGTTGATAAGGGCTTTTACTATCTGGCAATTTCATACATTGACGGGACAGAGCTGATGGACAGGATTAAAATAGACACTAAAATCCCTGAAAAAGAAGCTCTTTTCATAATCCGCGACATAGCGGACGCCCTCAAATACGCATGGAATAAATTTAAAATACTCCACCGCGATATAAAACCCGCAAACATAATGATAGACTCCGAAGGCATGCCTAAACTTATGGATATGGGAATATCCAAGACCGTTTCCGAAGAGGGCGCTCAGATGACCATGGCAGGCACCATCATAGGCACACCCCATTATATGAGCCCTGAACAGGGCATGGGCGAAAAAGATATAGACTGCCGCTCGGACATATACTCTTTAGGCGCAACTCTTTACCACATGGTAACTGGAACTGTGCCTTATGACGCTACGACTGTTGTCGGGATAATAAGCAAGCATATGCTTGAGCCCTTTCCTTCTCCTATAGAACGAAATCAGGAACTTTCGGAACAATGCGTCGCTCTCATAGAAACCATGATGGCAAAACACAGGGAAGACCGCCAGCAGACTTGGGAGGATGTCATAGAAGATATAAATATGGTGTTGCAGGGACAATTTCCCGATACCAAGAGACCGGATAAAAACCAGTCACAGGTAATGCAGGCAACCCCAAGTCAGATAATCAGCAGATACCAATCCATGAAAGACCGTCCGAAAGCCAAACTGCATGAGGGGACCCTCATCATCGACAAACCACAATCAATGCAGGAAGCGGGATATAAAATACCTTCAAAACGTTCCTACCTAATGTATCTGTTTACAGCCATACTGCTTCTGGTAATAGCGGCGTCGGCATATTACATCAAAACGGAAACAGCTAAATTCAACGAAATTCTCAAAACAGCCCCGGAAAAAAACAACGCCGGAGAAGAAAACAATGTCAGGGAAGAACCCTCGGGAAAAATTGTTGTAAAGAATGAAGCCCCAACCCCAGTGCCGGCAGCGCCAACAGAAGATCCCAGTGATAAAAACAGACGGGAAATCTGGGACTTCGCTATGAATTACGCGTCTGAAAATCCCGAAAGCTTTGAAATGATAATCAAAAATTTCAATGAAATCAAAACAAAATTCCCCAACACAAAATACAAAATGATGGCGGAACTCGAAATATCAAAGGCGCAAAACAGAAAACAGGAAGCCGTAAAAGCCCTCATTGCGGAATTGAACTCGCAGGCAAAAGCGCTCATCAATAGCAAAGACTTTGACAAAGCCGCGGATATATACAAAAATTATTCGGCAAAACTGGCGCCTGAAAGTTCAGAGGAACGCGGAAAACTGGCCAATTCATGCATTGAAATGAAAAATAAATACATCGAAGAAAAAAATAAAATGGAAAAAGCCCGGGAAGACAGAAAAAAACAGTTTTTCGCGTCCCTTGTCTCGGAACTGATAAAGGAAAACTTCAACGGCGTCCAGAAAATGCTTGAAAATCCCAAATTCAAGGATATTGCCGCGGAATTGAATATCTCGCCTAAAGAATTGGAAAAAGATAACATAAACAAGATAGTGCTTAACAGTTTCAATAACGATGTAAATAAAGAAGTACAGATAGAAACAAACAAGGGAGTAATTAAAACCAAAATCAAAAAAGTAAGAAACATAATATATATGGAGGAAAAAGTCCCCGGCGGTTCAACCTATATAAAGTTGAATGTCCGCGAACTCAACCCCAGGGAAAAACTCAACCGGATTTCGGGCATCATGAACAACACTCAGCTCGGAATTTATAAAACAATTGAAGCCATTAAATTGAAGAAATATGACATCGCCGAAAAAATGGCCCTCGAAACCGGCCCGCTTTCAAACACGTTTCAGGAGCAGATAATGGCCATGGATACTGAAAAACTTGAGGCCGCCGCCGCAAAAAAATTGCCTGAAATATTCCAGATGCTCGGCCTATCTCAGGAATTCATAAGTGAACCCGGAAAAATATTTCCCGAAATGCCGAAGAAAAGGCCCCATGAAAGACTGGTGCACGAAGTGTTAAAAGAACTGGACGCTTTCAATAAAAATTACAGCGGGACAAAATATGCGGCTGACAATAAATCCGCCGTCTCAAACCTCACCGATATAATGCAGAGAATCTCGGAACACATGAAAGAAAGGCAGAACAGGATACAAAGCCGTGGAAACTCTCCTGTTTCTGAAAAAGAGAACACTGAAAAGGATATTCAGAGGCAACTCAAGGAAGCGAATCCTGACTACAATGGTCTGGGAACATTCAAGCATGAATTCGGAAAGCTGGCCGTTATAGACCTGAGCAAATCTCCTGAAATAAAGGATATCAGCCCTCTCAAGGGATTGAAGATAAAAGCACTTTTCATGAGTTCGGAAACCATAGATAACATAGAAACATTGCAGGGAATGCCTCTTCATGAGTTGCACCTGAACTGCAAGCTGAAAGATCTGAGTTTTTTAAATGGAATGCCGCTGAGAGTACTTTTCCTTAAAAATTCCGGCATTAGCGATATCAGCGCTTTAAAGGATATGCCTCTCAATAACTTTTACATAGACTCGGAAATAACTGACATCAGTCCATTGAAAGATATGCCGTTGAGAGCGCTGTACATAGCAAAAGCCAAAATTTCAGGAATTGACGTTCTGAAAAATATGCCGCTCCAAAGCCTTTACCTTCCGCCAGGCATAACTGATATCAGCACACTGAAAAATATGTCTCTTGTTTATCTCTTTATCCCCTTTTCAAATCTGAGTGATCTAAGCGTTCTCAATGGAATGAAGCTGGAAAAACTCGACCTTACCGGGGCCAAAACAAGCGATATCAGCCCTCTGCGCGGAATGCCTCTGCTGGAGCTTAACCTTCAGGGATGCGAAAACCTGAAAGATATTTCACCCCTGACAGATTGTAAAAACCTTGAAAAATTGGCTATCCCCACAAGCGTTTCAAATCTAAAATTTTTACGAAAACTGACATCTCTTAAATACATAGATTCAAAATGGCCGCCGGCAGCGGCTGAAAACTTCTGGAAGGAACATAATTGATCAGGCATATGAAAAAATTAATTCTCTTTACAGTCTCCGCTTTTATTTTCATTTCACTCTTAGGGGCCTCCGGCGGGAAAAAAAAATTCTGGTTTCAGGCAGGCAATGAAGAAAGCATATCCTCAGAAGGTATTAAAATCAAAGTTATGAGGAACGCCAAGGCTATTCCTATAACACCTATAACAACCTATCCGTTGTCATATTCAGACAGCAAGGGAACAAAAAAAATAGATGCGTTTTCACCTTTTGAATTGTGGATGCACGAACAGTATATAGCTAAATGGGAAGGCGAAAACTGCACCATGCTTCTCTGCAGAATAAACAAGCGCCCTCCCTCAGGAATGAAACTCATTCTCGGAAAATTTGTTTTAAGGGAAACATATGATAAATGGAATGAAAAAGAGGAAAGTAATAAATTCGGAGATGATGATGTCGTACCGTGGCTTGAATTTTTTCTCTCATCCAAAGTTAATACGTCCCCCGAAACTGTAAAAAGCAGTCCATCCATTAAGATATTAAAATATAAACTTGAGGAAAATTCAAAAGAATACAAAGAGGTATATGTGGTCTGCGATCCTAAAAAACCTGATAACAGATACGCCGTACTTTATCAGCTGGATAGATATATGGACATTAAAAAAAGCTCAAGCGCAATACTCCAGTCGATAAGTTCAATCTCTTTCTCTTCATTCAAAGAAACCGACAACAAACAGCTCACTACCAAAAACAGCAGGAAGAAAAAAGAATGGACTGACGAATATATCGCAAGCCGTGAAAATGTAATCAGCAACATTAAAAATTTAAAAGACTGGTGGTTTCTTGAAACCGAAAATTATATAATAGTTTCAAATCTCAAAAGCAAGAAACTCATAGGCGATATCGAAAAAAACATAGAGCAGTGCAGAAAAGTTTTTCAGAGCTTTTATCCCATAAAAAAACCTCTTAAAGAGGTAAGTGTCCTGAAGGTGTTCAAAGACAGGGATGAATATCTTGCCTATCTCGGAAGAAATTCCGATCTGCTCTGGAGCATAGGTTTCTGGGCATCCCACAAAAAGGAGCTTGCCGTTTCACCTATTGACAATCTCAAGGGGCAGGACTTGAATAAGATGGTTCTCTTTGTGCTTTATCATGAAGGCTTCCATCAATACATGTATTACGCCTCGGATAAAAGCCAAATATCAATGTGGTTTGACGAAGGCAACGCCACCTTTTTTGAGGGAATTAAATTCAAAGGCAAAGATAACTTTGAAATGGAAATCACAAAACGCTGCCAGGAAATGGACAGACTCGTCCAGAGAAACCGTCTGAACATTCCAGCACTCCTTCACATGGACCGGGAGGAATTTTATTCTGAAAAAGGCCGTTCTGACAACTACACTCTATCCTGGGGAATCATGTATTTCCTTTACAAAGGCGCGCCTATTCTGAAAAACAAAAACAACTACTCCGAAATACCAATGAAATATTATGACGCCCTTCTCGCCACAGGCAACCCCAAAAAAGCCACGGAAACCGCATGGGAAGGCGTGGACATGAGTAAATTCAAAGAGGATTTTCTCTCTTTCTGGAATAACGACAATTATGTCACAAGGTCAAAAAACTACGATCCGTTGAATGACAAAAACAAAAGAAAATAACAGGTTTTCCTCCTATTACCTTCCACGGAGATAATCGCCGCGCGAAAGCAGCTTTTCAAGAACACAATAGAATATTATGAAAAGATAGCGCGAACCCATTTCCTTTATCTTCAGTTTCGAGATTCCGGCCTTCCTGTTATGCCAGCTTATGGGAATAATCTTGAATGTATAGCCGCGCAGGAACGCCTTGAGAGGAATTTCCACAGTGAGATTGAAATGCTTTGAAAGAAAAGGACGGCAGCCGTCTATTACTTCACGACGATAACATTTGAAAGCGTTTGTCGTATCATTATAGCCATGCCGGAAAATCAGTTTAATGCCGAAGTTCACCAGCCTGTTCAGAAAAAGCTTGTGGACTGGATAGTCAATAACTTCCGAGCCTTTTATGAACCGCGAGCCGAACACGCATTCAGCGCCATTTTCGATGAACCTGAAATAGCTGACGATATCCGAAGGACTGTCGCTACTGTCAGCCATGAATATCGCCGCGGCATCTCCGGTGTAAAGATCCAATCCGGCCCTTACCGCCATCCCGAAACCCGCTTCTTTTTCGTTTCCTGCCCACTTTATCCGGGAATTCTTTACGGCAAATTTTTCCAGAATGCTTTCAGTGGCGTCCGTACAGTGGTCGGCAATAACCAGAATCTCATAATCAATGTTATTGAGTTCCAGTTTGTCTACGAGGGACTCCAATGTAGGACTTATACAGTCCTCTTCATTGTGCGCCGGTATTATAACTGATAATTTCATCATCCCGCCATTTTGAAAAACCTAAATATACAACACGCCTCCCATCAATACCACTGTCCCATAACAATAGAGAGACTCCGGTTTGATACTCATATACAGGCAATTATATTACATTCAGTTATAAAGCTATAAATCTCTCTTATAAAATCTGAGGATTGCAGAAATTTTCATCATGAAAAAACATTGTATAAAATGCAGTAAGGAGTACTCATTGACTCATTTCACTCTTGACAGCGGATATTGCGCCGACTGCAATCCGGGGGTTTTAAGTTTACCTGATTTACATCCTTCGACTCCGGCAGAAACAAAATCTTTTCTTTTAAATGTTATCGTGCTGAATATTGTTCTTTTGTGCCTTTCTTCTATGTTACTGGATGGAGGTGTTATCAGCAGGCCCGCCGGTGTATTTTTTTCAGGGATGACAATTTACTGGCTTTTCAAATTTGCCAGTTGGAAATTTTCAAAAACAGGATATCCGAGTTTAACTTTCATGCAACGTATTCTAATTATTCTTATGCCCTTTTATGGTTTCCCTATTTTTTATATACTTTGGTTACTTATAAGAATCGGTATTTTCAGAGATTAAGAAACCACTTGACCAATAGATTTGATACTCGGTTATATTAATTGAAAAAACGCCGGAGACAAGTTTTACGAATTATATAAGGTCAAAGACGAATAGCTTCTTTTACCTCTATGTTTGAGTACCGTCTTGAAGGAAAACTTTTTCATATTATATTTTTCATAATAGAATATCAAAAAGGTTATAACATGCTGAAAAAATTTTTATTGTCTGCCTTGATGCTGCTGTCTGCCGGGATCTTTGCCGAGGAATTTACCGGGACGGTTGAACGTTCAAAATACGGAAATCTCGCTTTTGAAAACCCCGGCAGGATAGTTTATCTGAAACCAATAGGACAAGTCGCGCTTGCCGGTACTTACGATGCCAACAACAACCTGATAAACAAAGGCGACCTGATAGCACAGCAGGACACTACTATACAAGAAGCAAAAGTAAGGTCCTACGAAGCCCAATTAAAAGGGGCCATGGCGATACTTGAGGAAAAAAAAGCAGAACTGGAACGCAATGCCAAGCTTTCCGAAAAAAAAGCGGTAAGCCAGAAAGTCCATGACCAGTCAAAAAAAGATTACGAAACAGCCCTGGCAGAAGTAAGAAAGCTTGAAGCCAACCTCACTACGGAAAAATATAATCTGGAATCCTGTTACCTCCGCGCTCCCTTTGACGGACAAGTCGAAGCACATCTTTATTCTGAAGGTACATGGATTGATCATGGTAAGGAAGTCGTAACTCTTTCACTGGTGCTGATTGTGAAAATCAAAGTCCCGGTACCTGAAGATTTCTCCGGAAAAGTCTCCAACACGGATATTATCAAAGTCATATCGCCGGATTCGGAAAAACCTGTCGGCGTATGGTTTGACAACGTTTCAATGGATGTGAATAACATATATCTCTACGTAAAAAACAGCCTTGTCCCCGTTTATAAACTTACTGAGGAACAGAAAAAACTGCCCAAAGTGCACAAAGTATCCTTTGTTTCGAGGAACCATGATGAAGGCGGCGAGACTCTATGGGTCGATACCAATTCTCTGAAAAAAGATGAAAACGGATATTATATATGGCGCGCAAAAAACCAGACAATGGGCAATCCTGAAACACCTTTGGAACGCCAGTTCATGGTGGAAAGAATATCCGTTGTCCCCGGCCTGAAATACAGGAATATAGGCATTTACAGATACAGGGTACTTGATAAACCGGCCGATCTGAAAATGCATGATTTTGTGCTTATTGACACGCCTGAAAATCTCAAACACGGGGATGTGGCCGCCTATGAACCCCGCCGCTGGATGTTCAGGCCCGGCGAAAAAGTGAAAGTCCAGATAAACAAAAACAAAACAGCAAAATAATAATCGAAAATACCGGAGGTTTTTAAAAAAATGAGCAGAATCAGAGTTTTAATAGTCGGCTGCGGACACATGGGCACCTCCCATGCCAGAGCTTATGTCAAGATGAAGGATTTCGAGATAATCGGCCTCGTAAGCAGAGGTTCGGCAAGCAGGGAAAAACTTTCAAAGGAACTCGGCGGACTTCCTCAGTTTGACAACATTGACACAGCCCTTAAAGAAACAAAACCTGATGCCGTCTCCATCAACACCTACCCGGACACCCATGCCGCGTATGTTAAAAAAGCACTGGAGGCAAATTGTCATGTCTTTGTAGAAAAGCCTCTCGCCCAGACAGTAAAGGAATCCAAACAGATTGCGGCGCTGGCGGCGAAGAAAAAGAAAAAACTTGTTATAGGCTATATACTCCGCCATCATCCCTCATGGATGAAATTCGTAGAGCTGGCGCATACCCTCGGCAAGCCGCTGGTCATGAGAATGAACCTCAATCAGCAGAGTTCCGGGGAGATGTGGGTTACTCACAAGCAGCTTATGAATGCTCTGCCTCCGATTGTGGACTGCGGCGTACATTACGTGGATATGATGTGCCTCATGACGCGTTCCAAACCCGTCAGGGTACAGGCCATCGGCGCCAGACTGAGCCAGGAAATAAAAAAAGACATGTATAACTATGGTCAGCTTCAAGTCGTTTTCGAAGACGGCTCAGTAGGCTGGTACGAAGCCGGATGGGGGCCGATGATGAGCGAAACAGCCTATTTTATAAAGGATGTCATAGGTCCCAAGGGTTGCGTGAGCATAGCCGGAGGAGAAAAAAAGACCTCTTCTTCAGATATAGACTCCCACACCAAAACAAATCAGCTCAAGCTGCATTCCGCCGAACTCTGGAAAAACGGCAAATTCCTCAAAAAGGACAAATTGATAAACATGAGCGATGAGCCCGGACATCAGGAACTCTGCGACAGGGAACAGGCATTTTTCCTGAAAGCCATCAAAAGGGATTTCGACCTGACAGACCATATCAATGATGCTATAAACAGCCTCAAAATAGTGCTGGCCGCAGACGAATCCCTCAGAAAAGGCCGCACCATCAATTTATAATTTTTCTTACGCAATTCACGCAAACGGTGAAATTGTTTTCATGGCTTCGGGTATAAGCGCGGGCAGGTCGTCGGCTATAGTGCCTCTGACTCCGAAAGGACTCAATTCTCCGCAGAGGCCGTGAATGAATGTCCCGGCAACGGCGGCTTCAAAAGCACTTATTTTCCGTGCTAGAAAGGCCCCGATTATGCCTGAGAGGACATCGCCGCTCCCGGCGGTCGAAAGCGCGGGACTGCCGCTGCCGTTAATTACAGTTTTTTCATGAGAGGCTATCACGCTCCTGAAGCCTTTCAGAACAATAACCGCTCCGATTTCAGAAGCCAGCGCTTTTACCTGTTCGACTCTGTCGGCGTCAATCATTTTTTCCAATTTGAAAGCTTTCAGAAGGCGTTTCATCTCTCCGAGATGAGGTGTCAGCACTGTATTCGGCAGAGACTTGAAAATAGAGGGATTTTCCGAAATGATATTCAAGGCATCCGCGTCAAAAAGTTTAGGTTTGTTAATTCCGCAGAGGTATTCCATAAAGGGAACAGTCGAATGGCTTGTGCCAAGGCCCGGCCCGGCCGCTACTGCGTCAACCTGCTTTATGAGGCTTTCAATTTTACTTATGGAGCTTTCATCAAAAAAGCCTTCCCCCCCATCACATATACGGCGCGGTATCAGTGAAAAATTTTTCTGCATGACAGGCGGCATTGACGCAGGCACGGCGGCAAAAACAAGCCCCGCTCCGCTTCTGATAGCAGCCCCGGCAGTCAGGAACGGAGCCCCGGGATAGAGACGGCTCCCGCCTATGACAAGCAATTTTCCCATAGAGTTCTTATGAGAGTTCCATGCCACTCGTCCAAGATATTTTTTTATATCGGGAGATAGTATCAGTTCAGGACTTTCTTCAGGAATTTTATCAATAAAAGTCTGCGGTATCCCTATATCAACACATCTGAGAAGCCCGCACTGTTCAGAACCCCTTTCGCAGAGAAAGCCTTTCTTGGGAAGTCCCATGCATATTGTCATATCCGCGGAAACGGCGCATTCGGAGAAATTTCCGTTATCGCCGTTCAAGCCAGAAGGAATGTCCAGGGATATGACAGGCAGTTCCAAAGAATTTATCAGTGAAATCCACTCGGCATAAGGAGGTTTGAGCGGTTCTTTGAAACCAGTCCCGAGAAGGCCGTCGATTATTACGTCTCCCTCGCGAAAATCCTCCGCTGAAATGTCTTTACGTACTTCCATTGAGACATCTGACGGAAGCCTTCCGGCATTGAGTTTGGCGTCTCCGGAAAGCTCTTCAACGGGACAGACGGGAAAAAGCTTTACCGGAATATCTGTTTTTTCACAGAGGTAACGGGCGACTACGTAAGCGTCTCCGCCGTTATTGCCCTTTCCGGCAAACAGTACAAATCTTCTTAGATGGCGGGCTGAAAAACCGGAGACATATTCCAGAATGAATTCCCCCGCTCCAATTCCCGCTCTTTCCATAAGGGTTTCGGAGGGAATGCCGGCTTCCTCTATCGCGCGTTTATCCAGACTTCTCATTGAGGACACGGATACTGTTTTCACTAAAGGCCCCTACTTTCTGCTGAAACGTTTTTCCAATTCTTTCACGGATATATTAATGACGGTAGGCCTGCCATGGGGACAGGAGAAAGGCAGTTCGCATTGTGCCATCTGTTTTATCAGTCCTTTTGCTTCTTCAAATGTGATACTGTCCTGCGCTTTGACGGCGGCGGTACACGCGGCTTTTGCTATGACGTCCGTATCGGCTTCTTTTTTAAGTTCTCCGTCTTCCATCAGTTTTGAAAGCAGATCGGAAATAAGCCCTGCCACGTTGTCCTGTTTGAGCGTGAGAGGAATTGAGTTTATTATAATGGTATTCTGTCCGAAAGATTCGATTTCAAAGCCGATTTTTTCAAAGAGATTTTTATTTTTGCCGATGAAAAGAATTTCAGGACGCGAAAGCTCCAGCGTTACCGGAAAAAGAAGCCTCTGTGACGGGATATCACCGGAAGCGGACTGCCTGAGCAAGCGCTCATAAAGCACTCTTTCATGGGCCGCGTGCTGGTCGATTACGAGCAGTCCCGCATCGGAGGCCGCAAGTATATATGTTTTGTCGAGAAACCCGATTATTCTCAGATTGCCGCTTCCCGGCAGTTTGACCTGTTCACTTTCAGGAGCGGAATACCGCAGAGGTTTTTCGCTTTGTGTTTCGATTCTCTGCACGTATTTTTCCTCGTCCGCACAAGGAAATGAAGACGGGCTTTGTTCCGTTGTTTCGAAATCTTCGCGCGGGAAATTCAGCGACGGCGCTTCTTCCGCCGGGCGGTAATTCAGCTCAGCGCCCTCAAGCAGCGATTTTACCGGGAAATTACCTCTGAAGGAACTTGCGGGAGTGGAACTTGTTCTCAAGGCTGTCCTTACAGCTTCCGAAATTACGGAGATAACAAGATGCTCATGCCTGAAACGCAATTCCCTTTTGGCGGGATGTACGTTTACATCAATCATGGACGGGTCTATGGAAAGAAAAAGTATGACAGGAGGAAAGCGTCCCTTTTCGACGAGCCCGTGATAGCCTTCCCTTATTCCCGTATAAACAGGAAACGCTTCAACAGCCCTTCCGTTTACAAAAATTCTCTGTTCGCGTCTGCTGTTTTTGGTGAACCCGTGTCTGGCTATATAGCCTGAGACTTTTATGCCGGAACCCGTAAATTCAAGCGGCATAAGGCCGTCTTCCATCTCCCTGCCGAAAAAGTTTCTTATACGTGATTTGAGTTCGCCGTGGGAGGGGGATGAGAAAACCCGTTGTTCATCCATGATAAGTTCAAATGAGACAGACGGGTAAGGAAGCGCCAGAAGACAGAATGTTTCCTGAATATGCCTTTCTTCGGTAGCCTGCGCGCGGAGAAATTTTTTTCTTGCGGGGGTATTGAAAAAGAGGTCCTTTACAAGGAATTCAGTACCCGGTGCGCATCCGGCGGGGCCGGAACTGATGAACTTTCCACCGTGGACGATTACTTCCGAACCTTCCTGAGAGTCGTGTTTTCTGGTCTTGAGCACAAGGCGTGAAACGGAAGCTATGCTGGGAAGCGCCTCACCTCTGAAACCGAAAGTGACAATGCGGTCTATGTCATTTTCCGTAATTATCTTGCTTGTGGCATGAGGTTCCAAACAAAGCAGGGCGTCATCCCTGTCCATACCGGAGCCGTCATCGCTTACCGATATGGATTTGATGCCGGATTTTTCAACTCTTACCGTAATCGCGGAAGCTCCAGCGTCAATGGAATTTTCAACGAGTTCTTTGACTACTGAAGCGGGCCTTTCGATTACCTCGCCTGCGGCAATCCTGTTGCTTATATTTTCAGGCAGTATTTTAATTTTGCTCATTGTGCAAATTCAGGCGTGGTGTGTAATTTTTTTTAGGTTTATCGATAAGATTACGCAGTTTTTCCTCTTTGGCGGCTTTGCGTTTTTTTTCCGCGTCCTCAAGTATCTGCTGAAACTCAGGTTCATACCTGATATTGTCCAGAGTAGGGTCATAGGAAAGAGTGAGGACTCTTTCCCCCAGCTTATCATAAGCGCGTTTGAAAAACTCAATGGATTTCTCCGTATCGCCGCTCACTGAATACATTCCCGCCAGGTTCAGGAGGGCCACAGGGGATTCGGGGTCGATGTCAAGGACTTTCAGTGTGGTTGAAACGGCTTCCTCATATTTTTTCTGTTTAGCGAGAGCGGAGCCAAGGTTGTTGTAAACCATGGGGTCTTCGGGGTTTATCCTGCACTGTTCTCTGAATATCATTTCAGCCTCAGCGTATCTTTCCGAATTATAGAGAATAGAACCGAAAAGTAAAAGCGCCTTGAAATTATCAGGCTCGAAAACAAGAATGGTTTTCAATTTATCTTCGGCTTCTTTAAATTTATTATCCTCAAAATCCCTGGCGGCATCACGCAGCATTTTCTGGAAATTAGGCAGTTCCGTCTGAATCTTCTGTTTTTTTTCAGAAGGTTGGAAAACATAATCAATATCCGGTTTTTTCCTGACAGTAAGATTTTTGAGTTCCATGGATGGGAGAAGTTCCGACTGATTGAATTTAAAGATTTTTTCTCTGGATTGCGAATTGGTTATAATAACAGTGAGCAATATTACCAGCGCGAAAAAAATTATCAGCGGCGTAAGGGATTTGTTCATGATTTTTTGCCCATTTCCCTGAAATGCCAGCATCTGCAATAATGGGTATCTGAAATCTTTTCCCATAATGGAATCTCTTCAGCGCATTTCAGCTGTTTCTGATTTTCAAGACTTTCACAAAGGGAACACCTCCCGTAAAAACGGCACCCCGCGGGATAATTCGCGGGCGAAGGCACGGAACCGGGTATCGTAGTAAGCGACTCATTTTCATGTCCCAATCTCGGAACTGCTGAAAGCAGCGCCGCGGTATATGGGTGAAGAGGTTTTTCCAGGAGTTCCCCAACAACAGCTGCCTCAACCATATTTCCAGCATACATTACTATGACCCTGTCGGCGAGTTCGGATACTATTCCAAGGTTGTGGGTTACCAGTATTATGGCCATTCCGGTTTCGGAGCCTATTTTTTTCAGAAGCTCAAGTATCTGGGCCTGTATAGTAACATCAAGAGCGGTTGTAGGCTCATCAGCTATGAGGAGTTCAGGCTGGCTGGCGAGGGCCATCGCTATCATAATCCTCTGCTGCATTCCGCCGCTCATCTCATGGGGATAGGCATTAATTCTAGTTTCAGGCTCAGGGATGCCGACCTGTTTCAGAAGGGACAGAACTTCAGATTTCACATCTTCCACCTCGGGCCTGTGCAGAAATATCGCTTCGGCTATCTGGTCGCCTATTCTGAATACAGGATTTAAAGAAACAGACGGCTCCTGAAAAATATATGCTATCTTGCCGCCTCTGATTTTGCGCAATTCCTTTTTATCCAGCCTGAGTATATCGACTTTTTTTCCCTTTTCAGCGGAGAATAATATATTTCCTCCGGAATATCTTGCCGGGGGTTCGGGAAGCAGCCTGGCAAGGGACATACAGGTAACGCTTTTGCCACAGCCGCTTTCGCCGACAAGCGCCAGTATTTCGCCTTTTTCGACATTGAATGACACGCCGCTTACGGCGGGAAGCCATTTCCCGTCCACTTTAAAATCTATAGACAAGTTCTCCAGTTCAAGCAATGCCATTCATGGTTTCCCGTATTAGTCTTTTCCGGCCTGTTCATTTACATTTATGGGGATAAATCCGAGAAAGCGGACTTTATCTTTAAGGGACCTTATTTCTTTTTCCCTCTTCTTTTCAAAAATCTTTCTGGCTTTTTCCAGCTCGCGTTTCAGGAGCACCTCATCGGCAAACCAGTTTCCTTCGGCGTCCTTTGAATAACCGGAGCTGTAATAGATATCGTTTTCGGTTTCCTCTTTGAATTTTTTTACAAAAGCATCCTTTTCAGTCTGATAATTTGTTTTGAAAGCGGCTATTTCCCGCTCCTGCCTGAGCTTGCTGACATTTTCATCAAAAAGGTAATGATAGTCCGCGTTTATACGTGTCATATTGTATCTTTCATCATTGATGATTATAATGATTCCGGAGGCTTCGGACTTTTTCCCTTTGTATGTACCGGTCACAGTGTCCTCGATATTTTTCTGTTTGCTCATTTCCAGACAGAAAGAAATTTCTTCTCCTATTCTTGCCGTGGCATATTTCTTGAGAATCGCAAATATTCTCTTTGACATCTCACGGGGGGGAAATTCAATGTTTGTCTTTTCACTGACCATCTTATCGACTTCCGCCTTCAGCGCCTTGAAGTCGGCAGTGGTTTTGACGACAGGATACCTTATCTTAAATTCAGCGGCTATTTTTTTACTTTCCTCAGCTTCATTAAATGCTGACAACTTCTCGATTTTTTCTATAAGTGTCGCTTTCTGTTTCTGATAGGACAGATACCCTATTGAAACGGCAGCGGCTATAAGAAGCAGCGGCAGCATTACCAGAAAAATCAGGGGAAGAATAAAAGATTTTTTTTTGCGTCCCATCGTTCAATACTCCTTCTCTGAATTAAAAAAACAGGGCGTTTGTTCCGAAAATTTGGTTTCTTTCATGGCATCTAATATAATTTGATTTTAAGCTCATGCAAAAATTCTTGGAATATTAAAAAGAAATTCACTCTGTTTTATCTTTGCGGAATAGAAATTCACTCAGATGAAGTATATATTCAAGGTTTGTATTAGTAGTTTTTAAAAAAAATCAGGAACTCTCATAATTTATGGAAAAAGTCGCGATAACCGGAAGAGGACTCGTTACGCCGCTCGGCAACACCCTGAGTGCCAATGAAAAGGCTTTACTCGAAGGCCGTTCAGGAATAGTGGTTGTACCCGAATGGCAAAAAATGGGCCTGGACAGTCATGTCGCGGGAATTTCCGACGAAGATCCCGAATGCCCTCTTCTTGATATAAAAAGAAAACGTTTCACTTCCCCTAATTCCAGAATGGCCGTATCCGCCGCTTATCAGGCAATCGTGGAAGCCGGCCTAACGGTGGAAACTCTTAAAAACTATCGTGTCGCGGTTATAAATGGATGTGCCGGAAGTGCTTATGAGGAAATTTATGACGGCGCCAGGGCTTTTATAGAAACAGGCAAGGTAAAAAGGGTAAAGCCTTTCATCGTGCCCCGCGTAATGGCTTCATCCGCGGTGTCAAACCTCTCCCTGATATTGGGAATTACCGGTGAAAGTTACGATATAAGCTCCGCATGCACAAGCGGCGCGCATTCCATAATAACCGGATACAGGCTTATCAACTCGGGCCTCTACGATATTGTACTTGCCGGAGGCTCAGAAGAACTGAACTGGGTACATGCCCTCGGCTTCAACGCCATGAGAGCGCTTTCCACCAAATACAACGACAGGCCATCCATAGCAAGCAGGCCCTTTGACAGGGACAGGGATGGCTTTGTAATAGCCGAAGGCGCCGGTATGGTCATCCTCGAAAAAGAATCCCACGCAAGGGCCAGAGGAGTTGAACCCAAGGCCCTGATAAGCGGGGTGGCCGCGAACAGCAATGCCATCGATATGGTCGTCCCAAATGCCGCGTCAAGCGCCGCCGTAATGAGCATGGCCATAGCCAACTCCGGCCTGAAACCTGAAGATATAGACTATATAAATACCCACGGCACGGCCACTCCCACCGGAGACCCCGTTGAAATGGAGGCCATTAAAAGGGTTTTCTCCCATAAAGTCGCCATCAACAGCACCAAATCAATGACAGGCCACATGATAGGGGCCAGCGGAGCGGTTGAAGTAATTTACTGCAGTTCCATGATAGAAAAAAGTTTTATCTCTCCATCCATAAACCTGGATAATCCGGAACCCGAATTCGCATGGGCTGACATTGTAAGGGAAACACGGCGGAACGTTAAACTTAAGCACACTCTGACCAACAGCTTCGGCTTCGGCGGCTCAAACGCATGTCTGGTCATTTCTTCCTGTGAATAATGGAAAAGAACTCAAAATTCAGGCCTAAGCTTCCACCGTGGATACGGGTCAGGGTTTCATGCGGCAAAGAAAGAAATGAAGTCGACTCCATTCTGAAAGGCCTCCGGCTCAATACCGTCTGCGAAAGCGCGGAATGCCCCAACCTCAATGAATGCTGGCATCGCAAAACCGCGACTTTCATGATACTCGGCAGCCAATGCACCCGCAATTGTAAATTCTGTGCTGTTTCACATTCCCCTGCCCCTCCGCCTCCGGAAGCCGATGAACCCGCGCGCGTCGCCGAAGCCGTGAAAAAAATGAAGCTCAGCTATGTTGTCGTAACAAGCGTTACAAGGGATGACCTTCCCGATGGCGGAGCCTCACATTTCGCCGCCGTGATAAGAGAGCTTTACAAGGCCGTCAATAATGTGAAAGTAGAAGTCCTTACCCCCGATTTTAACGGCAGCATCGATGCTTTGAAAACAGTTCTCGATGAAAAACCCTCCGTGTTCAACCACAATGTCGAAACAGTAGAAAGGCTTTCCTCTCAAATCAGAAGCCGCGCCAACTACCGCCGTTCGCTCGAACTCCTATCAAATGCCGTGCGCATAGGCGGCGGAATACCCGTGAAATCCGGCCTCATGGCAGGCCTGGGCGAAACAGATGAGGAAATTCTGAACTCAATCAGAGACATCAGAAATACAGGAGCAAGCATACTCACAATAGGCCAGTATCTCCCGCCCTCCGCCGAACACTGGCAGCTTCAGCGTTATGTCGAACCTGAAAAATTCAAGGAATGGGGAGAATACGCTTACAGCCTGGGCTTTTCTTTCGTCGCCAGCTCTCCTTTGGTCAGAAGTTCATATAATGCTGAAGAACTCCTTGAAAAAAAGCTCTTTTGATGTTATACCTACTACTACTAACGGAGTTTTAATATGGATATGCAAATCTTTTTACTGTTCCTGATAATAATCCTTCTTATTATAATAGTTCTACAGCGCACAAAACTTGTAATATCCAAAAGAGAAACCTATGGCCTCACAAAGAACATAGCCAAAGAACGGGAAGCCACCGCCGACATTCTCACCCTTTCAAAAGACGTTATCACCACAAGCACTAAAGATGATGATTTTCTGCCGAGATTCGTCGAGTACGCGCTCAGAACACTTAAAGGAAACGGCGGCGCCATTCTCAAATGCGGCAGTGACGGATATTTTCATGGCTGCGCCATTGCCGGAACATTCCCTCCCCTCAAAGAAGTTACCCCCCAGTTGGAACAGCAGCTCATGGCCCATTCAAAAAAACATACCGAGCTTTTCAGGGGCCTTAAGGTCAAATTCACCGCCCTCGATATTGAAGACCTCTGCGGCGAAAAAGGCTACGCGTTCTTCAAAAACCAGTGCCCTATCTGGTTCCCTCCTAAATTTATAAAGGAAGCTCCCAGAATACTCTTATCTCCCATAAAGATAGGAAGAAAAACCCTTGGCTGTGTAATTGTAACATCAAAAGATGATTTTGATTCCTACAAACTTACTGAAGAAGACGGACAATACCTCGTAAGACTTGCCGAAATAGCATCACTCAGCCTCGAAGTGCTGAAGGTCTTCCGTGAACGTCAGGAATATGAAGTCAACCTGCAATCCGCGCGCGAAGAAGGCATGATGCAGGTCTCCACAGGAATAATCCATAACATAGGCAACGCCATAACCGTGGCCAAGCTCTCTGTTCTCGAACTTCAGGAAAAACTGAGAATCAAAAAAGAAGAACGCCCCGAAACTCTCATCCTTGAAGAAATACTTCCCAAAATAAAAGAAAATGTGGATAAGGGCATTGCCCAGCAATTCCTCTCTTCCGACGAACTGGGCAGTCAGTACATTGATATAATGAAAGACCTCCTCACACATGTCAATGTCAAATCCGAAGAAGCCATAACCCAGCTTGCTTCCCTCTCCAGCAAACTCTATCATATCAGCGAAATTATCGAGCTCCAACAGCGCTTCGTGGGCGAACTCGGAACTGAAAATATGACCAATCTCTCCACTGTAGTTGACTCATCCATAAAGATTTTTGAGGAAACCTTCAATAAACGCGGCGTCAAAATCAAAGCAAATGTGGACAATAACGTACCCGAAGTCCTTATTGATCCGTCCATGATGACGCAGGTCATTATGAACCTCATCAAAAACGCGGTGGAGGCAATGGACGCGGAAGGCCTGCCGGATAAAGACTATACCCTCGAACTGGCGCTCTGCAATGAAACCATAGATGCCAGAGATTACGCCGTAATAAAAGTCAAAGACAACGGCCCCGGCATCCCGCAGGAAATAAAAGACAAAATTTTCACTTTCGGTTTCTCGACCAAAGGCAAAGGCAATTCCCGCGGTTACGGCCTGCATTCATGCAAGAACACCGTGGAAAAATACAGCGGCATCATCTCCATAGAAACTGAAGCCGGCAAAGGCTCCACTTTCAAAATAGCCATCCCCGTCAAAAAAGCCGCCTGATATTTTTCCCGCTTCAACCTCAACCAAGGTACGGCTTCCTCAAACTGATGAGAATATTTTTCAATTTTTTTGGGAAAGGCCATTGACTTTTTTGTAATTTATTGTTATTATTAAAATAACAATAAATAACAAAGGCGCCGTAAAATGTTTCAGCACCTCATGAAAAAACCCAAAGTGCACGATGCCGTAACAAACCTTATCGGTTTCATTTCCGACAAGGGGCTCAAGATCGGCGCGAAACTGCCGCCTATCCGCGATCTGTCAAAACTCCTTGATGTCAGCACATATACAGTTTACTGCGCTTTAAATGAGCTGAAAAAATCCGGCATCGTCGATAATGCCGGGAAAAAAGTGATTTTTCTGAAAAGTATTCCTCCAAAAATACGGCAAAACCCTGCCGGAAACACAGGCAAAAGCCGAATTTCCCTTTATTTCAGAGATTCCTTTGATATAAGAAAAATCAATTCAATTCTTCTCAGACACAAAATCAATGAAATGTTCATGAAAGCCCATAAAAACATTCAGATTGAAGAAATACAACTCAACGAATCCCTTTTGAGCCTTGAGGCTTCCGTCATCAAGAATCTGCTGCTCGGAAAAACAGAACCTACCGGATGGGAAATAACACAGGCCTCTCTCCCGTTCTATCACCAGCAGAAACTCATAGCTCCGATACGTCTTAAATCCACCCTTGATTATTGCCGGAAACTCAGGCCTGAATGCGTAGAAAAGGCCTCCATTGACAATGAACTTTTTATGTTTCCTATCTCAAGAAGCTTCTCTTTTATGATTTATAACAAAGATATTTTTGCCAAACGCGGACTTGATGAGAAAGTTTTCGACAACTGGAAATCCTTTGAAAACGGACTTGAGAAACTGAGAACTCCCGCCAATGAAGCCCCATTCATCATAAACAACGGTCTTGAAACTGTTTTCATGCTTATGCACTGGATAATTCAGCAAGGGAACTACTCTCCCCTCGAAACTCCGCCCAAAATAGACTGGCTCGGCAGAGAAGCTGAAATCGCCATGAAATATTTCCACCGTCTGGCCTTTGAAAAAAATCTCCTCTGCATGAGAGAACTTTCCATGGAAGACAAAATTATAGGCCTGCTCACAAACGAATTGCCATTCACTTATGTTGACGGCTATGTCGCTGGAGCGCTTTTGAGCTCAAAAAACACGGAAAAATTTGGGATAGCATTTGTCCCGGCACCTGAAAACAGAAAAAAAATCAGCCTTGGCAACCTCAGAGGCTCTGTTGTAAATATCCATGCCCCTTCAAATGAAACCGATCCCTACCTCGATTATGTACGTGAACGCGAAGAATGGATTTACCTGAAAGACGGTTCAGCGCAGTACCGTAAATTCAATAAATTCCCGGCACCGTATTCTATTTTCAAAAATCCCTCCGATGATAAATTCATGTCCGGTATCATGCCCATGCCCTCCGGATGGCTGAAAAAACTTGCTGAACTTGAAGAAAACATAGTCTGGGAACCGGCAGGAAGCGGATGGGAAAAAATCCTCCTGGGAGAAATCATCGACGCTATCTTCAAAAAAGACGGCATGTCAGATTTTCAGACAATGAAAAATTTCTTTGACAGGACTTATGAGATAAAATATTCCGACAGCATCATGCAACTCTTTCAAGGTGATAAAGTATATGCGTAATAAAGAAAATATTATGAATGACCTTCTTAAAAACATTAATGCCGGCCTTAATATCAGCGGCAAAATCTTTGCCTCCGGTCCGGTATTAAACGCAAGAATAAAAATTAAAACTTCCCTAATGAAAACACGCAATGAAATAAAACTGAACGGCTCTTTCAGAACATCCGGGAATGAGAATGAAATCAGTGAATTCATCATCTACAGAAAAAAAACATCAGAACTGCGGAAAATATTAGGGGCGGATTCAATATCAATGCTGGTAAACCCTGACAATACGGGCGGAAACATCTGCGGATTGGAAATCCCGGATGATAATAAAGAAATATCAAGCTCCTGGTACACACTGATAGGAAATCCGGATAACGAAAAATATTTTCTCTTTGCCTTTAAGCACCCGGTCACGCACAGGACTTTTCTCCGTTTTAGAAACGGCTATTTTGAATGCGGCTGCTTTGTGCAGAAAAATTTTGAGAAAAATGATTTTTTTGACTCAGGTACTCTCATAATCAGAGAAGCCGAGTCACCGCATAAGCTGCTTGAGGAATTCGGCGACGCCTGCGGCAAAAATATAAGAATAGCACCCGGATGCGTCGGCTGGAATTCCTGGGATTACTATTTCAAGATCTTCGAGGAAAAAGACCTTGATGAAAATATCACGGCAATTAAAAACTTTTCCCGGAAAAGCGGAACCGACGTGAAAATGCTGATGCTTGATGACGGCTGGTTCAACGATTACGGCGATTGGCGCACTAACGGACGTTTTCCGGCTGGACTGAAAAAAACAGCTGATAAAATCAGGAAGAACGGTTTTGAGCCGGGAATATGGATCGCGCCTTTTCATCTAAGCTATTTCAGCCTGGCTTATCAGCGCAATTCGGAGATACTCGCTTCATACAGGACAGGTAAAAAAGAACTCGAAGAATGGGCTTTCGGCCCCGTTGGTTTCCTCGACCCGACAAAACCGGAAGGAGAAAAATTTCTATCGCGGACTTTCAAATCACTGAAAGACGCCGGATTTTCACATTTTAAAGTTGACTTCATACATTATCTGATAACTTTTGGCAAAGACAAAAAGTTTTTCAGGGACGAACTCGGCAAAATTGAAATCGTGCGCCGGGGACTCTCGATAATACGTAAAGCAATAGGCAGTGATTCATATCTGATTACCTGTGGATGCCCGCCCGAAGCGGCTATCGGCATCGCCGACTCAAACCGCATAGGCGGGGACATAAGCACATACAATTCGACAGTCAGGATAAACGCGCAATTCCTCACCTCAAGGTATTGGATGAACTCGCGTCTATGGACCTCCGACCCTGACTTCCTGATTGTGCGTTCCGACGCCACTGCAAAAGACATACACCATAATCCGATACACTTTAATCCTCCTGAAGGTTCACGTTCAGGTTCACCCTGGACAACTGAACATGAAGCGCGCCTCTGGGCTACGCTTGCCGCTATGAGCGGCGGCCTGATGGTACTCTCAGACCATTTAGGAAAATTGAAAAATAACGGCATAAAATTGCTTCAAACCGCTTTGAAAAATACATCCGATGAAAGCGCGACGCCTCTTGACCTGATGGAAAATAAACTCCCTGAAATATGGTTGAGAGAAGGCAAATCACCGGCACTTGCGATAGTCAACTGGACAGAGAAAAAACGTACAGTAAAATTATCTATGGAAAAATATCCAGGCATAAGAAATTTCATAGAAAAATCCGATATATGGAAAGGGCTGAAAATGAAATTAAACAAAAATCATATCATTCTGAATATACCACCCGTTGACGCAGCCTGGTTCATCGAAAAAAAAAGTAATTAGGAGGCCATAATCATGAAAACATTCATTTTTAGATTTTTTACTCTCGTCGAGCTCCTCGTTGTGATATCTATAATAATCATTCTGATATCGCTCCTGCTCCCCGGACTCGGTAAGGCAAAGGAAAGCGCCAAAGGAATTAATTGTAAAAACAACCTGAGACAAATCGGACAAGGAGGAATGGCATATACTATTGACTACAATGATTGGATGCCCATCAATGTCTATCCATCCTGCTATTGGTCTGAACTGTTAAAGACCTATTTACAGGATAACACTAAATACGGCTACCTGGGAAACGTCTATATTTGTCCCGCGCGCAGCGTACAAAACATAAATTGTTACTACTCCCATTATGGAATTAATTACTGGTTTATTGAACCCACGTATACTGACAATAGAAGAACTGTGCGTATCGCTCAACTTAACAATCCTGCAAATATACTGTTTCTAATAGAATCACGTTATCCATATTCATTCAATGTCAGCGACTGGGAGAAATTCCACGGTTATTACTCAATGCTGAATGAGAACAATCACAGAAGTATTTATGGCTGGCACCTTGGCCGCTTGAATGTGATTTTTGCCGATGCCCATGTAAACAGTTTCAAACCCGATGAAATAACCCAGAACGGACCTTTGGTATTCTGGAAATGGAAATGAATGCCGAATTGGGACATTCATCCAGAAAAACGATTTATTAAACTGAAATCGATAATTATGAAAAAGGAGATGGAATATGATATTGGAAAACAGAAGCCACGGCACAATGATAAAAAAAGAATTTGTCAATGGGATGAAAAAATGTTTTCAAATCTCATTCCTAATAATGTCATCCATTGTCGCTACACTAATCTCAGATAATAATTTATGTGCTGAACAGTCTCAGAAAAAAGATACAATATCCGATGAAAAAGCTGTACATATCCCCATATGCAATTCCGGCTTTGAAGAATGGCTCTCATCAAACAAGATACCAAAAGACTGGAAGATTCAACATTCAGCATCAGGAGGAAACATTTCGAAGGAAATAGACGCTTATGAAGGAAAATATTCCCTGAAAATCAATGGGGGATTCTGTTATATAGAACAATCACAGAAAATAATCCCGAATACTGAATATCAGCTTGAGTGTTATATAAAACCATATCTTCAAAGCGGGAATATCACATTCAAAGCAGAACAGAATCTCGGAGGAATAACTTTAAATGAAAAGAAAATAGTCAACGGGCAGTGGCAACAGATAAGTTTTAATTTTAACAGCCAGCAGGAGAATATCTGCAGAATTATATTTCTGATAAGAGGTAATGGACACTTCCTTGTTGATAAAATATCTCTTTTTCAGAAATCACTCCCGGGCGCTTCAATAACAGACGAAGCGAAAAGGATAATGCTTAATACTCCAGTTTATATGTCTCATAAGATTGATCCTTCCAAGCTGGATGCGAACTGGACAGATTCTTTTGTGTCAAAGCAAGACAAATCCCTGAACTTGAACACAGATAAAAAACTTTCATGGCAACCCGGACAATGGGTAAGATATAAGGTTTCCGACAATCGACTTATTCCCTCCGGGAAATCCAGAATTAAAAAGCCTGAGATATCCATGGTCGAATGCAGTATTCTTGGAATGGAAGATAATTATTACTGGTATCAGATGACGGTCAGATTGAAACAATTCTGTGCCATAGAGCCATCAGGAGGAACAGAAAACGGAAATGTCGTTCTGATAAATTCCCCGCGTTCATTGAAGATACAAATGCTTGTCGACGGGACAGAGTTCAAAGACATAAAAAGGTACATCGTGCAATTTGACGATAATATTCCTCTTGAATATACTGACGGGAAAAAGGCCGTTTTGCCTGACAATGATTTGAACGATATTTTGGTTAAACCGATTTTGGAGACTTCTTCAGAGCGTAATCTTATCCAGCTTCCATGCGGAAGCATTGAAACTTTACTGCAAAGCAAAGGAAATATAAAAGCTGATTTGAATTACGAAATCCCTGTTACCGGAATAGCCAGGCTTGCATTGGAAAGCATTTATCTGGACCGTAAACTGGAACTTATCGACTGGGGAGAAAAAATAACTCCTACTACTGTTTTAGAAAATCCTCTCAAAATAATTCTACCGCCAAAACCTCTACTTGGAATTAATAGAATCGCGATTATGGACAAGATGAATTTTTCAAGCGATTACATGCTGGCAAAAGTTGAAATACTTCAAAGGGCGGGCTGTAATTTCTTTGGGGAATATGACGGCGATATATTGAGAAAGTATCTTAATATTCAATCCATCTATTTCACATCACACAGTATCTGGACCTTGGATATATTTGACCGTTGGAGAAGCAATCTGGCAAGATCCCATCAGTTGCTGGATGAACCTTATGAAAGACAGACAAATTTCCAGGAAGTTATGGGGGAAAACGAGCTCAGAAACAAGAACTTGTTTGAAATTTCCGAACTATATGTGAAAAAAGTATCTGGAATGGTTTCCAATAAACGTTTGTGGCCCGGTGATAAGGTGATTGTATATGAGGGTCATGAATACATGGCATGGTATGACTTCATGGCTGGAAACGATTCATTTATCTTTGAAGACGCAGGACAATGCGGCACATGGAGAAAAACTTTTCCCGCATTGAATAAACTTACCGATGAAGAACTGTTCAGATGGCAATATTCATTCATTAAAGGAGCTGCAGATTATTATGGAAAGAAATGGGGCGTTGCCATTTATGACTACATGCCTGAGAATATAAGATTAACTGCACTTAAAACTGCTTACGACATGGGAGCTGATTGCCTGGAATTCTGGCAGGAAAATGAGAAAAAATATCCACTATATGAAATTCTTGATCTTACAGTCAAAATTAAAAAGTATATCAGAGATTCAACGCCTTCAAGAACTAAAAAAGCGGAAATTGCCTTTGTCCTGCCTAAAGGATTTATTGCCCAAAGAAGCAATAAAGGATTGTGGGGTGGATGCGATATGGATAAAACCGGATATGATAAAATAATGCACTCTCTCATTTCTCAGACAATTCCTCTCATTAAAAACGATATTCCGTTTGCAATCGTTTATGACGAATATTTTAACCCTGAAAAATTTCATAAAATAATTAGCATTAGCGGAGAATAAAAGGAGGGAACTTTGAAAAATAAAATCAGACTTGCTTTCATCGGCGTCGGAGATATGGCTGTAACACACACTCATGATCTCATGCAATTCTCAGAAGAATGTGAAGTTACCGCAATAGCTGACATAAGCGATGAAAGAATGAACGCATTTAATCATACTTTCAGAATTGACGCAAGAAAATATAATGACTATAAAGACCTTTTGTCAGATAAACAAATTGATGCCGTAATAATATGTTCTCCGAATTTTCTGCATACCGAACACGCATGCGCGGCATTCGAGGCTGGCAAACATGTGCTTCTGCAGAAGCCGATGGCGCTTTCACTGAGCGATTGCGACAAAATAATAGCAGCTTCTGAAAAAGCCGGCAAAGTCCTGCAGGTGGGATTGGTTTACAGATATTCGGCATTATTCAGGACAATGGCTGAAATCATAAAGTCTGAGAGAATTGGAGAACCTCTGATGGCATGGTGCCACGAATTCCGCGTTCCGTTTCCCATAGGCAGAGAACGCGAATGGCGCTATGATCAGAAACTTTCAGGCGGGAGTCTGGTAGAGAAGGATTGTCATCATTTTGATTTATTTCAATGGATGCTCGGAGCGCTTCCGGTGAGCGTCCACGCATTTGGCGGACAGGTTACAGTAAAGGAAGACGGACCGGTAAAGCCGGGTGTGCCAGGTGAACCGTATAAATTCGGACAGGAAAATGTCAATAATATTATAGACCATGCCTGGGTCAATATAGAATTTGAAAGGAACAAAACCGCGAACCTCGGTTTGTGCCTCTTTGCCGCTAACAGGGATTTGCCTCTCGGCGTCATTGGAGAAAAGGGTTGGATAGAGGCAAATGTCCAGCAGAATAAGCTCCGCATTTTCGACGGCAGAATGGGGCATATAGATGAAGAGCAGCCAAAGAAACTTTCACATGAACTCGCCGGGGGCGTAAGGGACTTCGGACACACAGGCGGTGCTCTGGAAGTCTTCGATTTTCTCAACTGCGTAAGGAAAAACAGAAAAGCATTCTGTGATGGGAAAATAGGCCGCGAAAGCCTTTATGCAGCACTTGCGGCCGAAATGAGCATCAGAGAAAAAAGAGTTGTTCAGATAAGCGAACTTTAATTAACCTTTTCAGTATTATAAGCAGAGGCGTAAAACACAAAACTACTCTTTTTTGATAAGCGCTTCGGCTTCCTGATTAAGTTCTTTCAGGCTGTCGAGGAGCTGAATGGCATTTTTAAGTTCTGTTTCATATTTTTTTCCAAAAAGCGGAAGACGCCAGTCTTTGATATTTTTCCATTTATCAATGCTGACGCTCAGAGAGCTGATCTGTTCATTTATGGAATTGAGGAGAGCTGATACTTCATCATAATTTACGGCTTGTTTATCTGATTTTGTTTTCAGGCGGGAATATGAATCTCTAAATTCTCCGGACTTGCTGTCATATTCCCTGACGGCATCTGAAAGGCTTTTAATATCTGTCATCTCTTCTCTGATAACGGCGATATCAAGCTCAAGGAGTTTCCCTATGGTATCCATGCGCGCGGCAAACATCCGCGCTTTACCGTCTTTGGGATTTGAAGAGCAGGAGGCAATCACTTTGCCGCTGTCTTTTAATATCACAGGACCGCCCCCGATGATGTCAGGCATTTTCACGTTTAATTCAAAAAGCTCCGGGCCTATGCCTATGATTTTACCCTTGGCCCTGGCAAGGGTTTTAGTTCCGGCCCGAAATGCGTAAACTGTAACAGATGAATCTATGTCACAAGCCTGGGCCGCGTTTTCCACCATGGTCAGAAACGGCCTTCTGCTTTCTTCTTCATCCAGTTCAAAAATCACAAGGTCCCGTCTGTCTTCGGGTATGAATATTTTTGTGTATTTGATCTCTTTGCCGTTAACGTCCTTCAGTTTTATTTCTGAACTGCTGTTAAGGACTTCCTGGCCGGCAATTACGATAAGTTTCTCTCTGAATACCGTAAAGAAGCCGGTCCCTCTCAGAGAACCGTCTTCTATCATGACTATCTTGTCAAGATCTCCCTGTTTTTCCCACAAAGCCGCATGTATTCGCGTACATGTCAGAACACATAAGCATATCAGCGGGATACAGTATAATATTTTCAGTTTTGCCATCTGAAAGATACTCATATTTCAGTTTTAAGATCATTTCTTTAAAGTTAAAGCCGTTTTAATCAAATTCAAACTTGAATTTCATTTCATCCAACTGAATAATTATATTGTGATTTTTAAAAGAGGAACTGAAGGAAAAAATCTGTGAGCAAGAAACACGTTTTAAAGGTAGAACTCGGAGAACGTTCGTATGACATAATTGTTCAGCCTTCAATATCAAGGGACGCTGAATTCTATCTGAAACCTTTCATCTCAGGCAGGAAATGCCTTATCGTTACCGACCATACTGTCAACGATATATATGGACACAAAACCGCAAAAACCCTTTCCGGCTCCGGGGCAAAAGTATCTTCCGTAGTCTTCAAAGCCGGAGAAACTTCAAAAAATCTTGATACAATCAGGGAATTTTATCAGAAAGCCGTTAATGAAGAATTAGACAGGAGTTCACTTGTCGTAGCATTGGGAGGCGGAGTTTGCGGGGATATGGCCGGTTTTATGGCCGCTACATATATGAGAGGGATCGATTTCATTCAGATACCGACAAGCCTTCTGGCGATGGTCGATTCAAGCGTCGGAGGCAAAACTGGCGTTGACCTGCCGGAAGGGAAAAATCTCGTAGGCGCATTCTGGCAACCCGTGCTTGTCCTGATAGACCCCGAACTTCTTGAAACACTGCCCGCTAATGAACTCCGCTGCGGACTGGCTGAAATAATCAAATACGCGGTAATACTTGACGCAGAACTTTTTGAGCTACTGGAAAACAATATAGAAAAGCTGAAGAAACTTGACCTTGATTTTTATTCCGGAATCATTTCCAGATGCTGCCGTTTGAAAGCCGAAGTGGTTTCAAAGGACGAAAGAGAAGGCGGACTGAGGGCCATACTGAATTACGGACATACTTTCGGGCATGCGATTGAAGCCGTTTCCGGGTATAATTCCATCCTTCACGGTGAGGCCATTGCCGTCGGCATGGCAATAGCCGCGGACCTGGCGGTAAAGCTCGGAACGTTTGACAAAACATCTGCCGATCGTCAGGAAAAACTGATGAAAGCCCTTGAACTTCCCGTTACTCTTAAAAATTACGATGCCGAAAAAATACTCGAAGCCATGGGAAATGACAAAAAGAAACAGGACGGTAAAATAAAACTTATTCTTCCAGAGAAAATAGGCAGTGTTTCAATATCTCCCTGTGCCGACAGAAAACTGATGCTCGAAGTTATAAGAAACCGCTGTTCATAATCCGTCAGTACGGGGCCCATTCCGATGTTGTGTAATCCGATGCCACGCCGGCCAGAGGATAGTCTTTGATCCATGTAGCATGTCCGTCAGTCATTGAAATATTAGCTCCGTTGCTGTGTCGTTTCGCAGGATAAAAATACCGTGCCCTCAATATGGAGGTGGTAGTTGGCAAAGGTTGGTCTCCCTCCCATTTGTCCCCTATGAAATATGTAACGCTTGGAGTTTTAAGCTGACTTACCCGTACCCATAAACGCGCGGCTGAATTCACCGATGCTTTTGCCCGCGAAAGATAACGATTAACGCCGTAATGTGAGCCTTTCCAAGTGTTCCATTCTGATGAACTGCCAAGCTTTTTTCTGGTCTCGGAACTGCATTTCAGGATATTATTCATGGGAGAAGCCGTGCTTACGGGATATTTAACTTTCAAATATTCATTTTCCGTCAAATTTTCAGGCCAGTTCCAGATTGCATCATCGGTCATATCGGGGAAAAAATAATCATTATAATCGTTACAGTATTGAAGTCCCGCAAGGGCGATCTGCTTGATGTTCGACTGGCATGAACTTCTTCTCGCCGTTTCCTTTGCCTTGTTCAAAGCAGGAAGAAGCATTGCGGCAAGTATAGCGATAATCGCTATCACAATGAGCAACTCAACTAAAGTAAAAGACCTTTTCATTTTGTGTTCCATTTTTATTTATCTTTCGTTGAAATCCACACCGGCTTCCAAATTCCGCCGGCGCCGCTTTTATCTTCGACCCTTACTATTATGATGTTCCTGAAATTGTCTTTCAGTCCGCAGTCTATCCTTATGTTGAACGGCATCTTCCAGTCATCAGGTTTTTCAAAAATATGTTTCCCGACTTCCACTCCGTTAATATACACCCAGCAAGACTCATCTACCGCTCCGAAAGTCAAAAATATTTCCTTATTGCGCATATTATCATCAATTTGGATAGATGCCGCATACCACCCTATACCGTCATAATTTTCCAGAAAATTTCTAAGATTTTCCGGTATGCTTTTTATATTTTTCTGATTTTCCCAGGCACGGTCAATCCTGATTTTATCCCACTTGCTTTTGATTTCGTTCCATGGGGTTTTGAACCATTCCTCTTTCAGTCCGACATTCTGCGGATCAGCTTTGAAATTCCATGAAATGTCCATCCGCCTGTATGGTTTGATATCCACTTTGAAAATTGAGGCCCATTCAATACCGGCTATATCTCCGAATTCCCTTTCCAGAGTGAATTTTGACGGCCATGCGACCGGAAGCTGCTCCCTGTTGCTGATACGGAACTTCAGAAGTTCTATGGATGAAGCCAGTTTTTCCTCCGCGATTTTTTTCTCTGTTTTGCCGCTGTTTAAAATAGCATTGAAAGTCAGACGGGCATGTTTATTTGAGAGAACGAGCATTTTAACGCGTTCTTTTTCATCGGCGGAAAGTTCTTTTTTCAACGCTTTTTCCAATATTGCGTCTGTTTTGTCAAAATCATCTTTTTTATAAAAATCAGAGAGTTTCCACATCAGGCCTCTCCTGAAATTACCGTACTTGCCCGCTTTGCTTATTTCTTCTCTGTTCGGATAAAAGCGTTCATCAAAGATATTCCGCCAGTAACGGAAATATTCTTTTACGTCCTCTTTCGCGTTTCCGAAAACAGAGCAGTATTCATCTTCCCAGTATTCAAAAGGTTTCTCAGGATAAACATGGCCTTTCGCAATTATATAATTGGCAAGTCCCGATGTATCCCAAAATCCATGCAGGGAATCATAATCTGTCGCGAAAATGCCGTTTTCAATTCCAATTTTGAAATTGTCGAACATCTTTTTTTCAAAGCCCATCGGCAAACCGCTGTCAATGTGCATATCGTTAGGGCGCAGAAAAAATTCCTTCGCTCCCGCCTTACGCCAGTCCCCATAAAATTTTTTCAGTTCTTCAGGAGGAACTAGAAAGCCTGGAACATAGCCCAGAACAACACCGGGATCAACTTTTTCACGTCTCGGCGGAAAACGGTAAACGCTGTACGCGTACATTACCGCGCGGATATTCGGGTCATGCTTGCGCACTTCTCTCAATACATGGTTGGCAAACCATATATACCTGTCGGTGAGATTTGTTCCAAATGCTTCCCCTTCCACAGGGACATCAAGTTTCATACATTCGGGGCATCGGCAATAGCCCCCGCTGTCATTTTCGCAGACATTTATGGTCTGATTCGCGTCCGGATTTTCCTTGTATCTGCTCAACCATTGATTTACTATTTCATCACGGAGAGCTTTGCTGCTGACGCACATTTTTATACGATCCGGTTTTCCCCAGGGTTTGCGTTCGCCTTTTTCATTCATGGCGAAATATTCAGGATGGGATTTCCCGTAAGTCTCCCACCATCTCGTAAAAGCATGACCGTAATTAAGCGTGATGCTCCTGCCCATCCTCATTCGCCTGAGCCATACTTTTTCATCTGTGTCTTTTTTCTTTGCCTCTGCTTCCGTTACTCTGAATTCTACGGGAACATCTTTCTGTTCATCCTTCAAGTGCCTCCACTCCCATGCGGATGACCTTAGTTGCCGCATTTTAAGAGAAGGTTTCCATGCAAAGTTCTTTTCAGAAAAATCCAGAGAAGTTTTTTTCTTGAAACAGATGCCTTTATCTCCCGGCTCAATCCAGTGAACGCCCAGTTCGTTTTCCAGAAACGAATACACGGCGAAAAGTGTTCCTGCGTGATTCATTTTCTGATTGATTGCTTCCTGAAGAGGACTTTTGCCTGTCTGTTTTATTTCATCTTCGCCATAGATGTAAACGCCATTGTCAGTGATTTTATATCTGGCCTCTTCCTTTGAAAGTTCCGTTTTGTCATCCGGCGCTTTTATACCTATCCTGAAGACAAAATTATCCTTCTTCAGGTCTTTTTCGTTTTTCAGTACCGGGATTTTTATCCCTGTTATCAAAGCAAGGTGCTTCTGCAATTCTTCGGCGGCAAACAATTTTATGCCATCCGCGTTTTCAGGCAGCAGTATCCGGCAGTTTTCAGGTTTGATCTTTATATCCGAAGAATAAGCTGTCATTCCAAAAATAAAACAGGCAAAACAGATACAGTTGAATTTTCTTATGAACATTTTCATTTAAAACCCTTTCCGGCGGATTCACGCCATACAAATTTCATTGGATAGTTTTTTATTTTCAGAACGGTTTTCTTATCTTCCATTTCTTCGAAAAGCATATTAGCCGCACATTCCGCAATTTCCCGGTCAAAGCGTTCTATGCTGGCAAGGCCCGGGCGCAGATATTCACACATCTCGCTGTTGTTAAATCCCGCCACTGCCACATCATCAGGAACAGATATTCCTCTTTTCACAAGATAATTCATTACAGCCGCCGCCCCTTCATCACAACTGCACCATATCGCGTCGAAAGGTATTTTTTCAGGATAAATTTCCGCCAATCTCCGCGCAAAGTCTTCTCCTGAAAAAGAAACAGTCTTTTCTAT
>MHBF01000100.1:724-55733 GCA_001803225.1 Lentisphaerae bacterium GWF2_44_16 | reverse complement strand
AGTTTTCCACTCAATCCGAGTTTTCCACTCAATCCGAGTTTTCCACTCAATCCGAGTTTTCCACTCAATCCGAGTTTTCCACTCAATCCGAGTTTGAGAATAAAGAGAAGTCGGAGTAATGTAAAAAATCACCCAATGGGTGGTACATTTTCAGTGACAGGTGGAATGATGGATAAAAACAAATGGATCAGAAACAGCACGACGGAATTTTTGATTTTTGCCGCGCAAAACGAAACGGACTCGATTGAAGTCCGCTTTGAGAATGAGACGCTTTGGCTGACTCAACAACTCATGGCAGAGCTTTTTGACACGACCAGGGCCAATATCACCCAGCACATCTCGCATATCCTCTCTGAAGGAGAACTTGTCGCGGATTCAGTGTGTAAGGATTTCTTACGAACTGCCGCTGACGGGAAGAACTACCAAACTAAGTATTACAATCTCGACATGATTATCGCGGTCGGGTATCGAGTAAACAGTAAACGTGCAACGCAATTCCGGCAATGGGCAACCGCCGTTTTACGGGATTATGCCATTCGCGGCTATGTGATCGACCGGAAACGCATGGAGAACGGGAAATTTCTCGACGAGGATTATTTTGAACATCTTTTGGCCGAGATTCGGGAAATTCGGCTGAGCGAACGTCGCTTTTATCAGAAGCTTACTGACATTTACGCGACCAGCATGGATTACAATCCGGACGCGCCGACCACTCGCGAGTTTTTTGCAAAGGTTCAGAACAAACTGCATTATGCCGTGCATGGCCATACTGCCGCCGAACTGATTATGGAACGAGCCGACGCGGAACGCGAACATATGGGCTTGATTTCGTGGGAAAACGAGCCGAACGGAAAAATCGTCAGAACGGACGTTTCCATCGCGAAAAATTACCTGAAAGAGAACGAACTGGATTCGCTGGGGCATATCGTAAACGCCTATCTTGACTTGGCGGAAAACCGGGCGAAGCGCCACATCCCGATGACGATGGAAGATTGGGCGAAGCATTTGGATCGGATTCTGATTGCCGATGACATGGAAATCTTGCGCGACGCCGGAAAGATTTCCGCGGAAATAGCCAAGCAGCATGCCGAGAATGAGTTTGAAAAATATCGCGTCATTCAGGATAGGCTCTTCCAATCCGACTTTGACAAACAGATGGATTTGCTCGAACATGCCAAAGAGAAAAATGGCAATGCAGACGCCCCTGCTGCTGATGGTAAAAATTCTCAATGAAGTCCTTTGGAAACGTGATTTTGCGTAATTGTTAGGGGTGAATTGTTTGCCTTTTCGGTTCTGAAAATTTTTAATTCGGTGTTCAATCACGGTAATCGTCATACTATTACCGTGTTTTTTTTTGCTGAAACTCATTCTTAACATTAACTCAATCACAGGAATCAACATGGGGAATGCCACTCAAGCAGAAATGCTTAAAATTGCAGATCGCATATCACGAAAAAACATTCGCGAATATATAGTTTAGGCATGAATAAATCTGGTGAAATCGATTTAAAAAGTTGCACTAATCTGCCAAAATCGCGTGAAATCTGGTGAAATTTTCACTTTCCATAAAGACTTAATTATTAACATCTTGCCTTAAAATTACAAATGGAGACAGATTGGGTTTTTAAGTGGTATGCTCCGCCAACTGTTATATCACCTTGCAATTAAGCAATTGTAGAGAGCAAATGCTTGCATTGCCGTCATGGCAGTAAAGTATGTAATTCAGACAGAACGCGGGGTAAAGGCATCTCTGAGATATGCTTTTCCACTGAACACTGACTGTTCAATAATCACGCCATTCTTCCAGCGGGCCAAAACAAAATCTGCAGAAGCGCCAACTTTCAATTCAGGTAATTTTATTCCCGCAATCTTCGCGGGCACAGCACTGCATTGCATCCATGCGTCAAGAAAACTCATGCCTATATCCTTAACCAGAAATTCTACGCCTCTGTCTAACTGATACCACGCTCCCATCAGTATTTCCTGCCACGCCAGATGCAAAAAACCGTCTTCTCTGATTTCGAAAGAACGTTCATCGTCACGATTGTAAAAACCAGAAGGACATCCCGAATATCCGCTCGCGTCTGAAACAATAAAACAATTATCCCGTCCCTTGCATTTAAAAACTGTTTCGACAAGTTCCGGCGGCAAATGAAATCCATCACATATTAATCCGGGACATAATCCAGCTTCAGAAAGAAATGCCCAGAATGGATTTTTAAACCGATGCATCATGGGCGCCGCTCCGTTTCCGAAGTGCGTAATCAGTTTTGCGCCTCTGGCGACGGCTTCCCTGACAGTCTCACGATCAGGACAACAATGCCCAAGAGAAACTGTTTTATTATCAGTTACGGCCTTTTCGATAAATGGCAATCCGCCCGGTTCTTCAGGCGCGATATTTACAGTCCTTATTCTGCCGCCCGCGCATTCATCCAAATCCTTGAAGAGTTCATAATCAGGGGACTTAATAAATGCAGCCGGATGCGCGCCCCGCCATCCTTCCAAAGGCGATATAAACAGCCCTTCATGAAAAATCCCGAAAAACATTTTCTCAAGGTCTCTGTTTCCCGCAAGAAGCTTGTCTAAGGCTTTCAGTGATTCTTTCAATGTCTCAATTGCCGCACTGGTCATTGTGAGCTGAACCCGGCCCACTCCGTGTTTTACGAGAAACTCGAAAATCCGGTAAATATCTTCTGGATTCTTATCACAGAAATTCGTGAAGTATATACCCAACGCGCCATTCTGTTGCAAATCAACCAACGGAGGCAGAATGTAAGGCAGTGTCTCATCCCGGGGAAATTCTTCCACCGCTTGAATAGTTCCGTTGTTTACAAAGATAGAAATACATTTTCCATCCGCCGTAATTCCCTTATATGTTTCACTCATAATTTATGCATTCTAAAGTTTCATGGCATCAATTGCCGAAAGAGCGTAAGCAGTTAACGCCTTTTTACCCTTTTGCTTCATTCCATTTGGAAGTATGGCAAACCAAGGAAATTCAAAATTAACTCCATAAGCTCCAAACTTTTCTTTGCAGTAATTTTTCCAGCTTTTGCTGTTTTCAGGAGCTTCTGTAATATTGTTTGCCCTGAGATAATCCGCATGGGTTTCAATGTGCCAGTGCTTATAATTTTCACGGTCGTCAGTAAAATGGAAAAGGATTCTTTGCTTGATTTCCTCATCATTGACTAAAAGCCCGTCCATGAACTTATTCGTCCAATTATGGATATTCATATGAACCTTTGGCGCAATCCTGTCAATTGTTTTTTTCAGGTTATCATGGGCTTTGTCTGAAACAGTATTCAATCGATTCATGTCTGCTCCTTTTTCCCTTGTAAGACGGCTCATCCCACGGTAGACGCCGTCAGGGTTGGTCATTGGAACAATATGAAAATTGAATTTACTTCGAATATATTTTGAAATGAAATCTTCAGATTTGAGGAATTCGACAATCCCTTCCACGCAATATGAGCCGGCTGTTTCATAGGCATGGTCACGGGCCTGAATAAAGAAGCTTTCCGCCCGCGGGTTATCTGACGCGAACTCAACCATCCACATATCGCGCCCGTCTTCGCTTTGCCCGACCGTTTCAATTTTTATACCTTCAGATGCTAAAGACTCAACGAAACTTTTACATTGAGAATAATTGTATTCGGGAAATAACGCGAGTTCTGTAATTCCAGGAATTGAATATAACGAATATTTGATTTTTGTCTCAGCGGTTCTGATACAGGGAAGAAAGCCCCAGTCGCCTCCGTTTTGTTTTATATATCCCTGATCATGATGGCAGACTCTTGCCGGTATTTGCCAATCAGCGGTAATATCTACTGATTCTGATTTTATGCTGTCATTTTCAATTCTGATATAAAATCTGCTGCCGCCTTGCCTGGAATTTTCTTCGCTGAAACCGTCTTCTTTTCTATATCCCGGATAAACCGTAAATGTATTACAGCTTTCTTTTTTTACTCCCTCATCACTGTGAGGACAGCTTCCGTCAAATCCAGTCAGAATTTTTATAGTCATACGAAACACACCTTGAAGTTTTACCCGGACAGCAAAAGGATCCTATCCGGGGTAATATCCAGTTATTTCAGTTCGTTTACATGGACAACGCGTTTTTCTTTTATCGAAATTTCCGCCGCCATTGGGACAAGAAGGCTTTTACGTCCCATTTTCTGACTGACAAGCGGTTCTTTTCCTTCTATGATGCAGTCAACGAAATCCTGACACATCCCGCCTCTCAAATCACCCGGCGCTTCAATGATTTCTTTGTCTCCGTTATTATAAGCAATATGGATTTTTTCATCATCAACAGTGCTGAAAAATATTTTACCTTCCGTTCCATGAATCCCGAATTCGCGATAATGTTCTTTGTTCGCGAGGAAACAAATATTTATCATTCCGCGTGTACCGTTCTCATAATCATTGATAATAAAAGCATTGTCGAGAATATCACTTTTCTGCCCGTAAGGATTCTTGTGTTTCATTATATTACCGGAGGCGTAAACAGTGGTCGGGTTGCTTTTTATCCACATGTCCATAATATCATAATGGTGGCAATTCTTCTCATGAATGGCGCCGCCTGATTTTTCAGAGTCCCATACCCAGTCCTTCATTTCTATGAATGTCCCGCGATATTCATAGCACCAGACTTGAGCGATTTTACCGATGATACCGCTTTCAATGATTTCCCTTATTCTGTGGTAACGGCGGCGATAATGCATCTGCATAGCCAGGCCGAGTATTTTTTTATTTTTATTAGCGGCATTGATCATTTCGTCCGCATTTGCCAGTGTCAATTCCATAGGTTTCTCACAGAGCACATGAAGTCCGGCCTCAAACGCTGAAACTGTCATTGCTTTGTGTAAATAATTCGGACCTGAAACATATACCGCGTCAAGTCCGCCTTTCCGGTACATTTCGTTGTAATCGAGATATGTATTTATTTTATACCCGAATTTTTTTTCATACATCCCTCTGGCATGCTCAAGACGTTCTGCCTTGTTGTCGCACAATGCTCCGATTTCGACATTTTCCGTCCCCGCGAAGATGCATCCCCCATGATAACAGCAACGTTGTCCGCCGGCCCCTACGATACCGATTTTCACTTTTTTCATCTTTTACCTTTGCTTAGTTGTATTATTATTCAGGTTGATTCCCTTACTATTAAATCCGGTTTAATTATTACGTCAGGATAGTCTGTACGGTCATTTTCCGCCATTTCCAGGATAGTTCTTACTGTTTCAGCGCCGATTTTATCCCAATGAGTATTTACAACCGTCAGCCTGGGCTGAACAAGCACGCTTTCAGGTATGTCATCGAAAGCTGCCAACGCGACTTTTTCCGGTATTTTTATCCCGTTTTTATTGCAGAATTCCAGTACATTCAAAGCACGGCTGTTATTTGCGGTGAGGATTGCCGTCGGAGGATTCTCGATTGAGAGCAAATCTTTTACTGCCGCTGAATCTGTAACTATGTTCGGGCCCGGCAATTCCTTCACAAGATTAAAGTCCACAGGCAGATTATGCTTTTTCAGACATTCATAATATCCGTCAAAACGCAATGCCATATTACGCATTTTCAGGGACGAACACATAAACGCAATCCGCTTATGTCCGCTTTCTATCAGATGTTCAACAGCCAGCATTATTCCTTTGCCGTAAGGTATCCTGACACTTACTTCTCCTTGAATATGTTCTGTTACATGGCAATATATTTTTTTGCAGTTTGGACGTCTGAATATATCGGCAAATTCTTTATCATCCCCGTCTGTTTTACCCATGAGTATCAGCAGTAACTTTTCGTCAAGAGGCCAATTCTTTAAATATTTTTTTGACAATATTCTCAATTCAGCGTTCATTTTCCCGCATTGCAAGAGCATCCCTTTGTATATCTCGGAATGAATATTGGGAAGACTGCCGCCTTCATTAATATCGGATATCGAGTCAGAAAGCAAGACTATGGTTTTCGACTCAAGGCGACTTTTCACATACGAGCCTTTACCTGGAAACGATTTGATGTAGCCGGCCTTCACCAGTTCGCTTATGATCCGTCGGCTGGTGATATCGCTGATACCGTATTCACGAGATAAATCATTCAGGGAAAAAAACTTGGCATCCAACTCAAACTCTTTGTTTAGAATCCTTTTAATCAGATCATCCTTTATTTTCTGCCAGACTTTCATTCTTCATCCACGTATAATATGTTACTTTAAAATAGCAATATAAAAGAAACTGCGTATACGTATTATACCGCAATTAAAACTATATGTCAAGACTTGTTTGCAAAAAAACAGGACAGCATACGCAAATCTCTATAATTTTGCCGCACTTGCCTGTGAAATCTTTATGAAAGATACCATTGCAAGTTACCCTCTTGACCGCAAAGATGTTCCATAATCTCGAGCAGGATAAGTATCTTAACTGCGCATGGCATTGAATACTTCAGAGAGATTGCTTATCAGCCATCTCTTTTTCCTTGAAAAGCGTGAATCAGGGATTTTATTATCTGAAAATATGGTATTTACAAACAGGAGTTGTAATGGTTTGGCGTTTTGTGTCTGTTTTATTTTTGTCAATGCTTATCCTGCATTCTGCTTTTGCGGAAAATAAAGATAAGGAATTGGTGGCGGTGCATGATTTCAATGTCACTCCGTCCATGGAAAAACTCAAGATAAACGGCTGGTGGATATCGGAAAGGATGGAGAATGAGCTCGTCCAGTCAGGGAAATACCGTGTTGTCACCAGGGCGAGAATTGCCAAGGTATTGAAAGAACAGAATATTTCTGCCGGGCCATCGCTCCAACCGCAGGAACTCGGCAAAATAGTAGGCGCGCAGTATATAGTTACCGGACAGGCCGACTATTCCGATGGCAAAATCAATATAGTGGTCAATCTGATAGACGCTTCCAAGAAAGCGGGGGAAATAAAGCGCAGTTTCGACGCTTCGGTGCCTTCCGCCGAAGGGGAAGTCGCTTCACGGCTTCCTGAAATATTGCAGAACCTTGCGGGGAAATTTTCCATGGGCCCCGGTGATTTTCTGGACTACGGGCTTGAGATGATGAGAAACGGCGATTATGAGGCCGCGGTGCAGGCTTTCATGGAATTCGAGCGGGGAATAGATATAAAGAAAATAGACGCCCTTATTAAAACAGTTACGGATAAACACCTTGAAAAAAGCGCCGAAAGTCTGAATATACCCGGCAATACTCCGGGGCAGATGCTTGATTACGGGCTTGAACTTATAAATAAAGGAGACCTTAAACAGGCGGCGCTTGTTTTTTATAAGTTGCAGAACAGTAAGCTGGCTTCACGCATAAACAGCCTGATGCAACTGGCAAAAAGCGGGGCACAGAAAAAAAATGAGGTGATAGGGACTATCCTTGCCTCGGCACGGCAGAAGTTCGAAAACGCCATAATCAGCAGAGATAAAAAAGAACAGCAGAAAGACCCTGCCGTGCTTTGCGATGAGGCTATTACCGAATTACAGGCTTTTCTCGGAAATCCCAAGATGACGCTTTCACCTGACGAAAGGCGGAAAGTCGAAAACCTGATAGCCGAGATTGAGATTTTCAGAAAAAAACTTTTTGCCGGGCCTTCCCTGGGAAGAGGATGGTCAATTCCGGGCGTAAAAATGGATTTTGCCCCTGTAAATCCGGGTTCTTTCAGCGCCCGCAACGCTCTTCCTTCCGAAGACAGGGAAGAGCATGAATACACAGTAAAAATATTAAAACCGTTCTGGATCGGCAAATATGAAGTCAGCACAGGACAGTTTCAGTATTTTCTGAAAGCACAGAACGGAAGCCGCAAAGACAGATTTGAGATTGACAGAGAGATGAATTTTGAGTCTCCTTCATGTCCTCTTACAAATAACTATCAGCTTAGAAAAGGATACAAGGCGGAATATCCTATGACTTGTGTTTCATGGCGCGGAGCCAAGAAATTCTGCGAATGGCTCAATACAGTTGAAAAAGCGGCAGGGCGGCTTCCCGCCGGATATGAGTATCGTTTGCCGACGGAAGCCGAATGGGAATACAGCTGCAGAGCAGGAGCGAAAACAGTATTTCACTTCGGAGATAATACTGCTGATATCGACAAGTACGCCTGTTACCGTTCAAACACTGCGGGTCAGGCTGAAGCATGCGGTTCAAAACAGCCAAGCCCGTGGGGAACTTATGACATGCACGGGAATGTATGGGAGTGGTGCAATGACTGGTACAGCGATAAATTTCTCGTGGCTGATGTCGAAAATCCAAGGGGGCCTGATGCTTCCACTGAAAACCTGAAAGTGCTTCGTGGAGGTTCCTTCAGCAGTGACGCGGCGGATTTGCAGTGCGGCGCGCGTTATTCTTACGATTTCAAACTCTCCAAAAAAAATATAGGTTTCAGGGTCATTTGCGCACCTGAACTGTGAAAATTTTTCACTGTTTTTAATTGTAGAACATTGCATTAATCTGTTTTTTGATATATTATCTTGCTAATATACTTTTACACAAGATTGTAATATGAAGCTGTTTATACAGGGGATGGGGATTTTCTGTGCTTTTACAGTAATGGCTTTGCCGCCTACGGAAATTATTGATACTTCAGTAAGTAATACCAATAAAGACGTTGAAATAAAGGCAAGAGACCGTTCCGCAGTAAATACCGGCATACAGGCGCGGGGAGCGCTGATAAAGGATTCGTCTCTGGAAAACCGTTTCAGCGGGGTTGTCAATGCCCGCGGTAATTCGATGGTAAACACAGGGATAAAGGCTGACGGAGCGAATATCAAAAATTCAAAGATAAAAACAGAAACAAGTGCCGATATTTCCGCTGAGAATGCCATTGTAAATACAGGTGTGGACGCGAGTGAAATACGGAATTCGGAAATAAACGTAAAATATAAAGGTTCGATAGACGCGGCGGGTTCGACTGTGAAAGCCGGTTCCGTCGAAGGGCAGATTAACAACAAAAAAATAAATACCAATGTCAATGAGAATATCACCGCTATCGGCAAAAATCTGAAAATAGGAACAGTCTCCGGCGGAGACGGACGCCCTTCAAGCTTTGAAGGCCGAGACGGACTGGATTTCAGCAGAAGCGGCAAAGGTGCCGGCGGCGCCAGCATAGGAAACGTGGAAGTGCAGAGCAATGTGACAAGGGAAGTCAATACTTCTGTAGGCACCACTAACCCGGTGGATGGACTGAAAACCCGTCATCTCTCAAAGGTATATGCTGAAGAAGGCGGTGTTGACCCGTCGGGCACCAAGCATGTGTATGTTACCGCGAAACAAAAGGAAAAAGCAAAAAAAACGGGCGGTTCAGTCGGCGATACCACGGTAGGGCCGGGCGATTACAAAATAAAAAAGGTTAATACTTTTGTAGAATAACGATGAGAAAAATATCAAGGCCAAAAATCCTCATCCTGTCTGTGCTTGCGTGCATGCTTGCGCTTTTTTGTTCTTCCTGCGGCTGGTTCGCGGGCGAGATAAAGGACAAGGAAGTTACGGATATGGACAATGAGATGCGCGCGCAGAAATATACCACGGTTTTTGAAAAATCCCTCATGGACCTTGGAGAACTGCTTAAAGCCTATTATGCCCCGATGACTGTTGTGCAGAGTAAAAATGTGGGCAATGTTACAGCGGAAAAAAACCTTCCAAGCGATATCTATGTGATGATAGCCTCGTCAATCAATAAAATCGGGCCGCAGCTTGTTTTTGTGCCTTATGACGCTCAGTATGTTGTAAATGAATCTCTTACGGGCGGGACAATTACCAGGCTCTATCCTCAGATTGTAATAGCCGGGGGAATTACGGGCTTTGACAAGGAAATGTTTGAAAAAGAACGTGAAATGGAAGCTTCGGGCGGTTGGGCGGGAGCGCAGGGCGGAGTGAAGATAAAAGCGGGAGGAAATTATTCACAGGTAACGGTGGATTTAAATCTGCTTGATTACAAAACCCAGAGTTATTTTTCCGGCGTTCTGGCTTCAAATTCGATAATGCTCCAACAGGACAAACTCGGCTGGGGTGTTTACGGTTATTACATGGGCAACGGGGGATCTTTTGACTACAGTCTCAAGCGCAAACAGGGGGTGCATTCCGCCCTGAGAACTCTTGTGGAATACAGCATAATTGAACTGATGGGGAAATATTTTGAAGTCCCTTACTGGCGTTGCATACCAGGTTCCAATCCCGATGAGGAAATGACTAAAAAGGTGCGCGATAACTTCCTCGAAAAGCAGAAAGACCAGCAGCATTTTATGATAAAGAAGATGCTTTTCCTTCACGGCTTTAATGGAATAAACAGGGAAAACCCGGTGTTCTCCGGTTCAGAGGAGGGCGACCTGAAGGAAGCCATGAGACGCACTTCCACGTCAACGCTTCCCGACCTCTACCTGGCGTTATGGAGCAGTGTGCCTGTTGAAACGGCTTCCCGCCGGGTGATGATTGACCGCCGCAAAATGGCGAAAATTGAAACGCTCAAGATTGCAGAAAACACCAAAGCCGCCGCAGAAACGGCAGCCGCGGAGGAAAAAAAGAAGAAAGCTCTCGAAGAAGAGCTTCGCCGGAATGTGGAGTTGTTCAATTCCCATATAGCAAAAGCCGATCAGTATTATCAGAAAAAACAGCACAAGGAAGCTCTTGCTGAATATAGCGCCGCGCGCAGTTTGTTTGGCGGAGAAGAGTATCCGGCAAAAATGATTAACACCATTAACGGAATACTTGCGGGACAAGAGGCGGCAGATGAAAAATACCGCGCGCTCCTTCAGACTGCCGACGCTCTCTATTCCGAGGCTGAAAAGGCAAGTTTCAATTACAGCGGATATAAGAAAGTTTTACAGGCATATGAAACTGTCCTGAAAATAAAACCCGATGATAAGAACGCCGCTGATAAAATCAGGGCGATAAAAGAAAAACTGAGCAAGTACAGCAATGTGCTTCAAAAAGAAAATGGAGATAATTGGTGATGGAAAAAATAAACAAAACCGGAAATGCTTTGTTTCACTGTTTTATTACGCTTGGGCTGGGAATTGTTCTTGCCGGCATTCTTTCTTCCTGTTCTGTTATTGACTGGTTTGCGGGGCGCACCAGCGACCAGGAAGTAAAGGATATGGACAAGGATATTTCCGCTTCCATGACAGCCAAGAAAACTCCTTATGACGAAGCTCTCTCGCAATTCGGGAAAATGCTTGACGCTTATAATATCACTGAAGTACGCGTACAGAGTAAAGTCATAAGCAATCAGACGGCCGAAAAAGAGCTGCCGGACGATGTCTCAAGAATGCTTATTTCGGCGGTGAATAAAATAGGCAAAAGAATTGTTTACATACCTTATGACCCCAACTATGTTCTGAACGAAGCTAATACGGGTGGAAATATAGCAAGGGCGCTTCCCCAGATAGTTCTCGCCGGCGGCATTACTGAATTTGACAAGGACCTCATAGAAAAAGGCCGCGAACTCAAAACCGAAGTAAGCATACAAAAAGGAGATTTCGGTTCAAAATACAACCATGACGGAGGGGCCGGATATAATGCGGAAGAAGGCGTTTCCCGAATTACTCTTGACCTTCAGTTGATGAACTACAAAACGCAGACTTACATGTCCGGCATTCAGTCTATCAATTCCGTAAATATACGCAAGACGAAACTCGGCTGGGGAATCGGATATTATTTCCAGGGTTCGGGAATGTCGTTTCAATACTCCCTCCAGAAAAAACAGGGCAAATATCACGCGCTGCGCCTCCTGGTGGAACTCAGCGTTCTTGAAGTCATGGGCAAGTACGTTGACCTGCCCTACTGGAAATGCATCCCGGACATGCCGCCGGACAAGGCGATGATAGCTAAAAATTTCGACGAATTCTCCACTTTGGATGACGGAAAACAGAACATATACCTGAAAGAGTATCTTTTCTTTCACGGGATTAATGGTTTCAAGCGCCTGAATCCTGTTCTTGACGCCTCTGAAATGGCGCTTATGAGTGAGGCCATGAAAAAGTATAACTGCGCCAATAAGGCAGACCTCTTCATAAAACTCTGGGAAACTGTGCCGATTGACGAAGCAGTACAACGCAACAGGGATTTTGCCCGTGAGCAGGCACGCAAAGCCCAGGAGCTTCAGAGTGAAAGAAAACAAAAAATAGCCGTGTATAATCAGACTGTCGCTCAGGCCGACGCCCTCTACAGCGCCGGAAAATTGCCGGAGTCCCGTGAAGCTTTCCAGAAAGCGAACATTATCTTCCCGGACCAGAAAGACCCCGTGGAAATGATTGCCCGCATAGATAAGGAAATCGCCGCTCCAAAATCCACTCCTCAGGCTTCTCCCGCGCCCGCTTTACAAGCCACCGTTCCACTGGTTGCCGCCGGCGATAAGAAAGCGGCCCCGGCGAAAACCGGCAAGGAAGCTCCTCTTAATCCGTTCAAAAAAGTTGACTGGTAAATAATTTAAAATAAGAAACAAAAACAAAACAAAAAAAGGAGATTTTCAAATGAGAACAATGAAACTGGCTTTATCCGTCGGGCTTGGTGTTTTATCACTTTCCGCACTGGCGCTTACAAGCGACCCGGCCACGGTAGCAGGCAATACAACGGTAACAGATACGACCGTAAAAAACGTTAATCAAGGCGTCCAGAATACGGCGAAAAATGAATCCAGCATCAATTCAGGTATCCAGGCAAAGGGTTCGCAAATTAAAAACAGTACTCTTGACAATGAAAACAAAGGCGTAATAAACGAGGCCATAGGACGTTCAAAAATCAATTCAGGTATTCAGGCAAACGAAAATGCCGATATCCAGAATTCCACTCTTAAAAATGTAAATAAAACTGTCAACAATACCGCCATTAACCAGTCTGAAATCAATTCAGGTATCACGGCCGACGGCGCCATTATAAGGAATTCCACTCTTGACAACACGAATCAGGGCGTTAACAATACAGCTATTGACAAGTCAAAGATTAATTCCGGCATTAACGCCGATGGTGCCACCATTATAAACGCTCCCCTTATCCTCAATACTAATAAAAATGTAAACAACACCGCTACCGGCGAGTCTGAAATCAATTCAGGTATCAATGTAAAAAACGGAACAGTCGTAAACACCACCCTGATAAATACCAATGAAAATGTCACGAACGAAGCCCACAATAAATCCAAAATCAATTCAGGTATCAATGCTGAAAACGCGACATTGCAAAACACTACGCTGAACAATTCAAACACCGGTATTGTCCGTAATACGGCAAAAGACGGGTCAACCGTCAATTCCGGCATCAATGTGAAAGACGCGAAAGTTACCGGCAAAAGCATAACAAATGAAAACAAGAATGTCATCAATGACGCCCAGAACAAGTCTCACATTAATTCAGGCGTAGACTTCGGCGCCAATTGATTTAGGAAGCTATGAAAATAAGAGTTATTACAGTTTTGCTCATTGCTCTGTCCCCGTGGCTCTGCGGGGACAACCGCCGCCTTGTGGCTGAAAAGGTCAATGAGCTTAATGAGCTTAACAGGCTGGTGCTTGAGAAAATCAGGAACATTGAAAAATACAATGACAAGGATATTTATGTCAAGGCCAGGGCGTTTCAGAAAGAAGACGGAAGCGTGCAAGTTGTTATCGAAAAAATCTCCGTGGATAAAATCGAACAGTCCCCGAATGATATTAATGGAAAAGTTTTTTATCTGAAAGGCAAAGTCGGAAAATCCACGGATAACAGTAAATTCAAACTTGACCTGAAACACGTACTGCCCCCTGAAAAAGATAATTCTTCGGCTTCCGCTGAAACTGAAAAAGAGGTTCAAAAGAAAGGCACTGACAAAAAATGAAACCATCTTATTTTATTTTTCTCTTCGTATTTGCCGGAATTGTTCTGACGCTTCCGGCCGACAGTAAAAAACTGAATTCCATTAATTGCGCCCGCGTACTTGCCGAACGAAGCATAGTAGAGACGGTTTACGGCGTTAAGCTCCGTTTCATCGAAGAAGTTACCAATCTTACCGAGGGAAATTTTCTCGGCACGACTGAAACAAAAACAGGACAGCGCTCCATTAAAGGAATAGAGTTCATAGAAAAATATGATCCCAAAACAGATATAGCCCAGATAACCGCGGTTCTCAAACTGAAACGAATAAAAGATATAATCGACACCGAAAAATTCCAGCTCGACAAGTTTCCCGAAAAAACCATACAGCGCACAGCGTTTGCCTCTTCAACTCCCGCCAACGCTAAAAAATTATCAGCGTTGAGAGCGGCGGAACTTGACGCCTATAAGAACCTCTATAAGAAAATAGGAGGTTTCACTCTTGAAAGTCATAGCAAGGTCGAAAATTTTGTTCTGAAATCAGACAAGGTGAAATCAACTGTCGTGGGGGCCCTGATGGGCGCTGAATATGTGGGCTTCAGCTGGGAAGGAAAAGGCGATACGGCGGAAGCTGTAGTAAAACTCCGCCTGAACCTCAAAGAGCTTGCCGACATGCTTGGAGAAAAAATTATTGATTACGATAAAGAATATGTGGAAGCGGAAGGAAATGCCGCTCAGTCCGATCTTGTTGCTGAAAAACCTCAAGCGCAACCTGAAAATAAAAGGCTTGCCCCCAAGCTCATAGAGGGTAATGTGGACGTATTGCCCTGAACTTGAAAAAAAGGCTTTCCCTATGATAAAAGAACTTATGGCTTTCTGTACTTTTTTCAGTGCGGTTTTCTGCCTTTATTCAGAATCTTATGACAGGCTTGATGATAAAATCGTTGACGCTTATAACTCCAGTCCCAAGAAAACACAGGACGTTTACATCTGCTCAATGCAGATTCTGGAAAAAGCCCGCCTTGACAGGTCGCACGAGGCTGACGAATGGGAAAATAAAGCTCAGAAGCTTATCATTGTCGCGTGTTTTGCCGAGGCAGACAGGGCCATGGACAATAAAGACCCCAAAAACGCTTATCTTTGGGCAATGCGCGGCATAAGCAACGGGGCGTCCAGGGGCGAACTTGACGGTATAAGGATGAAGCAGGTTTATGACTACCTTAAAAATCTTTCCGATAACCTTGCAAGGGAACCGCAAATCAAAGAAATGAAATATGCGGAAACAGAACTGCAGATCTTCGATTACCGCAAAGTAAAATCATCCAGCCATTATCTTTCGCGCGACAAAACCGGATATGACGGAAAACCAGTGGAAAAGGATAAGCCTTATGAATTGCTTGAAGGCCCAGCGCAGGACGCGTCTTCAAATCTTTATGTCAAAATTAAATATGACTTCGGGACGGTGGCCCTTATCCGTTATTACAAGGAAGGCGGATGGAAGATAATGGAATTTCCCGATGCTCCCGGATATTATTCCACATGGCAGGAATGTGCGGATGCCAATGCTAAGAATATAAAACTTAAGAACATGCCGTCCTCTCCTGTAAAAAAACACGCGGCCGATAAGAAAAAATATTATGAGCCGGAAAAATCTTCTGAAAAAGAAAATAAGGATTAATATGATTTCAAATAATATGAGTTGGATTTTTTCTGTTTTCTTTCTTTTATTTTTTCAGCTTTCCGGACAGAATGTTATCAGTAATGTGAAAGAAAACGTTGTCAATATTCAGGACGGGAACTCTTCAGTCAACAGCGGCATAATCATAAACAACGGGAAAATTGCAGGCGGGGCCGTTACGCTTACGGGAAATGGCGATTATGTCAATACGGCCAGGGGACTGCCAGCTTTTGAAAGTATCTCAGTAAGAGGTTCCTTTGATGTTAACATCAAGCTTTTTCCGGCGTGCAAGAATGAAATACAAATCAATTCCGATTCTAATTTGACGGACAATGTAAAGGCTATTGTGGAAAAAGGGGAACTGAAAATCTTTCCGGAAAAGTCTTATTCATCTTCCCGAAAAATATCGATTATCCTGAAAGCATCCTCTCTCAGCACTGTTTCTGTTGAAGGTGCCAACAGCATAACCGCGGGACCGCTTGCTTCAGATATTTTCAATTTAAAAAGTCCGGGCGGATGCAATACTATCAGCTTTAGCGGAACTGTCCGTGAATTAAATATGCAACTTGGAGGCGCGTCAAAATTGGATGCCGGACAGCTTTGCGCCGACAACGCCGCGCTTAATCTGTCCGGGGCGGCTGAAGCTGTGATTCAGGTGAAAGGCACTATCAAACTGAAAGCTTCCGGAGCGGCAAAAATTTTTTACGTCGGGAAGCCGTCTGAGATAATAAAGGAACTTGCCGGGGCGGCAAAGCTGCTCCCGTATGAGCTTAAAAATAAATAAAATTAGGAGAATTTTCAAAGTGAAGGGTTTTATATTTTCCAGCATATTGTCAGTTGTTTGTTTTTTCAGCCCTTTGTTCGGGGAGGAAGTCACCGTTACGGGTATGGCGGAGGGAAATCCAGATACTGCCCGTGAACTGGCCCTGGCAAATGCTCTCCGCGAAGCGGTACGGCAGGGCGCCGGAGTTGATATACTGAGCGAAAGCAAAGTCCAGAATTTTCAGATGGAATATGACAGGGTCATTACTTCTTCATTCGGTTATGTTGAGGAATATAAGGTATTAGCCAATTCCTATAATCCGAAGAAAAAAGAATATACCGTAAAGATAAAGGCTAAAGTTACGAAAGGCGCTCCCCAGATGGACCAGGTGCTTGCGCTCCGTATGCTGGTGCGCCGCATGCAGTCTCCGCGTGTGATGGTGGAGTGCACTGAGGAAATTACAGGCGAAGGAATTGTTCCAGGTTCATCGCTTTCGTCCGCCGTGCTTGAGGAAATGGCGCAGAAAACAGGCTTTGAGATTTTCAAGAAAACCATGATAAAAGAACGCGACGAAAAGGATGCCGCCAGAGCTGAACTTCTAGGTGACAGCTTTGACGCCAAAGTCAAAAAGGCCGGAATTACCAGTACTTCAGATTTCAAAATACTCGCGAATGTAAAAGGACAAGTCGGACCGATGAAAGAACCTTTTCCGGACGTGAAAGTCAGGGATGTAGCGATAGGGGTTGACCTTCAGGCGGTATGGACTGACACGGGGGAAATAGCGGCGACAGTTTCGCTTCCGACAACTTATCATAAAGGCGAAAGCCAGATGAACCTTCCCTTTGATATGCCTCAGCAGCTTTTCAGACATTACCTGCTTGCCATGCTTACCGGTTCCGAACCGGCGTTCAAACAAAATAATGCCTATAACCTTTTCAGGCGCATAATAGCCAAATGGATTACGGAACTGGACCTGGGCGCGAAGATTCAACTTGAATTCAAACAGATTGATAAAAATACTCTCGACAAACTGATTGCCGAACTTGAAAAAACTCCAAACATATCTTATGTATGGAGACGCGAATTTGACCAGCGCCTTTTCTCTGTGCTTGAAATTGAGACAAGACTCAATTCACAGCAGGTTGAGGAAGCTGTTTTAAAGCAGCTTGGAAATAAATACACCATAGATGTCGCTACCAAAAGACGTCTTCGTTTTATTCCTAAAAAGTAATTATTAATAAAAAACAGAATAGGAGAATGATATGCGGAAATTATTGATTTCGGGAGCGGGAATGGCTATGCTTTTCCTCTCCGGCTGCATGTCCGCGCCAGGCGGCATAGCCCCATCGACTATACCCATTACAAGCAAGGACAGTTACACGGTGATAAGACGGGAAGCGGAAGGCAGCGATTTCGGCGTACGTCTTGTTGGTTTTCCAATAGGCCCTCTGGCTAGTGCTTACAAGGCATTGCAGAGCGCAAAGGAAAAAAACAACGCTGACGCGCTTATCAATGTGACGGCTGAAAACAGATATAAGTTTTTCCTTATTGTAGTCTGCATTGAGGAAATGGTCGTAACCGGTGACGCGATAAAGTTCAAAATCGCCGGCGAAGATGTGGAATGACAAACAGAGGAAAAAACAACATGAATAAACTATTAACTATATTGATTTTATTTACGGCGCTTCTGCTGCTTTCCGGCTGCAACAGCGTGGTCTCAATCGCTCCCTCAACCACTCCAATCACAGCCAATGACTCTTACACTAAACGGGGATATACCGTAGGCCGTTCAACTACTCTGGTTATCCTCGGCTTTATTCCAATCGGACCGTATAATCCATCCAGATGCGCCCGTGACAACGCTATTGAACATGCCCAGGGCGCCAATGCGATGGTTGAAGTGACTGAAGAGTATAATGTGCTGAATTTCCTTGTTTTTCAACTGTATTGGACTACAGTAGAAGGAACCGCTATAAAATTTGAAAGAAAAGGAGTTGATGTCGAGTAATGAATAAATATTTTGGAATAATCATATTAGCCGCGCTTTTTATAACAGGGTGCAATTCAACCTTTATGCCTCCTGCCGACCCTAACATGTCGGACCTCACTAAGGAACAAATACAGGAAATAAGCAAGCGCAAAATCCATGTTCCGTGCAGAGTGGAAGTGCATTGCCCAGAGAGCCTTGTAGGCCAGCGTAATTCAACATTCTTTACAAACTACTATTACTACCCCCTGAATTCCATCCTTACAAACAGCTTCCGCAGTGCGGCCTATCAGGTCTTTGATCCTGCCGGGGGGGAAGTCATTGATGCTTTCACTATGCATATTACGGTTCCGGAATCCAATCTTGATGTCGCATGGGGAAAAGCAAATTATCATCTCCATGTGATTCTCAAATTCAATGAACCGGGCGAGAAAAAAATAACCGCTCTCAGCATACAAAAACATATTCAGGTGCCCTTCCCCAATGACAATGTGGTTCCTGAAGCTGTTTACAGCGCATGCAGAGATGCCGCTTATGAAGCTATGAAGGAACTTCTGAAAAATCCTAAGCTTTGGGCCACTATAAAGCGTTTTGAAGACCGTTAAATAAATTTGAGGAGGATGGAGTATGATTACAAAATTTGCGACATTTGCCGCCGTTGTTCTTGCTTTGTTCGTTTTCGGTGCGGCCTTTTACAGTTATGCCAGTAATGCCGCCAACAACATAACGCCTTCCATTACGACTTCCCGGTATATTATGTTCGGGGGCGCCTACAGGGTTTCTTCTGAACTGAAAGGCCAGCCGGGGGCAAGTAAGGAAGAAAACGGTGTTTTCAAGATAGACACTTATACAGGAAAAGCCTGGATATTGAAAGTCATGGCAATGCCCGACGGCCAGCGCGTCGAAAAATGGTTCCCTGTCTCAGAGGAATAATCAACGGTCTCTGACGCAATCCCCTCTTTTAAAACACCTGTCGAAAGATCTGGGCTTATCTTTACCTTTTGTATATTAAGTATCAATTGAATTTATAAAAGTATGATATTTAAGGATAATGAACGCGCCTTAATTATAAATTTATTGACTTCCTTTATATTTCCTTATAGAATTAAATGTATATGAACTAAGAGGAATATATATGGGAACTGGTGATTTTTTTTATGCGGCGTCTCAACAGCATATCAAACTTGCTGCTGATTTGGGAATAAAAAATGTAGTAATCGATTCGCGTGGACATGGAAAAGATCGAATAGACGGCGCATCCGATGACCAACTCTGCCTTATGCCGGGATACAGGAAGGTTTATAATATTCGGAAAAAATTCGAGGCCGCAATTGAAAAAGAACGCGATACCATAAGACGTAAAATAAAACTGGCTGAGAATCTGGGATTGACACCGTTCCTTCACTCCTATGAGATTTCCATACCGGTAGAGATAAGAAAGGCCTATCCCTCTTTATTTGTCAAACAAACCCGCGAGTCAATCAAATGCGATCCCGCTTGTGACGTTGACAGATATATGTGTTTAAGCGATCCGGCAATACGCGCGCTGGTTTCCGATAAAATAGAAGAAGTCCTCTCCTCTTTTTCAGGGATAGGCGGATATATATATTCCTTCCATGAAAGCCAGCTTACAACATTCAGTCACTTCTGTGATAAATGCAAAAAAGAAGAGCGTTTTAAGCTCGTAAAATGGCTTTATGACGCGGTAACAGAAGGAGCATCCAGAGTTAACCGGAAACTTGTCATCATACCAAGGCTTTGGGGAATTACTCATCCACGGGAAATGGGATACCAGAATCTGAAAGACATTGCTGAAATTATTGATTATGACCAATCGCATTGGTTCTGCAGAAGAATACCCGCAATAAAAAAGTATCACTATGATCCGGAAACCGTCAATCCAAAACTTGGCGGCATGGTTGAGGAAGATGGCAATATGCTTATGTACAAAGCCACATGGGGCGATTACACTCTTTTCCAACCGCTTAATAAATGGGCCGCGTCTTATGGGAAGGCCCGACAGATTGTCGAATTGTCGCTGGAACATTGCGTTGCCGGCAGAAATATTCCGCTTATAATAAGCGCGCAGCATCAGGACATAATTAAGCGTCTCAGAAAAGATAAAGTAAGTTTTTGCGCGGTACCTGTAAACTGGGGCAGAGTATACAGAGATACAGACGCCCACAAGGAAGGGGCTGATGCAAAACACTGGGGATTGAATTTTCTGAACATCGAATTACTGGGGAAACTTTTGAAAAATCCGGCTATTTCACTGACAAAGGAAATATCACTGATTTTATCCGCAAAATATAAAGAAAAAGTTTCAGAAAAAATATCGTCTTCCCTTTTAAAAACAGCGGAAATCATGGCTGCGGCTGTGAATATCAGAGGCGTTTCATCTGTGATGAATCTTGATTATGTACTATCCAAGCCGACTTATACCTTCAGATTGACACTTTCATGCGCTTACTGGTATAAAGTCATGCGCGAAAACGGTGACAGCCTTATATCGACAGATGATGAAAACATGGAGAAAATTTTTAAGGAAAAAGACAATGCCGTTATAATGGCAGAAAAACTTCTGAAAGATATTCTGACTGATCTGAAAAAACTGAAATCAGACGCCTTGAAGAAAGAGCTTTCACAGTTTTTCTGCGATTTCACGGACATAATTGAATACCTGGCCGTTTCAAGAAAAAGGCTGTGGATCATGTTGAAAATCCAAAAAGAAAAGAAGGTTTCTTTCACGTGGACCAAAAAACTTGATGAACTGCTTGATAATGAAAAAAATATTCAAGCCCGTTCTGAAATTGTGAACAAAATATACAATGGCGCTTTTGACAAGCTTTTTTAGTCCTGAAAAATTATTTTCTTCAGCCTGTCCAGGTATTTGATGTTATAATCAAACGCTATTGACACAGTCTCCGGGATACTTTTCGTTCCCAGGTACGTGCCCAGCTGTTTTATCATTTTCAGTTTCAATTTCCGGAATTTCACTTTAAGCGTTTTTATTTCTCTTGAGAGACTTATTCTTGCCTTGCTGTTTTTCTGCCTTCGCATGATAGTCAATCCGCACAATGCGATCAACGATTGTGATTCACATATGAAATCAACGCTGCTTATTTTCTTCCCGGGATATTTGCAGTAATGCACATAATTGAAAAGACCTACTTTCACGGTTTTGCTGAACGCGGTCTTGCAGCTGCATGCGATATTGGCGTCCTCTATATCTTTTATGTTCCACCATTCTCCGATATTTTTGCGGTAACGCAGATTAATTGTTTCGGTGCAGGAATCTTCATAATTGATTATATACTTCCCGTAATGACCATCCTTGTGAATGCCTTCGATTGCTCCGTGCAGAAAACATATTGCCTCAGCCTTTTCTCCAATTGTTATATTTTCCACTTTCTCGGGATAACCCTCTTTTCTGAAATATTTTCCGGCAAATATTACAGAATTATTGCCGTTGTCTTTATCTTTTATCAGCCGGTAAGGTATTCCGTCAAAACAGACATTGCCTTTGGGAAAATATCTCAGGTCGTTATTTTCATTTTTCGACCATCCGGGATATTTTTCAGTATTTGAAAACCGCATATTGCATGATGCTGATATGTCTATTTTCTTAAAGGAGTTCTTCGCAAGCAACGGGCTTTTGAGTCTTTTATTCTTGAAATTATAAAGTTCTTTTTCGAGCAGTATTTTCTCAATAAATGAAAAAAGTATTTCAGTGTCCTTGCCTTTTGATGCCTTTATAATTTCTTTTTTATTGGCACAGGCTTTAAGGATATGAGAGAAATATTTTTTGTCTTTTTCGTTGTTATCATTGGGCGGAATCATATCTGAGACGTCATCAAGGCCGCAAATCGCGTCCAATGCCTTTTCTGTTCCATATTCGAGTATTGAAAATCTTTTAATGAATGAAGATTTTTTTTCAGATTCATATCCGGCATTCCATCCGGACGCGGCAAGCATGCAAATGCCCGCCCAGCGGGTTTCATAAATTGAATAGGGCGGCCTCATTGAATTTGCGGATGCCCAGTAGGTTGCAAGATTACCTTTCAGGCTGTTCGTGATCGCGGCTTCTGTGTGTGTCAGTACATTGGCGGTGAAACCTATATGACTCCCTCCGATTACCTCGAAGCCTTTCTCTTTAAGATACGGGCCGAAGGGAAGGCTGGCAAAATTTTTCTTCTTATGGTCCGTTTTAAGATATTTGTCATATTTTCCGCGTTCTGCCGCTGTAAGTTTATTCTTATATGCTTCATAATCCAGGCGACTTATGCCAGCTTTATTGAAGCGTATAATATCTGAACGTCCTGATTTGGGTTGATAACTCCAATCCACCGCTATTGCTTCTTTACTGCATGTTTCGGCCGCGTCATCGTGATGCAGAAGTATGTCTGCCCATATAAGAGGTTTCTTTCCTTTTTCTTTTACAATCCAGTCTATGACCTTGTTCATATATGAAGTGTAGAGTTTCCCGGGCCCCGTTCTCTTTGCCTCCGCCGAGCATTTCGGACATGTGCCTAAGAGGAATGGCTCATCGCCGCCTATGTGAAAATATTTGGACGGATGGAGTTCGATAACTTCCGAAGCCATTTTTTTGAAGAGTTCCAATGTTTCAGGATGCATGGGACATGCCTGCGACGTCATATCGGAATTTTCCCGCAAATGTTCGTATTTATTGTACTTCAGAAGGTATTCATAATGTGCCAGCGATTGTACCAATGGGATTATCTCAATAAAATTTTCCGCGGCTTTTTCATTCAATGTTCTTACCTGCCGCTTTGTCAAAGCAGACTTAATCGCTATCTTGTCGCAGAAATCATATCTGAATTTATCTTCATATTCAATCATAATATAATTTATCTTTTTCAGTGCGGCCCGTTCCACCATCTCAAGGAGATAATTAAAATTCCAATCCAATCTCTTGAGGTCTATCATAAGTATTCTCATTTCAAGATCAGCCCAGTCTGAAACGCTTCCATCGAAGTCCAAGGTGTATTTCCTGCTGATATCCGCCAGTGTACAGATACCGCAGAACGCAGAGCGCGGGTCTTTTGCTTCCAGTATTATCTTGTCATTACTGAAATCAATGTGATATTCATCATTGCGGGTGAGTTTTACGTTTTTTCGTATGAAAAGCGTTCTGCCTTTTCTGTTTTTGTCAATCAGGGATGATGCCTTATGAAAGATTATATCCTGAAAATCATCAGCGATATTCACTGCGGATATTCCTGGACAAGGAGTGTCTGTTCTTTTCAGTTTTACAACTTGCGGCTGAGGCAGCAGCAGGACATCATTGGATTTCATATTTCTCTTTCTTGTCAATCTTTTATTTCAGTAAATGATATTTCAAAAGACCATTTGAACTTTGCTCCAGGCGCAAAAGTGCGCGGGGTATTGATATAGGGAAGTGTTTTTCCTATATCTATTCTGAGTACATCGCTTTTAGCATCGTAACTGCGCGGATCGGATATCAGAAAGAAAGTATCTTCGTCATTGCTTCTTATCGTGAGATGATAGTTTCCCTGAACTATTATCAGCTCTTTCAATCTTGAAGCTACAGTGGCTTTGCCTGAGTAAAGTTCCGGGAAAACGCTCAAAGTTGATTTGCCATTTTTCTCTTTAGTTCCATATCCTTTATTTCTGAAAGTCTCAACCGGAATATTGATGATGGTCCAGAAAGGAGTACACCTTTTCGAGGAAAGCTCCACTAGATATTCCACTTCGCATTCCATGATTATCTTATCGGATGAGATACTTGCGTTCTCCGAGAATCTGACGGCTTTTTCATAGATTTTGCTTCCGATATACCCCTCTTTGTGTATCTGGTATATGTTCCCGCCTCCTGAGACTTTCAGCGGGCCCCCTTTACAGGCTGTCTGAAAAAGTCTTGTGTCATGTTTTTCACCTTGGAATACATAATCTCCCATGATGTAGACATTTTTTACGAGAAGAATACCGTCTGCGTCTTTCAGATTGTTGAAAGTGCCATCATTTCCTATCTTGTATGAAAGATTTTTACTCTTGTATTCAAATCCGCCCGGGTACTCCATCCATTCGTTTCCCGCATGGACTGACGCGAGAAAACAGATGGATACGATTAATGTCGAAATAGAGTTTAGTTTCATTTATTCCTCTCCGACCCCGGCGATTACCGAGTCAAAACGCTTTTTGCCGGTTATAGCGAGGATTATTGGTATGGATTCTCCATAGGATTCAATATCAATTGTTTTGACAGGCACCTTAGGCAGCGGATTTATGAATTCCGTCAGGTATAATCCTTTATTCTTGAGATTCAGGGCGACTATGGCGTTCTGTCTGTTTTTGGGATTATGCCAGTCAGGAATATCCTTTTCGGTCGTGGCTATGAATTCCCGTTTTTCCCCGTTCTTGTAATTGAAGGTATATTTTACGGAATTGCCCGGTTTAGCATACATTGCGGTATGAAGGAGGTATATGACGTTAAGCTTGGCGTCAACTGGAATTCCTTTTATTTTATCCGGGAAGTAATCACGGTTTTTGCCTTTCATGACAATGCATCCGTTACCGTTGTTTTTCTCAGGGTCGATTATATTGAAAGGCACACCGGCATATCTTTGTGTGCCGGGAGTTAAATCCCTGAAATCAGAGGGGCCGTAATCCGCCCATCCGCCCTGCTTGTCTCCTGCCGGAGTGTCGTCCCTGAAACTCCTGTTGGCGAATTTGCGGAGGTCAACCATAAAAGCGTCTTTATCCTCTACATAAAGGGGCTTTGACAAAGCCTCTTCCGGAAGTTCGTATGCGAATTTCTGAACTCCGTCTGCCATGAAATAATCCAGGATGTTTTTAAGATAAGCCCGCGATACGGAATCAGTATTTATCCTTTTTGTTGCCGATATCTGAGAGAATATTATTTCTCCTTTGCCAAGTTTTACGTCGGCAAGTACAGGCTTGATACTTTCTATATCGTTTTGAGAGGCCGTAGGAGACACAGCGACAAATCCTTCATTAAGCGGCATAAGGGCATAATCAAACATAGTCCCTTCGTATCCCGCCCATGAATCGAAATCCTCCTGCGCAAGGCCATTGAAGACAGGATGATTTATTACGGAAAGTGAAACATACGTCGAAGGAGTCCCTGCCGTTATGCTGTAATTAGGATAGAATGGTATTTTCCCGCAGAAATTCTGTTCAAAGCAGAGAAGTTTTCCTCCTTTTTTCACCCAGTTGTAAATCTTTTCCCCTGCGTCAATCAGTTTTTTATCGAAGCTGCTTGTTCCAATTATGATGTACTTATATTTTTCAATATCGTCAAAAGTGGAAATGTTCTGAACTTTAATTCCCAGACTCTTCAAGGCCCTTGTCGTGGTATCTTTGACAAGGCCTTTGAATAAAGTTTCGGCACTGTCATACAAGGCTGCTTCGTTATTGGCATTAACAACATTTTTATTTTCCGCCGCTATTGTAAGCGGATAAAGGTTGTCATTAACTCTTTTGCCGTTTTTAAAAAGGAACAACTCAAGATTTCCTCGTTTTGTTTGTGTGGCTGCCGGAACGTTATAAGAAAAATCCAGGGACTTCTGCTCCATTCCTTGAAGTTTGCCGAATTCGATGGCCGGAAAAACTATTGGCTTTTCATTTTCAAACTTTATCTGAGGTATTACCTTGAAGTCGGCGCTTTCATTCAAGTCATTGGTTACGAATATATCAATTTTTTCTTTTGCGCCGGGAACAGGATGCTGATTGAAAACCCCTGCCGATACCAGAAGCGGACTATATATGCGTTTGAGGGTATTTGCCAGAGGCGTACTGACCCATATGTCTTTCTTTACGTCTATAGGTCCGGGAATACCGTAAAAGGCACTCGTGCCTCCGTTGGCAAGACTGTGCTTTACCAGATCATACCATGATGCGTTTGTATGGCCGCCAATGCATTTTGTCCCGGCCCTCCTGTATATTTCAACGAAGCGTTTGACATATTTTTCCCCGTAAAGCCTTCTGCATTCAGTTTCATCGGTTACATATATGCGGGGAGACGCATAATTCATTTTCCCTCTTATGAAACCCCCGATTTCAGCGCTTTTGTCCGTGAGAAAACTTAGATATTGTTTTTTGAATTCCGGGTTTGACGGGTCCAGCTTGAAAACAGGATAAACCTTGGAGAATGTTATGGCCCTGTATCTGATATCATCTCCGGGTGTTCCATATTCACAGTCTATTTTGGGCTTTGCTGTTTTAAAAGCTTTAAGCGCGGCTTCGGCATACGCGTTGATGTGTGCTATATTTGCCTGCCATGAACCGCAGACCGCGCCTTTGTACTGATGGTCATCAAGCACGTCCGTGCGTTCTTTTATCAGTCCCGCTTCTACCGCCCCGAGTGTGTGCCTGCCGGATGAGGTGCATATCGGACGGTTTTGTTTGTCTATTTCTTTTACGAGCCCGTATTGCCTGTCAAGCTTCTCGCAGAATGATATGCCTTCATGTCCTTCATAAATTTCATTTCCGAAAGACCACATGCATATCGATGGATGGCTGTAGTAATCAAGTATGTGCTCCTTGTATGAAGGCCACATTTCCATTATTGTATCTTTCCATTTTTTATCAAAAGCCGCCGTATATGCAGGCCCCGACCAATCATGATAGAGAACTATTCCCAGCGAGTCGCAAAGATGATAAAATGTCTCTGGGGGAATGCCTGTTTTGGAATGAACCCTTATCATATTAATCCCGAGAGATTTCATATAACGAAGTAATTTTTCGATGTAATAAGGTGATGAACTCTGTGTACAGTAGTCAAAAGTGAAAGCTCTGGGTTTGAATTTTTCCCCGTTAAGATAAAGCCAGTCGCCGTTCGCAAGAAAATCCCTGAAACCGAAACGCGCAAACGCTATGGAATTACCCTTCTCATCGTTTAATCTCAAGGAATAAAGATGCGGATTATCGGGAGTCCAGCCCACCGGATTTTTTAATTTTATTTTGCCAAGCTCCACCCAATGCCTGCCGGGTTCTAATGTAACGCTTTTGAGAATTGTTTTATCCTGTATTTTCTTATCATCCCAGTTGGCAAGTTCCACAGTTAACTTCACGTCCAGCGCTTTATCGGAACTGTTTACAAGCTCAGCGTCAATTTCAATTTCTTTTTTGTCAAAATGAGAAGTGATTTTTAATTTATTGCCGTATATTTGAGATGGAGTGAAAATGAGTCTTACCGGATGGTAAAGCCCCCCTGCTCTGCGAAGACGAAAATTCTCATGTCCCACATAATCATATACCCTTATCGCAATAGTATTATTGCCTTCTTTAAGCAACGCTGTGATATCATATTGAAAGCTGTCAAATCTTCCTGTATGCCGCTCTCCGGCCTTCTGTCCGTTTATCCATATATCCACCTGATCAGCGGCGCGCCTTATGTCAAGCACCACTCTTCTATTGCCGGACAACTGTTCCTTATTTAAATCAAAGCTTCTCCTGTACCATCCGAGTTTTCCTTTAGTATATAATTTGTCATCTCTTTTTCCATCCTGTCTGAAATACCAGCTCCACGGAACTTTTGTTTCCTCCCATGATTTATCGTCATAACCGCTTTTAAAAAAAGCGTTTTTCATTCCTTCATCATCGAGAGGATTTTCGCTGTTCTTCTTGAACGGCATATTTTTGAATTTCCATATTCCATCGAGAGACATTTCCTTCCAATCAGATGGAATCGGGTTTATGATAAAACTTTTATAATCCCCCGGATCTGTTCCGAAATTAAGGTCCTGATAAGCCTTTTCCCGGGGTATTGAGAGTTTCTCGCAGTATGCGCCGATTGACGCGAATAATAAAAACAACGGCATTAAAAATAAATTTTTCTTCATCTTCTGAATCCTTTCCTCTAATTAGTTGATCTTATTTCAAATAAAAAGCACCGTAGACATTAAAATTTTCCGTATCGTGTTTCATCTCTGCCGATGAAGAATATTTCTGCGGCATATACAGCTCAATGCATTTACCGTCGGAAAGCGCTATCTGATCAATTCCGGCTTTCAAAAAATCATTTGCCACAGGTCTGGTCAGCACAGTTTTCCTCTTGATTTTTCCCGGGAAATGCAAAACTGGTTCCAAATCTTTATCATAAAGAACATTGTGCCTGGGAAGAAAAATATGAGCTTCGCCGTCACCGGTCCAGTTTACGGGAAGAACTATTGCAAAAGGAGGAAATTCCCTTGCAAGCAGCCTGTTGCCATGGCAGTCAAAAAGAGTAATTATTCCAGGATTTCCCCATAGGTTTGTTACAGCAAACTGAAGTCCGTCCAGACCTTTTCTGAATTTGGCGACAGCAAGGCTCTGCGCGTGTCCGCACCTGTTCCTGCATAAAAGTTCACCGGTCTCGGCATCAAGAAGTAAAAACCCCATATCGCTCGCGGCTATCGCTACCTGCATGCGGGCATTTTTTTCATCAGTAAAACGTCCTATCCATATACTGTCGGCATGTTCGCTGTGAGGATAATCCTTCCAGCTGTTTCTCAACGGATCGGCTCCCGGGACAGTCCACATTGTTTCGCCATCAGCATTAAGCATGCTGTAACCCGCCATTATTTCTTCTCTGCCGTCTCCGTTTATGTCTGCGGCCCTTGGATAATGTCCGGTGTTCAATTTGCGGTGCCACAGCAATTTAAGGTTAGAGTCATAGGCCCATATATTTTCGTAGCGGTCCTTTAAGAGTATATCAGTTTTTCTTCCGCATCCCTTCAAGTCAGCCAGCAGGAATGAATCTCCTGTAATATTCTTTTCATATTCAGTCCCCGGGGTCGGGATTTCATTTTTGACAGAGCCGCCGGAAGAGTCCAGTATCTTTATCATCTTCTCCTGGGTTATTATTATTTCCTTTTTCCCGTCTCCGTCAATATCACCAATATTGAATGCCACATCACCGTGAACGGGATATTTATTTTCGCGGGGTTCTCCTATCTGCCACATTGATTTTCCATCGAAATCCATTACACCCAAACATGAAATACGTGTATTATTGGCACCAAGGCATTCCTGTTTGATAAAGATTATTTCATTCTCTCCGTCATTATTGATATCATCTATATGGAGGTAATCGGTTTCGACTTTCAGCGGAATGCGTTTAACGAGTTTCGCGCCCGAAATTCTTTTTTTCTTGAGATTTATTCCAGAAGCGGCAGCTTTGCGGTTTGCTTCATAGTCATTGTATTTACCCATGTTCATTTTAACACTTATCAGGCCGTACCTTGCGGGGCCGTCGGTACGCAGTCCTATTTTGCCGCTCAGATAACTGCTGTCGCAGATGTTTATCAGTAATTCCCTTCCGGTATGGATTTTGATGTGTTCTCCCAAAACTTCGACTTTGATGTCAACGGGGCTTTCAGGCTTGTACTTGAATGGCACGGAATAACATGTGACAAGATTGTCGTCAGCGCGTTTAAAGAGTTTCAAAGTGTTATTATTTTCCAGCGCCAGATAATAATTTTCCCTGCTGTTTCTGTATCTGAAAAGAATTCCGCATCTTTGTTTTGAAAGAGGGATTAATTTCACTTTCAGAACATAATCGCGCCATAATATGTCGCCCGTGCAGACGACCACATTGGGCCAATCCTCAGGCTGTTCAAGGAATTGCTGTTTTCCATTTTTTACTATCCGCCATGGAAACGTGGTTACGAACCTGTTTGGTATCCTGTCGCTTTTCCATGAGTAATGATACGATGTCTGACGCCATTTTCCCCAGCAATCCGCCAGAAGGTCTGCTTTTATAATCTGCTCCGGTTTATAAGAAGAGAAATTTTCCCGGAAAACTTCTTTAGATTTTTCAGAACTCATTTCACTGTCCTTTACCTTTTCATTACAGTATATTGAAAACGATATATAAAGTCAATTGTTTTAGATATATTATCGGGAAATAGTTTTGAAATATACTAAAAAGTAAATCCAATTGAATTTAAAAGTTTTTTTGGACTGTGTTTCCCGCATACAATCGCAAAACTTGAACGGCAAGGCCCTGATGCCGTGAAAGCGCTTGATATGTAACTCAGATTTTTTTCATCATCGTTATAAGCGTATTTTCTGATGTGAATGTCTGGGTTGAGTTCTGTCCGGCCGTCATGGAAATATATGCTTACTGATTCATTATCGCGTTTCAGGACTGCGCATTTTTCATTTTTCAGCTCGACCTTTATATCCGGCATTGGATGTATCAGCGTCCTGTAAAGATGAGGAAGCCTGTCGGGATGCCCGCTGAATATATCCTCAATCAAAAAAACATTTTCGGAAAGACGTTGGAATATTCTTTTATGCCTTATCCCAAGGGATATGTACAAGTAATGGGATGCGCTGTACTTCTGCTCCTGCGCTGAAAAGAAATGAGCACTGCATTCGGCTGGCGTTCCACCGAACTCGTGTTCTGTATATGCCTCATCGCCGGGTATCAGATCATCTATCAGGACGCTGTTATGGGCGGCAAGCGAATAGTGGTATTGACGGGCGGGGGCTTTTTTAGCTTTTCCCGAATAAATAAGCGGTCTTGTATAAGCTTCCCTCCCTCTTATTACCGACGCTGGATCGGCTATCCACAATATCCCGTTATAACAGAATTCAAAAGTCAGATGTTCCCAGTGGATGTGCGCCTTTGGAAAATGTTTTTTCATTGCCGATATGGACATTCTGGCTTTTTTATTTCCCAGAAAAGCATAGCCGGCATGAGGATATACTGATGAGATTTTCCGGGGCGGGATTTTAATTCCCAGGTCAGAGAGTTCCTTTTCAGTTATCCCAAGCGCGGTATTGATATCAAATGGTGTGGAATCACCGAAACACGTAATGGTATCGCAAGGATGAAAAAGGTCGAAAATAAAACCTGCAAACTTCTTTAATTTTTCTGAATTATTTTTTGTCAGAAGTTTCAGGTCATTACGTTCAGCAAAACAATAAGGCGCCAGAATATCGAGAAATGTTACTACTGTATATGACGATGAATGCTCCATGTAGGAACCATCGGGAAGTATTGAATGCCTGACATAATTATTTATAAGAGCAACGGCCTTGTCCCGCATAACTCTGCATTCCTCAAATTCCGGAAACATGGAAGCGCCAAGATATGGAACAGTTCCCAATTCAAAGAGGTAATGATTTCCCGATTTGTATGGAAAATCCGCGAATTCATTATATTCCATAATCAGTTCATACTGTCTTTTCAGAAAATTGAAGCTCAGGTTTGCCGGAAGTTCTTTGAAGATGCCGGATGCCCATATCCTCCAGTGGCGCGATATTCTGTGTCCGAGGTCCATCGGCTCGTTCCAGGGGCCCCAATCCGTTTTGGCCCACGACATATTCGGATCGAAACCGCCGTAAAAGGCGGCGCTTCCGCTTTTCATATCAAACGCTTTTCTGTGAAAGGAAGTATTTTCTTCAAATGCCTCCAGATATTCGGCAAAGAGTTTCAGGTATTTTTTATTCCCGCTTTTCAGGTACGCCAGGCATATATCGCCCTGAATGTTGCCTCTTACCATGTAAAACTTCATATATCCGCTGAAATTTCCCCATTCTTCCGGGTTACGCCATTTAAAAGGAATTATTCTTCCGTCGTCGTTCAGAAATTTTTCCTTATCTGTTCTTTCAGCGTTCTCCAGGGCATTGATATCGTCTCCGAGCCGCCAGTCCTTACACATGAAAAGATGCTCAGAAATGAAGAAAGGCTTTTTTCTGGAGAGAAAATAATTTACAAGCTCTTTCTGTTTCTCCGGGGAATTCATGAAAAATGTTTTATTATCGAAAATCATCTCAAAAAATCCTATTTGGGGGGTTCCATTCAAAAAGCGGCCTTAAAAGTTTTATTTCAGAAATCAGATTGTGTTCCATGCTTTTTCTTATGAGTAACTCTACGCCCGCTTCCACTGCTTCTATATGGGGCACTTTAATTACACCTACGGGAAAAGGGGTTTTCAGCGTATAACCATAATTGCCGAAAACCGCTATCTTGACATCTTCAGGGACTTTTACGTTTTCTCTGCGCAGGACTGATTCGAGTAACTCCAGAAGTTCCGGCTGCAGAACAATAATGCCGTCATAATTTTTCCTTTTTATTATCGCCTCCTTTATCTGTTCGAGGCGTTCTGTTATATCATAACTTGTCAGATTAAGGATTAGTTCTTTCCTGTATGGAATGCCTGAAAGTTTCAATGCTACCTGATAACCGTCCACCTTATTCACATTGTGCCCATCGAATATCCTGAACCCTAATATCATGATTTGGGAACAACCCTTTTTTATGAGTTCCTGAGTGGCTATTTTAAATCCGCAGGCGTCATCAATCTCAATACTCAAATTATGTTTCTGATGAATTGGATGCACAACGACAGAAGGTATCTTGTATTCTTCCGCCAAATCTATCAGCTCAAAAAGGCCATCCTCTATAAAGAGTATTCCGTCAGACGCGCTTTCATGAAACATGGAAAGCATCTTCTGGGGGTCTTTATTTCTGATGTGGTAAACTATTTCACACGCGTATTTTTTCTGTGAATTAATGAGTCCCTGAATCTGAAGGCTGGATATAGTTGACTCGACCTGCGCAGTCTGGTAGTCATTAAGAAAGACTGAAATCCTTGTCGGCCTGAGCTTTCTTGGAGGCGGTATGTTTTTTATGAAAATACCTTTCCCCACACGACAGTCAATGATATCCTTTGCTTTCAAATCTTTCAGAACATGGCCTATTGTCGCATAGCTGGCTTCGAAATGCTTCATAAGTTCCCGCTGCGTATAAAAAAGGTCTCCCCGCCGGAATCTTGATGAAATTTCTCTCAGCAGAATATTAAGTATCTTCTCGTATTTGGGTATAAAGTTGGATTTCTTTATCATGCGCCAACTCCTTATTGGATTCAATATAAAAATCGATTGACTCTATAAATTATATATCTTTTCAAGAAAAAAACAAGTAATAAATGGAATAAATATTGACTTTATTAATTTTCATATATATAATTTCAGGTGTCAGAAGTAGTTTCACGTTGATTTAACCTGCTCTGCGGGAGAACGGGCAATGATGAGAAAATTTATTCGGCGGGCTATGTTTTCGATTTTTACGGCAACAGGTTTTTTCCTTTGCGGAGGTGTTGGCGCGGCGGAAAAGGACAATGCCGATGCCTGCCTTAAACCTGAAGACTGTGATGTTTTTTATGGAAAAAAGGAACAGCTTTATCTGCATGGCAAATGGAAATTTAAGGAAGTGGACGGGAAGCCCGGATATGATTTCAGCGACGAGGGGATGAAGGAAAATTTCTGGAAACGCGACTGCAATGACGGCGCATGGCAGGACATGGCAATCCCGAAGAAATTATGGTGCAGGCCGGGGCGCGCCGATACTGTCGTGCCGGGGCCGGGCATCGGATACCTTCGCAAATCTTTCACCGTTCCCGAAAAATACAAGGACGGCAGGGCAATAATCACTTTCAGCAACTTGGCATGGGAACCGGTGATATGGATAAACGGCAAAGAAGCCGCAAGGCCCTTAAACATGATACCGGGAAAATGCGCTGATATCCATAATATCGATATCACCGATTTCATCGAGTTTGGCAAAGAAAACAATATAACAGTGCGTTTCTATATAAAACAATCGGGCGGCTATGATAAGAATAATACCAACGGCATATTCGGCCCGTGTCTGATAGAGTTCGTTCCGCAGATTTACTGCAAAAATATTTTCATCACACCGAAACTCCCCGGCACCGTAAACGTGAAATGCACTGTATTCAACGGAAATAAAAAATCTTCAAACGCAAAATTGAAAGGCGAAATCAGACCGTGGGCCGGAAGCCCTGAATATCAGAAAAGAATAAGCGGTTCAAGCTCTGTTTCAAAATTTGACATTAACTGCAAGTCACTTAATCCGGGGGACAATGATGTGGAATTTTCAGTCAAAATAAACAATCCCGTCCTCTGGGACACTTTCAATCCGTTCCTCTATTCGCTCAAGGTCTACAGTGATGACAAAGTAATTGGCTGGGAGCGTTTCGGGCTCCGTGAATTTTCAGTTAAAAATCAATATTTTTATTTAAACGGGAACAAAATATTTCTTTTCGGGATATCCCCGGAATGCACAGCTCTTGTAAACTTGCAACAGACCCATTTTGATTTTTATCACAATCGCAATAACTTTCTGCGGAAATATCTTTTGCTGTTGAAGCAGGCAAATCTCAATACGATTTTCAGAATAGAAAAAATACCGCCTAAGGCCTTTCTTGATATCTGCGACGAGCTCGGCATTCTCCAGATACCTACTCCTGATGTCCTGCTTGAATGCGAGTATTCAGACTACGCTGAAAAACTTCTTAAAAGCGACAGGGAGGCGTTTCTCAATGAAACATTGAAAAGAAATGCGGCGGCGGCTTATAATCATCCTTCAGTTGTCGCATATACACCGGAAGGCGAGTGCAATCGTGTTCCCGGCGTAAGCACGGATTTTCACCGTTATGTCAAGGTGCTTCGCAAATATGACAGCAGCAGATTGTTCAGCAGCGCCCAGTCCGGCATGTCATCGGGGCAGGACGAGAATAATAAATTGGTGCCGCTGATACCGCCGCCGCCTTTTGATTTTTTCAATCCAGCGGCATTGCAGGGAAGTTGTGGAGGCGCGTTTGTTCATACACTCATTCCCGACTATCTGAAACAGCAGACATTGGCTTGGAATTCCAAGTTCTATGCCGGAAATCAGAAACCGTCAGTTTATACGGAAGCTTTGTATTATTACGGGTACAGGCAGCATACGCAATACTGGCTCGCCATTCTCTCCCGTTACGGCAAGGTAATTGAGAACGGCAAAATCAACAAGAAGCTTTACTGCGAACTTTACAGTCTGCCTGCGCCTGAAAACGCAAGATATCTGGACTTCCATTATTGCGATGTGAACGTTGCCGGGATAAGGAATTCTCTCGACAGGGATAAACTTTATCCACTGCTTGCGGAACATGTCGGAGAAATGGTGGAAATGGCGAGGATGAGCGATGAATATGTTCAGGGTTTCGGGATGGTTTCATCCCCGGAGGTAAGCCTGGACGAAAAGGCGGCGAAAGAACTTGACCCGCAGGGTATGAATGAAAGCCCTCTCGGGAAAGTCCTCTCAAAAAAGAATGCTCCTGTTTTCATATGCGCGGACATGCAGTGGAAGCACAACTTTTTTGCGGGAAAGGAATATCAGCTGAGGGTCTTCTGTTTCAACTACGGCAGTGCCGATATCAAAAATGCCGCTGTGAAAATCGAACTTAAAGACGGAGGCAGCAGAATTCTTGAAATCATGAAAATCCCGGCAGGGGATTTGCTCAGGGGCGATAAAAAAGAAATAGTATACCTTTTTAAAGTCAATCCGCTCCTGAAAACCGGCGATTATTCGCTTTCCTTTGCCCTTGTTTCAGATGATAAGACATACAGCGAAAACATCTACAACGCATTCATACTGGGAAAAGAAAACACCGGGATGAAGATAAGTACCAATAAATCAATCGGAGTAATTGATGCTGGCGACCATTACCTTTATGATTTCAATCCCTCGCGCCTCCTGGATGTGCTTGGCGTCAAAAGCGAAATCGTTTCGAATTATAACGATTTGAAAAAATACGACCTTGTGATAATTGCCCAGGGAATGGCCGGCCTCCTGACAAAGGAAAATAACGCGAAGCTCTCGGCGTACCTTGAAAACGGGGGAAGGGCGCTCTGCCTTGAACAGAACAGAAATATTCCGCTTTTGCAGAACGTGAAAATCCAGAGCGTGGGGGCTTTCAGGAAGTTGACCAGGATTTTCGGTGAAAAGGCGGCGATAGGGATACATGCGGATATTATAGAGCCGGAACATCCGGTTTTGAAGGGCATTAATAAACCGGAAAACTGGAAAAAGTGGTCCGCTCTGTATGGGAAAATATATTCATATCTTGCAATGCCGCTTAATGAAGGCGTGATAATAGCAGGAAACAGCAACGGCTTTACGGACAAAGGAGTTAAGGAGGATACTATGACGCGTTTGGGGGGGCTTCTCTGTGAAATCAGGATTGGAAAAGGCCTGCTTATCCTTTCACAGATTGACGCCACGTCCCAGTACGGTTTTGACGCCGTCGCCACGGCATATCTGAATAATCTTATAAAGTACGTGACGGGAAATGAATGGGACGGAAGATATGCCTGTTCGCTTGAGGACGTGAAAAAATGAATTTAATGTTCAAAACTATGGTTTTCGGGCCTGTTCCGGTTTATAATATATGCATGGAAGGTGCACGATGAAAAAATGGTTTTTCACTCTTGTGGAATTGCTCATTGTGATATCCATAATAGCGATTCTAGCGGCCATGCTTCTGCCGGCCTTGAAAAAGGCCCGCCAGAAAGGGCAGGAAATAATCTGCCGCTCAAACGAGAAACAAATCGGCACCGCTTTTGAGATGTATGGAGGAGATAATAACGGCTGCGCCCCGCCTTATTCGGCTGCCGTTTACGCAGGATATGATGACATACTCTGGTCAACATGGATATGGCCTTATATTTACGGCGAGAAAGAAAACGCTTCCCTTGGGGTTCCCGGATACAAGAACCAGTATAAAAACCATCTCAGGAGAGGAACTGTCTTCTATTGTCCTTCATGGGATGGAAAACCGGACACCGACCATACGAACTGGTATTGCTCATACGGATATAACTTTTGTTTTGCCCCCGGCCTCAGCGGCGTTCATTTTACCAAAAGTCCCAAGAACTGGAAAGCCCTGGTGAAGCCTTCAATGATTTCAATGGTGATGGATTCGTCCGCTTCTCAGGCGTATTACGGGGAGACCATATATATCCAGAGAGGCGCGCGGCATATAGGCAACAGCGTAAATGTCCTGTATGCCGATTTGCATGCCGGAACAAAAAAATATGTAGATATTCCGACCAATAACAAAGATGTTTTCTGGCGCGAGGGAGATTATTGATGAAAAATCATATGTCCAGATTATTTTATGAAGCAGCAAAATGCCCTTTTATTAGAACAGCTTTTACTCTGCTGGAACTCCTGATTGTGATTTCAATAATCGCGATTCTTGCGGCGATGCTCCTGCCGTCACTGAAAAGCGCGAGGGATAGCGCCAAAAAAATAGTCTGTGCCGGCAGACTTAAGGAAATAGGCGCGGCCAGTACGATGTACACAAATGATTATGATGGCTTTATGGTTTATGGTCAGCATTCGGTGTTGCGCCTGTATTCATATGTTAACGCCAAAGAAAACGATAAACGCGGTTTTTTTGTCTGCCCGACTGACCCCAGTCCGATGCTGCAGAACCTGGCTAATCTGGATGGCGCGAACAGAGTTTTTTATTATACTTACCGGCAAAATGGGCAGATTGCCTATCCGGAAGGTCTTAGTTTGCCTACGCGGAGGTGGAGAATTTCAGAATTCCGGCATTCTTCCACCTGCTTTAACTTTATGCCGTCAAATGCTTCCTCCATAATTTATTCATACAAGGGCTCTGCGAACAAGCCCGGTCTTCCAGCAGCGGTTTACTGGCATAAGAACGGAATTAATATCAACCATGTCGATGGTCATGTCGCTTATTATAAGTTCCGCGAACCGCAATGCGATCAGTTGAAGTATTGGACACCTGACGCGCCGTAACGCGAATTTTAACTGAATTGCCGCATAACAATACTTTTAAGCTTTCTTTGTTTCTTAATTCGCATATATTAGCAGTTCATACAATACGGAATATGGCGGATGATTTTTGGACCTTATCATAAACAACATCAAGATCGCGATTGAGAAAGACTCAGTTTCTCAGTATCTCCATGCCGCTTCCGAAAAACTGAAAACTGGAATTGAAAATATTGAACTTCTGAGGATACTCGGCAAATCACTTTATACAGGGGATGAAAAACAGTTCTATTACAAACTTTCCCTTGCGCTAAGGGTTCCCGACAGCTTTGACAATAAGGAGCAATATTCTTTGTTTACAGAAACAACAGAAGCTAAAGCTCCGAACTACACTCTTAAAGACAGGCCAATTATTATAGGTCTCGGACCCGCCGGTCTTTTCGCCGCGATAGAACTTGCCGAACGCGGCGCAAAACCTCTTATTTTTGAACGGGGTAAAAAGATAGAGGAACGTTCAACGGACATTCTCAAATTCATAAAGACACGTGAACTTGACAGCGAGTCGAATATTCAATTCGGAGAGGGCGGCGCCGGGGCCTATTCCGATGGCAAGCTTTTCGCCCGCGTCAATAATTCCAGCTATGCCGATAAAGTTTTGAAAACCTTTATACGCTTCGGCGCGCCGGAGAACATAATATACATTTCAAAACCTTATATCGGCACGGACGTACTTTGCGGAATAGTCAGGAACATGCGTGAATACCTGCTCGAAAAAGGTTCCGAAATCCACTATGGCAGTAAAATGACAGAGCTCATTATTTCAAACGGAAAAGCATCCGGAGTCGTGATAAACGGCGAAAAGGAATATCTCTCATCCGCAATCTATCTTGCCATAGGGCACTCCGCGCGCAATACTCTTGAAATGCTTTATAAAAAAGGCATAGCAATGGAGCAGAAACCTATAGCTGTGGGTATGCGGTTTGAGCATCCGGCTGAAATCATAAATCTCATGCGCTACGGGGAAAAATATCAGCGCAATCAGACAATAGGCGCGGCGACTTATTCTTTCACTTATACCGACCGGCCAGGGAGGCGCGGTGTCTATTCCTTTTGCATGTGTCCCGGAGGTGAAGTCGTCAATGCCTCATCCGAAAATGGACTCCTTGCCGTCAATGGCATGAGCTACTCAGACAGAGGCCTCCCCTTCTCAAATTCCGCCATTACTGTAACATGCCATACCAGTGACTATACTCCCGGCAACCCGCTCTCCGGCATGGCCTTTCAGGAAGCAATAGAAAGAAAGGCATTCAAGGCCGGAGGCGGCAATTGGGCCGTACCTGCTCAGAAAGTCGAAGACTTCCTCTCAGGAAAAGTCTCAAAAGAGCTGAACCCATCTTCATATCAGATGGGTTGTGTCTCCGCGGACATGCACGATATTTTCCCTGATTTTATATATGATTCACTGACCCTTGCCTTCAGAAAATGGAAAGAAGACTACCCGCTATTCATTTCCAGCCATGGAATGCTTCTCGGGGCAGAAACCAGAACCTCCTCACCGGTAAAAATTCTCCGCAACGCCGATGGAGCATCAATAAACATTAAAAATCTCTATCCTATAGGTGAAGGTTCCGGTTACAGCGGCGGCATTACCAGCTCAGCACTTGACGCCCTGAAAGCTGTAGATGCGGCAATGAGTAAAAATTTGTCATGACCTATGAGGTAATTTCAAAAGTTTTAATTCAAACTTTTGAAATTACCTTTCAGTTTTTCATTAGCTTTTCAGAGAGCTCAAGCATTCGTTCGATGGGTTTCTTCGCAAGTACCCTTATGTTTTCCTGAACAGTTATTTCATAACGGCCTTTTTCAAGCGCCGAAAGCACGTCTTCCAGGCGCGTCAGTTTCATGTTGGGACAGATGGCCTGTTCAGATACCGGGATGAAAAGTTTGCCCGGATTCTCTTTCTGCAGGCGGTATATGATACCCATTTCAGTGGCGACTATAATTGTATTTTTACTTGTTCCCTTTGCGAATTTGCACATGCCCCCGGTACTTAAAACTTCGTCGGCAAGTTCTATGACTTCCGGTCTCGATTCGGGATGCACCATGACGACGGCATTGGGATATTCAGCTTTTTTTCTCAGGATATGTTCGGGAGTTATCCGCATGTGAGTGGGACAGAAGCCGGGCCAGAGAAACATATTTCTGCCGGTCTTTTTCTGGACATAAGCACCCAGGTTTTTATCGGGAACAAAAATGATTTTCTTGTCAGCCGGAATGGACGAAACTATTTGAACGGCATTTGCGGAAGTAACGCAGAGATCGCATTCGGCCTTCACCTCGGCGGTGCTGTTCACATAACACACGACAACAGCGCCGGGATTTTCGGCTTTTACTTTGCGCAGTTCGTCGGCATCAGCCATGTCAGCCATCGGGCAGCCTGACTCCATAACCGGAAGAAGGATTTTCTTTTCAGGTGAAAGTATATAGGCTGTCTCCGCCATGAATTTGACACCGCAGAAAACTATTATATCAGCGACGGTATTTGCCGCCTTCATGCTGAGTTCCAGAGAATCTCCGGTAAAGTCCGCGATATCCTGAACTTCGCCAAGCTGATAATTATGGGTCAGTATTACGGCGTTAAGTTTTTTGCGAAGAATGTTTATCTTATCAATGATTTCTTTTTCGCTGAGATATGCCATGATTTGAAGCCCTTCCATTTTTCTTGTCGATAAATATACAGATGAAATCTAAATTTTTCTCATTTCGTAAATTGTTTTTTCAAGGATATTAAGAGTCTCGTCGATTTCATCGGCTGTATTGTCATAACCGACTGAAAAGCGGACGGCACTGTAAGCGGCAGACGCGTCAAGCCCCATCGCACGCAACACTCTGGATGGTTCAGACGCGCCCGAACTGCACGCGGAACCAGTGGAAACCGAAATACCCCGCATGTCAAGCCGTGTCAGAAGCGCTTCCGCTTCGACACCGGTAAAACTCACGTTCAGGGTATTGGGTATGCTTTGAGAAATATCTCCGTTTATCCTGATATTTTCAATTCTTTTTTTTATGCCGTCAAGAAGTCTGTTTCTCAGGAAAAGTTCATGCGCGATTATTCCATCAAAATCAGACGCGAGTATTTCGGCGGCTTTTCCGAAAGCAACAATTGCGGGGACATTTTCAGTCCCTGCCCTGAGACCGCGTTCATGGCCCCCTCCGTAAATCAGAGGATTTATTTTCAGTCCTCTCCTGATATAGAGAGCGCCAATGCCTTTGGGGGCATTTATTTTATGAGCTGAAATAGAAAGCATATCCGCTCCGATATCAGAAACATTCACTCGCGTTTTGCCGAGCGCCTGTACCGCGTCAACGTGCGTGACAATGCCTCTTTTGCGGGCTTCATGAATTATTTCCGCAAGAGGCTGTATAACTCCTGTTTCGTTATTAGCCAGCATCAGCGAGACAAGCACCGTATCCTCTGAAAAGGAAGAAAGAGCGGCCTCCATGTTTATTTTTCCATTGTTATCAACGGGCAGAAATGTGAGTCGCGCAAGTTTTTTTTCTTCTATGGCCTTGCAGAGGGCGTAAACAGATTTATGTTCAATGGAACTGCTGATAATATGTTTCTGCCGCTTGTCGTTTAAATAACTTAAATAACCGGATATCGCGATATTATTAGCTTCCGAACCGCTCGCCGTAAAGATTATTTCATCGGCCCTGGCACCGATTAAGCCGGCGACTTTCATTCTGGCTTTGTCAACAGCGGCGCGGGCTTTCTGTCCGTGCTCATGAAGGCTGGATGGATTACCGAAATGCTCCCTGAAAAAAGGCAACATTTCCTCAAGCGCCTCCGGTCGCAAGGCTGTAGTAGCATTATTATCGAGGTAAATTCTTTTCATGATTATTTATTTTCCGGCTGAACATTTTCTTCAGCCTCCTTGCGGCTTCTGTATATTTTTTTGAGGGCCGGAAGTTTTTTCAGCAGTTCCGTATTTTTAGCGTTCGGGGGAAGACCGAGGCGTTCAAGGCATTCTATCTGTAAAAGCGGGCCCAGGTCAGTAATTTTATCACAGTCAAAAAGCTCAAGAGTTTTCAGCGGCATATTTTTAAGGGCTTTCAGGCTTGATATATTGTTTCCACTGCAGTCAAGGTTTTCAAGCTGCATTCCTTCAAGCGGGCCAAGGTCCGTAATTCTGTTTGAAGCACAGTCGAGGGTTTCCAACTGCATTCCTTCGAGAGGCTGGAGATTTTTTATCCTGTTATTGGAACAGATAAGAGTTTCGAGCGAGAGATTTTTGAGAGGAAGAATGCTCTCCACTGAATTAGAAGCGAAGTTAAGATATTTGAGCGGCATGTCCTTCAAGGGGCTCAGATCGCTTATGCGGTTGTTCCTGCATATAAGACGTTCCATCGACATATCTTTCAAGGCTTCGAGTCCGCTTATCTGGTTGTTTGAGCAGTCGAAATGCTTCAATGACATTTTTCTCAGCGGCTTCAGATCAGCTATCTGATTGCCGTAGCAGTTCAAATCTCTCAGAGACATATTGCGCAGCGGCTTGAGAGAGGATATCTGATTATTCGCGCAGGAAAGCGTTTCGAGTTCCATTTTTTCAAGGGCATCAAGATTCGCGAGCTGATTATTGGAGCAGTCAAAAAAAAGCAGATGCAGGTCTTTCAATGGCGCTATGGTTTCAAGTCCCAGGTTCGAGAGATTGAGGCGTTTCAGGTTTTTCGTTTTGCATATCCATGACATAAGTTCCGCCGCCGTAGCCGGAGGAAGCGGCTGGTGCTGGCATTCGAGGAGGCGCACAACGATATTGGTATCAGGATTTATCTTGAATATTTCAGGTACCAGCGCAAAGGCTTTCTTATATTCCTTTTCCCTCCATGAAACAATGGCGTCGACTTCAAGGATCATTTCAAGATATCTGAATTTGGCAAACCTGCCATTTATCTGTTTTTTTATTTCCTGAAGGGCTTTATCACGGTCGCGGGTTAATTTAGTCGCGGCGGTAATGTACGCCTTGGTCAGGGCTTTTTCCGCGACCTGGCCCGTGCCGTAATTTTCGGCAATGGTAAGATATTTGCTTATGGCCTCGTCAAAGTGCATGCCCTCGGCAAGAGCGTCCCCGGCAATCAGGGGGCTCGCCTTTTCCGGAAGCGCCAGACGGGAAACCGATACCGAAAGAACTTTCGTGGATGAAGAAAAAGTCCTTATTCCTATTCTGTTTAAATTGGGGCCTATCGGAGGAAAGAGGTCAACGACCTTCAGGGTTTCCTTTCCGTCCACTATAATCGAAAGAGTTTCACCCTCTCTCTGAAAAACTATTTCCTGCACTTTTCCAGTGTGGAGTTTGCTTTCAATTATATTGATAATATCCGGTTCGCCGTAACCTTCGTTTTTGAATATTATGTCTTTCGTGCCGCCGTAGCCTCCGAACTGGAATGAGTATCCAGTCGGAACATTCCACCAGTAAGGGACTTTTTCAATTCTGGAGTTGAGGCATACTTCAATGGCGTCGGGATTGCCTGTACAGATAAGCTTTATGACGACTTTTACGTTTTCCGTTATTTTAAGGTTTTCGAACCAGAGCCAGTTGTACTTTTCCATTTTGAGGCCGCTGTTGTCGGAAGCCCATATATCGGTGTTTTCCTGCAGGAACTTATCGAGAAAAAGAAGCCCGTTGTAGTTGGGATTGCTTTTAGTAAAGTCCTGTTCGTAAACATTTATCCAGTCGGCAGTCTGCTTTGAGTAATCGTAAACAGCATAAGCCCCCAGAGCAAAAAGCAGTACAATTATTATCGCTATGAAAGAAGAAGTAAGGCGATGCCTTTTTATCAGCGATACTGTTTTTTTGAAGAAACTCGCTTTTTCGGCGACAGTGCAAAATCCGCCGATAAAGGCATAAATCTCGTCTCTCAATTCCATGACGTTCTGATAGCGTTCATTGGGGTCAAGCGCCATCGCCTTCATGACGACGGCCTCAAGGGCGGAGGGAATAAGCATATCCGGCTTCCTCTCGTGAGGAGGAGTTATATTGCCCATGACGGTATCGCAAAGCATTCCCTGAATGCTTTCTCCGTCTATCGGGTCTTCAAGAGTAAGAATGGCATAAAGTATTCCGCCAAGCGCATAGATGTCAGTACGTTTATCTTTCTCCGCGTTTTTGCCCGCCGCCTGTTCGGGGGCCATATACCCGGGAGTACCTTTTGTTACGCCGTCCATAGTGAGCTGGGCATCTCCCGCGGCAACGGGACGCGGCTTGCCGACATTTTTTCTGCCGTCCTCATCCTTTTCCCGCTGTCCGATTATTTTGGCGATTCCCCAGTCTATGATAATAACTTCGCCGAAGTCCCCGGTCTGAATGTTTTCAGGTTTCAGGTCGAGGTGAATTATGTTTTTGGAATGAGCGAAAGCCATGCCGTTGCAAACCCGCAGAAAAATTTGAAGAAGACGTGACAGGTCATATTTTTTTCTGTACTCTTCGTCACTCTCCGTAAGTTTTTTGAGAATGTCCGCGAGTGTCCCGCCCTTGAGAAGTTTCATCGTGAAATAAGGTGAGTTGCCTCCATCTATGCCTATATCATATATCGGGACTATATTTGGGTGTTCAAGGTTCGCAAGTATCCTCGCCTCCCTCACAAACCTGCACAAATCGTCGACAGGCCTGTTATTGGAGTCCGGTATAACCGCCATCGCTATATCGCGGGTCGTATCCTTGTCCCTCACCTGCAAAACGGTTTTCATGCCGCCGTATCCGAGGCTCTTCTGAAATTTATATTTATCCTTCGGTTTTACGGTAAGAACTTTTATAACCCCGGAATCAACTTTGAAATCAGCCTCAGCTCCTGTCACAGCCTCAGGAACGCTGACAATTGTTTCCCCTGAAACAGGTTCGGAAAGTGCCCCGCCTTCCGATGAAAGCGTCTCCATTTTCTCTCTGGATGTTTTTCTTTTTTTTTCCGCGGTATCGCTCATTTTAATATTTTCCGTTGTTTAAAGATAAAAAGGAACGGGGCCCGGGCCCTTTCTGTCAAGCTTCCGCGAAGCCAGCATATAATCAAGTTCCGCTATAAGCTTGCCCTTGTCCTGAGGGAAACGCCCTCCGAGAGGAACAGGATTCGACGCGTGATTCGCCCGGAAAACCGTTTTCTCCAAATCAAGATTTTCAATAAGTTTTCTGATTTCAAGAACGGCCTCATATTCCGAAACGGCTTCATAACCTTTGAACATTACTGTACCCGGAACTTCTATAAAACGCAATACCGAAAGCAGGCGCGGCTGCATATTGTTCAAAACCTCCGCCGTTTTCAGCGCGTGGATTTCTGAATGCCCCCTGCCCCCGAGTCCGGCGAGCGCCATAACGGAACAACGCAAACCGCAGGCCTGCGCCGTCTTTACGGCCCTGACCATATTTCCCGCCGTCTCGCCTTTGTTCACGAGTTTCAACAGTCCCTCGTCCCCGCTCTCAAGTCCCACATAAACTGTATTGAGTTTCAGCCTGTGAAGTTCTCTCAACTGCTCTTCCGTCTTATCCAGTATGGAACTTCCGTTCGCATAAACATTTACCCTCGCAAGTTGAGGAAAAAGACTCCCGAGTCTTTCCAGATATTCACAAAGCATCCCGAACGGCAGAACCATCACGTCGCCATCCGCCAGAAAAATCCTGGAAGCATCCGGGTAAAGCCGCGCTCCTTCTTCAAAGTCCGCAAAAAGCTCATGCTTATCGCGCACCGAATAACGCACGCTTTTGTACATCATGCAAAAGCGGCAACAGTTATGAGGGCAGCCGTAAGCCGCCTGAAAAATCAGGCTATCCGCCTCCGCCGGCGGCCGAAATAATGGTTCACGGTAATTTATCATTTTTCACACCAGATGAAATAGCTTTTTTCAAGGTTTCATGTATTTCTACTCTTGACGGAAAAGGTTTCGTCTCTGCATACTCAAATAGAGAACCAGTAAGTTTTTTCGTACGAGAAACACTTTTAATTTCAACATGTCTCTTTTTATCACTAACGTTCACGTTGTTTCCTTTATATGAATGCCATTAATTACAGAATATCGTATAAAACTGATGAATTGTTTCAAATAATATCTTCCATCATTTCTATTTAACACGGGTTCTATATAGTTCACTATGGCAATCTCTTGATTTTTACTTCCCGCAGGGACTTTTTATCTTTGTTTTTGGGAAGAATAAGTATTGTATTTTTATCGATTATCTCGTATTCGGCATTAAAGCACCTGCATAAATATCTTATCTCCATAATCAGAGGAATATCACGAACACCCATAGCAGAAACGGGAATCGATTGTTTTTCATCATCCACAGAAGGAGGCTGTTCTTTTAAATTTCCGAGCAAATCAGTGGAAATACAGAATCTTATTTCCCTGAGAGCGGGATATTCTTTTTTTATTTTCCTTTTAAAAAGATCAAATTCTCCTGCTATATTCTTATCGGATAAACCCTCAAATACCTCTCTGAGAACAATTTTCTCCAGAACATAATCCAAATCAGGCTCAATTCGCTCACGATTTTCCCCGCTTTTATCTATCTTATAAAACACACCTTTTTCACAAACGACAGCTTTTCCGTTCACAAATTTATCGGCAAAATCATATCGCAAAGGTATTACAAGAGCCCCATCAGTATTCACATATCCACACAAATCTCCTTTCTCGACAACAGCCATATTTTCCGAGACTTCCTTTATATTGTGATATGCCGGCTTTACTATAATCTCCCCTTTCCTATCAATAATGCCCCAGCCATCTTTTGTACGCACAGCAACATATCCATTATAAAAATGAGCAACACTTTCATAGACCATATCAACTATAAGCTTGCCATTAGTGTCGGCAAACCCCCATTTGCCATTTTTGCAAACACCAATAGCATCTTCAGAAAAACCATGCTGTGAAACAGCGTCGAAAGGCGAACCGTCAAAAACAACATTGTCATCCCAGTCAATAAAATAATCTTTTCCGTTCAGGAAAACATGAAACAGACCATCTCCTCCATAAGAGGGCAAACGGTCATATTTTATCGGGATCACAATTTCATTGTTTTCATTTATAATACCGTATTTATTCCCAATTCTGACTTTCGCGATGCCATAAAGAAAAGGGAAAAGTTCGTCATATTCAGGTTTAATAAGATATGTACCGTCAGCTTTTATACATCCCCATTTCCCATTCACACAGACAGGAAATTTATGATGTGCGATTACCCACGGAGAGACTTCATCAAAAACAGGAGCGACCAGAACATTTCCATCTTTATCGGCAAAACCCCACTTATCGCCGGATTTTACCGGATACAGCAAAGGATTATTATTTGCACATGAGACAAGAGCAAACAATGACAGCATTAACGCCAATCTGAATACCAGTTTCACTTGTATAACCAAGCTTCCTTATTTAATGTTTTCCAAACAACTCAGATAAGATATCCGGGTTCTTTCTGCCATTTTTCAAAGGCTACGGGCTTTATTTCGTTGCCGAGCATGGAGGCAAGTTTTAAACCGCTAAGCGGGAAAGAAGGGCCGATGAACTTATATGCTTCGGCAAATTCCGTAGCGGCAAGATGTCCCCAGTAGGCTGTTTTTACCCTTATGTTATCCAGCCACATCTTCGCTTTGTCTCCGGCTGTTCCGTGAAAAGCCTGAAGAGCATGGGCGGCGGTTTCAAAGTCTTCTTTTGTGCCGCTTATCAAAAAGTCAGGCCAGAAATCATAGGCCTGTGATATGCCTGTTTGAAAAGCGTAAACTTCCTCGACTTTCATTTTTCTCTGAAAGTTTTCCACCTGATTGTTTGCCGTATGAAGAGCGTGAAAACTGATTTTGGCAATTTCGCGGTGATCGGCATGGGAGTCATAAGGCCAGTGGATGAAAACAATTGACGGCGCCAAATCCAGAATAAAATCCGATATCCGCTGAACAATTTCAGTTCTGAATTCCCAGACTTTTGCCACGGGATAATCCCATATTATTTTTTCAGCGCCAAGCCTTGCCGCCGCTTCCGTCGCTTCTTTAATCGTGCGCTCTTTTCCGTCCGTGCCGAGGCTTCTTATAAAGCTCCAGTTCCAGCCGCCGACGGGGTTGAGAATCACAACGCGATGGCCGTTGCCTGAAAGCTTTATCGGCATTATAGGGCATTCCGCCTCTATCTCTTCATGATGGGCACCGATAAAAAGAATTGTTTCTCTGTTGACTGATACAGGCATATTCGTTCCTTTCTGTAAATCCGCCGATGGATTTACTTATTGAGAAGTTCAGCCAGTTTTTTCTCTGAGACCGCCGATACTATACTGTCAATCAGGTCGTCGAGATTACCCTCCATGAGTTTCGGAAGGTTGTAGATGTTTATCCCGAAACGATGGTCGGTAACTCTGTTCTGCGGAAAATTGTAAGTGCGTATTCTTTCGCTTCTGTCGCCTGTGCCGATTTGCGCTCTCTTGGATGCGGCCTGTTTCGCGGCCTCTTCCTGCTGTTTCATTTCAAAAAGCCTGGCGCGAAGAATACGAAGCGCTATTTCCTTGTTGCGGTGCTGGGATTTTTCCTGCTGGCTGGCAACGCTTAATCCGCTGGGAATATGAGTTACCCTGACAGCGGAGTCGGTAGTGTTGACGCACTGTCCACCCGGGCCGGACGACCTGTAAACGTCAAACCTCAAATCTTCGTTTCTTACTTCGATTTCAACGTCTTCGGCTTCCGGCATTACCGCAACAGTCACCGTGGAAGTGTGTATCCTGCCACCTGATTCCGTAGCGGGTATCCGCTGCACCCTGTGAACGCCGCTCTCATATCTCATTCTGGGGAAAACATCCTCGCCGGAAAAGGAAAACACCACTTCCTTTATTCCACCCAATGTGCCATCAGAAAGGTCAAGGACTTCCTGTTTCCATCCTCTGCTTTCGGCATATCTGGTGTACATTCTGTAGAGTTCCCCGGCAAAAAGCCCGGCTTCGTTTCCGCCTGCGGCGGGACGTATTTCTATTATTATGTTGCGCGACTCGTTTTCATCGGGCGGCAGAAGCGATACTTGAACTTTTTTCTCCAGTTCATCTATCGTCCCGGCAAGACTCTCGATATCGGCGCTGATTAAAGATTTAAGCTCCTCATCCGTTTCCGTCTGAAGCATTTTTTTGTTTTCTTCTACGCTTGACAAGGAGCTCCGCCATTTTTCATAATTCCGGAATAGGTTTCCGAGCTTCTGATGTTCCCTGCTGATGCTTTTCAGCTCAAACGGTTTTGAGTAAATGGCCGTATCCGCAAGCTTTTCTTCGAGCTCGGCGGAACGTTTTTTCAACCTTTCAATATGAGGAGCTATTTCTTCGGGCAGCATAATGAACACACAATATGTTAAGGGATAAAAAAACGCCTATTTCCCTGAATGAAAATAGGCGTAATCATTAGAAACGTTTCCGTACTAAGCGGTCTTTTTGGCATAGCGCTGACGGAATCTTTCAACACGGCCGGCTGTATCAATGAATTTCTGTTTTCCAGTGAAGAACGGATGGCAGTGCGCACAGATACCAACCTTGGTTTCCTTGCGTGTGGACCTGGTTTCCCATACATGTCCGCAGGCGCAAATGATCTTGGCATCGCCGTATTGGGGATGTATTTCTTTTTTCATTTTGCTAAACCCTGTTTTTAAGTTATATTCTCTAGACAAATTATTATATCACAAATTCAAAGAGGCAGAATATAACGCGGCGAGTGGATAATTCAAGCGTTTTTTCATTAATGAGGAGAAAAAATTATGGATTCTGTAAAAAGGCCTCTCTGGGCGCCTTGGAGAATTGATTTCCTGAGAGCAAAAAAAGACAAAAAATGCTTCCTCTGCGGACAGGAAAAAGCTACAGACTCCGAAGAAGAAAAAATCATCATAGCACGCGGCAGAACAGTATTCGCGCTGCTGAACCGTTATCCTTACAACTCCGGGCATCTGATGATAGCCCCCTACCGCCATACCGGAGACATTTCCGAATTATCAGCGGAAGAACGCAATGAACTGATGGAAATGAGCGTCAAAGCCAAAGAAGTCCTGCATAAACTGATGAAACCCGACGGTTACAATATCGGCTTCAATCTGGGGGCCGCGGCCGGGGCCGGCGTGGCGGACCATATACATATGCACATTGTTCCCCGCTGGAACGGTGATACAAATTTCATGCCGGTACTGGCCGATACCAGAGTCGTCCCCGAAACCCTCGAAAAAACCGCCGAACTCCTGATGCGCGCGTGGCAAAATAAAAATGAAAATTGATTTTATCGGCACTTCTTCGGGAACAGAGCCTTTTGAAGGTTTCAGGCACACATCTATCGGGATTACTTACAAAAACAAACTCTACTGGTTTGATACCGGGGAGAATTGTTCATACGCGGCCCACGTAAAGCATGGTCTCGATCTGCTCGCGTCAAGGGCGGTTTTCATTTCGCACACACACATGGACCACATCGGCGGATTGCCAAATCTGCTCTGGAATATCAGAAAAATAAACGGGCTTCCCGCAACGGCTTCGCGTTTCACTGGAAAAACTCTTGACATATTCGTCCCCGGAAAACGCCTCATGCCGGCAATACGGAAAATGTTGTCCTGCACCGAAGGCGGCTTTGCCATAAATTTTGAAATCAGGGAGAACAGCGTTCAGGACGGTCTTATTTTTGACGAAGACGGTTTCAAAGTTACAACACATCACAATAATCATCTGCCAAAGTCGCAAGGGAAATGGCAGTCTTTTTCGTTTAAAATAGAATGTGGAAAAAGAAAAATCGTCTATTCCGGCGATATCAGGGACATTTCCGAAATAGAGGAAATATCCAAAGGCGCTGAACTGGTACTGGTCGAGACAGGACATCATATTCCTGAAAATATATGCCGCTACTTCAGGGATATGGGCTTTGCCGGGAAACTCGGTTTTCTGCATCACGGACGCAACATACTGGAAAATTTTAAAAATGAGTTTGAAAAGGCCCGCAGCATTCTCGGCGACAGGGTGTTTTTCGCCAGAGACGGGGAAACTTACCGTTAATCTCAAAAAAACAAATTCTGCCTTTTTACGATCTTTTATTTTTTTCATATCATGATAGATTACATAAAACAGTAATCATCATGGGGTGTCATAATGAAATGCTTCCAGTTTCCATTTTTATTCGCCGCCGCTGTTCTTATCATTTCTTCTTCCCGGCTCTTTTCCGCTGATGACGCTCTTAAAGAAAGCGAAAAGAAATCTTATAAAACGGACGCTACATACACCGAGATCGCGGAAGACCCCGAAAAGTTCATAAAAAAAGACCCTAAGCGCTGTATGAAAGCCATTTATAACGGCTATATAACAAAACTTCCTCCTCCCTATGAAAAAATTCTTCCCAAATTCATATGTCTCCTGAAAATAGAAAATATCCAGAAGGAATGTCCGCTTATATTCTCTTCAAAAAATGAAAAACTGATGAAAGACATCGCCACGCTCGAACAGGACCAGCTGATAACAATATACGCTACGATCCAGCAGAAAGTCGAAAAGGACGATTCAAAAGCCGGAAAAATCAGGACTCCCAAAGTCATAGGAAAACATTATTATCTCCTTGTAGATGATATTGATATAAGCACGTCTTCTAAAGACAGCGTTAAAACTGAAAAAAACTCCGTCGAGCCGACAGACTTCGGGCCGGTGAAATACAGGCTTGTGGACATACAGCCTAAAAATTTCATCGATAAAAATATCTCTTTCAAAATGAGGTTTAAGGACATCAGCAACACAATTCCGGCGCAGATAGTCAAATACGCCGAAATATCCAATGACGAATATTTCGTTCTGCTTCCCATGGATACTTTTTCTCTCCCCATTCTCATAAAAAGAGATAATGAAAATTGCGTCCCGACCATAGTGGATTCTGAACTGGGTTCCCTGCTCAATCTTTGCGGTACGGTAAGAAGCATAGGAGACCTTGCCGAGAAGAGCAATAAGCCTATGTTTTATATCATCCTCATGAGCGCCAGCATAGCCGCTCCTCCTCCGCCCGCATCCGCAAAACCTCAGCCACCGGCAGTTCCCAACATCACGGAAAGCAAACAACCGCCGCCGCCCGCTCCTGCTCCGGCCCCCGCGCCCCAAGCACAGCCGCTTACCACTCCTCCCGCGCAAGCTCCGGCCCCGGCAGTCATTCCTGAAAAAAATATTATTCCCGCGCCTCCGCCTTCAACGGACGTTCAGGATGAATCTAAAAACACGAAAACGGAACTGAAAAAAGAAGCAGAAAAGACAGAAGCCGAGGATACGGCAAATCCCGCATCAAAACCTCCGCAGAAAAAAGTGCGGAAATACATTCCGTCAACAGAATAAAGCACATGAACAATCAGAATTATATATCTCTGTCCGAACCCTTTCTGCAGGGGAACGAAAAAAAATATGTTAACGAATGCCTTGACAGCGGCTGGATATCGGCGCTTGGTAAATTTGTAACGGACTTTGAAAGAAACTTCGCCTCATATACGGGGTCGCAGTACGCGGTAGCCGTTGTAAACGGTACATCCGCGCTGCATCTGGCACTTCTTACAGCGGGAGTATCAGCGAATGATGAAGTTTTTATTCCCACCCTTACCTTTATAGCGCCCGTAAACGCGATAAGTTATGCAAATGCACATCCCGTATTTATCGATATCGACAATAAAACCCTCGGCATTTCCCCTGACGCTGTTGAGGAATTTATAAGTGAAAATTGCGATTATAAAAACGGCGTTCTGACAAACCGTCTCACAGGAAGAAAGATATCAGCCATCATTTCCGTTCATATCCTCGGACACTCATGCAGGATGGCTGAAATCAGGGAACTCGCCGAAAAATATAAACTTAAATGGATAGAAGACGCGGCAGAAGCCATAGGTACGCTCTGCGACGGAAAACACGCAGGGACATTTGCCGAAATCGGATGCTTCAGTTTTAACGGAAACAAAACGCTTACGACAGGCGGAGGCGGAATGCTCGTTACCGATAATGAATATTTAGCCAAAAGGCTCCGTCACCTTTCCACACAGGCAAAATCGGATGAACTTTATTACACCCACGACTTTGTCGGGTATAATTACAGGATGTCCAATATCCAGGCCGCCATCGGACTCGCACAGCTTGAATACATCGAAAAAACAATTGCGGCGAAAAGAGAAATACAGGCGCGTTATACAAAAGAATTCGGAAGCATTGAAGGAATAAGCATTTTCAATGAACAGCCCTGGTGCCGTTCCAACTGCTGGCTCTCTCTTATAAGCTTTACCTCTGACAGGAGAGCGGATTTCATCAGTTTTATGCAGTCAAAGGGCATCCAGGTACGTCCACTATGGGAATTGAACAACAGGCATCCCATGTATAAAAACTGTTCTCACGGAAATCTCTCAAACGCAGAAAACCTCTATGAAAAATCCGTCTGCATCCCGTGCAGTCAGAAAATGACAATGGCAGATACAGACAGAGTGATTGCCGCAGTGAAATCCTTCATAAAAGCATGATAAGAATTTCACCGCGGCACATTGAAGAAACCATTACTTGAACCATGCGGCGGGGAGATATTTCCTCTCAGTTTTCAGCAATTCTTCCATGGTGTCAATGGCATCGGGAATACTGACTGTTACCATGCTTGCGAGAAACGCCTGAAGAAGTTTTTTGCGGTCGCAGGTGACTGCCGCTTCAACAGCCAATTCGTGTTCATCCAGAACGCGTTGAATATAGCCATGAAGCGGACGCGGTATTTTGCCGAAAGGCAACGGGCGGACATCGTTCATATCCACCACACAGGGCAGTTCCAAATAAGCGTCATCGGTCATATTTTCCACCGCGCCCCTGTTGCAGCTGTTGATGTAGAACTGTTTCGGGAGGCCCGCCCACATAGCCTCGATTATATCGCTGGCATGGTCCGCGCCGGTTTTCTCAAGAAAATCCGCGACTGGACGTTTTCCCGATGCTATATTCTGCATGTCAGTCCAGCAATCATTCATCCATTTGCGTCTGATTTCGATGTTCCATTTTTTTATGGTCAAAGCATCTTTTTTATTAACGTCATGCCCCTGGAAGTAAGGCAGATATTCCTGAGTATGCCATACGCACATCGGGACATATCCGATATGTTCTGCGATCTGATATGCTATTCTGTTTGTACGCTCGACTTTGCCGTCTTCGGAAGACGCGATATGTTCGGACTGGGTGGCTTTTCTCAACTCCTCCTTTATTTTCGGAGTCAAATCTTTCCCATTATAAGACATCTCAATGAGCCAGTTGAAATGGTTTATACCGCCTGAACGTATTCTGACGCGGCTCCTCAACGCGTCGGTGATTTCATCGGCTGTTTTGACAAGGCCGGCCCTGATCATGAGATAGTTGTCGAAACGCGGGTTATGAGGCCCATCGCATATAGCCAGTGATTTCACCTGCGGGAAATGGCGCATCATGGCTATGCCCATGGCGGCAGTCGGATTGACCCAATTGATAACCCATGCGTCGGGACAGAGCCTGACAACATCTTTCATTATTTCGTTCTGCCTCGGAACTTCGCGGAGAGTACGCATTGTGCCGCCGGGACCTACTGTGTCCGCGGAACACATAATCATACCGTGCTTCGTGCTTATATCAGCGTCAATGCCTCTCATTTTCACGCCTTCGTTGGCGAAAGCCAGTATGACGAAATCGGCGCCTTTCAGGACTTTTTTTCTGTCAGTATCGACTTCGAGTTTGAGAGGGACTTTTTTCTCGGCAATACAGCGTTTAGCTATTTTTGATATCCAGTCGAGCTTCTTTTTATCGGGGTCCACGAGCGCGAGAGTGCCGTTGTTAAGGGCATCCTTCATGACCATGCTCCAGATTGTCTGTCTTCCGAAAAAAGCACTGCCCGCTCCGATTAATACTACTTTAGGGCCTTTCATTCTTCAAACCTTTCATTTAGCATTATAGTGATTGATTAATTATAATTACAGCATATATTATAAACCGAGAAACGTACTTAAAACAAGAAGAATATTGTGATATATACTGGATTTATGTGACCGTGGACAACAGAAAAGGCATATACAGGGCAAACACAGCCGCGCCATCCGAAAATATACCTCTCGGGGCACGAAGTGTCGGGCATTATATCATCTCGCCGGGAAACAACGAAGCTCCCATGGTTAAAAAATTCGTACAGATATTCTGGGGAATAAAAGGAAACGGGACATTTATAATCGA
>MHBF01000100.1:0-712 GCA_001803225.1 Lentisphaerae bacterium GWF2_44_16 | reverse complement strand
AAAATTGTATCCCGGACAACTCGCCATTTATTTCCCCGGGATGGAGCACAATCTCCAGGCAAACTGTGAATGGGAATACAGATGGTGGACAATGGACGGGCCTCTGGCTACTTCTATCACAGCCGGTTTCGGGCTTGTCCGCGCTGACATCTACGAAGCGGGCCCGGCCCCTGTGGAAATATTTGAGGAACTAGAAAAAGCCATATCGGAAAATACTCCTGCCGGAGAACGGAAAGCCAGCGCAATAGCCTATAAACTCCTGAGCTACGCAGCCGGGTACAGACCATCAGAAATTAACTCAGATATAAAGATAAAACATGCCATCGATATAATTCATAAAGAATGGAATAAGGCCGGTTTCGGAGTTGAAAGCCTTTCAGAAAAACTGAAGATGGACAGGTCCGTGCTCTCAAGGCGTTTTCATGCGGCGACGGGAATAGCGCCGATGAATTATGTAAATAATCTGAGAATACAAAATGCTTTATCCCTCTTGAAAAACGGCAATGAGAAAATCTCTGTAATCGCACGGAACTGCGGCTGGAGCGACCCTAATTATTTCTCAAGGTCCATAAAAAAAGCAACAGGCGTTTCACCGGAAGAATTCAGGAAACAATAGGCTCTTTTTTACTATCTGAAACGCTCTATTTCAACGCCGGGACACCGAGCCGAAGACAGAGCGCCCGGTTTGTCAATTGTAACCTTTACGGAGACA
>MHBF01000099.1:32938-44893 GCA_001803225.1 Lentisphaerae bacterium GWF2_44_16 | reverse complement strand
ATGCCATTAATGCCAAAAAAGGTAAAGTACAGAAAGAGTCAGCGCGGTAGTCTCGCCGGTCTTTCGAGAAGAAATAATTCTCTCGATTTCGGTGACTACGGTTTGCAGACCCTTGAACGCGGTCATGTAACGAACAACCAGATAGAGGCCGCTCGTGTGGCCATAAATCGTCACATGAAAAGACGCGGAAAACTCTGGATAAGGCTTTTCCCGTACAAGTCGATAACGAAAAAGCCGTTGGAAGTACGTATGGGAAAAGGAAAAGGAAACGTTGAAGGATGGGTCGCGCCGGTAAAGCCCGGAAGGGTTCTTTTCGAAATAAGCGGCTGTCCCGAAAACATAGCGAGGGAAGCTCTTTCGCTGGCCGCGAACAAGCTGCCGCTGAATTGCAAATTCCTGGCGCGCCAGACAATATAAACCTGCGAGAGATTATTATTATGAAGATGAAAGAAATAAAAGAACTGACGGATGCTGAAATTGATCATCAGCAGGAAGAGCTTTTGAAAGAAAAGTTCAAATTACGAATACAGGCAAAGACGGGCCAGTTGGAAAAACCGTCCAGAATAAGACATATCCGTAAGGATATCGCACGTATAAAGACCGAAAAGACGGCCCGTACAAAGGCAGCTAAGCAGCAGTAACATAATAAGAAGTTATGGAAAGCAAAATGGAAACGGTTAAAGAAGATACAGTAGAGAAAAAAAGAGGCAACCGCAAGGAAAGAGTTGGGAATGTAGTAAGCGATTGTCAGGATAAGACAATCGTTGTGGAGGTAGTAAGACGCACTCCTCACAGATTATATAAGAAAGTTATAAAAAAGCAGAAACGTTTTGCGGCGCACGATGAGAAGAACGAAGCCAAGGTCGGAGATACAGTGAGGATAGTGGAAACGAGGCCTCTGAGCAAGACTAAAAAATGGCGCCTTCTCGAAATCATCAGCCACGCCGAGTAAATTCAGGAGAACTTTAAATGATACAGATGCAGACAGGCTTGGATGTTGCGGACAATTCCGGCGCGAAGCGGGTTGTCGCCATCACTGTTCTTGGCCAGGGAAGACGTTACGCCAAAATCGGTGACATAATCACAGCAACAGTAAAAGAAGCAATTCCGGACGGAACAGTCAAAAAGGGTCAGGTGGTAAAGGCTGTAATAGTCAGGACTGCGTCTAAATTACGCAGGGATGACGGTTCATTTCTTAGATTTGACCGTAATGCCGCGGTGATAGTAGACCCCCAGAACAACCCTATCGGCACCCGAATATTCGGCCCCGTAGCCCGCGAGCTCCGTGAAAAAAACTTTATGAAAATTGTTTCTCTCGCACCGGAGGTAATATAAAATGATTAAGAAGAAATATCATGTCAAAAAAGGCGATGCTGTGGTGGTAAACAGCGGTGTCTGGAAAAATGAGGAAGCTAAAGTTTTAGTTATGCTGAAGAAGAAAGACAGAGTTGTGCTGGAAATGCAGAATCTTTCTCCTGAGAAACAGCAGAAAATAGGAAAGAGAAGCGTACGGAAGTCAAAAGCTTATCCGAACGGCGGACTGGTTGACAGAGCGGTATCTGTCCATGTCTCAAATGTGAGGCTGAAAACAGAAGCAGGAGTAGAGAAAAATGCCTAATATGCTGAAAAAATATAATGAAGAAGTACTGCCGGCCCTCAAGGCCAAATTCGGCTACACGAACAACCTTCAGGTACCAAGGTTGAAGAAGATTGTGATAAACACGGGTGTAAATTCAAATACTACCGAAAAAGACACATTCAAGGAAGCCAAACAACATATCGCCATGATAACCGGCCAGGCCCCCGTAATAACCAAATCCACAAAGAATATAGCCAATTTCAAATTGCGTGCCGGTATGCCTGTAGGCGTGATGGTAACTCTTCGCGGCAGCAAAATGTATGATTTCATAGACCGTCTGGTACATAACGCTCTTCCAAGAGTACGCGATTTTCGCGGTATCCCTAAAAAGGGCTTCGACAAGGTAGGAAACTACAACTTGGGCGTTCCGGATGTCACGATATTCACTGAAGTGGACCTTGACAAAGTGAAATACCCCTTGGGGCTTAATATAACAATGGTAACAACCGCTAAAAATGATCAGGAAGCAAAAGCGCTTTTGACAATGATGGAAATGCCTTTTGCGGAATAACTTAGGAGATCGCTTGTTTTATGGCTAAAAAGAGTTTGATGGTAAAAGCGGAAAGAGGAAGCAAATTCAAAGTTCGCAATTACAACCGTTGCAAGATATGCGGAAGAAGAAGGGCTTATTTACGTAAATTCAAAGTATGCCGTATTTGTTTCAGGGAATTGGCGACAAAAGGCCAGATACCCGGAGTAACAAAGGCCAGCTGGTAAATTATTAGGGAGATAGATTTTTTATGAACATCCAGGACCCAATATCTGATATGCTCACGCGGATAAGGAACGCTTGCATGGCGGCGCTCACTGAAGCCAAGATGCCGTCTTCAAAGATGAAAGCCCATGTAGCGGCAGTGATGAAAGAAGAAGGTTTCATAAAGGACTTCAGCGTAGAAGATGAAGCCGGCAAGAAAACACTCGTGATCAAGTTAAAGTACTATAAGCACGAGCCTGTCATCGAAGGCCTCAAGAGAATCAGCAAGCCCTCATGCAGAATTTACTGCGGCTCTCAGGATATACCTAAAATCAGAAACGGGTTAGGAACAGTTATACTTTCTACGCCTAACGGAATAGTCAGCGGACGTTCTGCTTCCAAGTTGAATGTGGGCGGCGAAATATTGTGTTATGTGTGGTAATTTAACTTAAAAAATAGGATTTGCAAAAATGGCTCGATTTGGAAATAAACCCGTAAGCATACCATCAGACGTGAAAATCGCTGTCAAAGATGGTATTATCAGTGTGGAGAAAGGAAAAGAGAAACTAAGCATGCCCCTTCCTCCGCTTGTAGCAGTAAAGGTTGAGGATGCGGTTCTCCGCGTTTCTCGTCAGAATGACTCGAACCAGGCCTGTGCGATGCAGGGCCTTGCGCGCAGTCTCATAAACAACATGATAATCGGGGTAACCACGGGCTTTAAGAAAGATCTGACAATAATAGGTGTCGGTTACAAGGCGCAGATAAGCGGGTCAAAAATGACGCTCACTCTCGGTTATTCGCACCCTGTTATATATGAAGTTCCGAAAGGAATCAAAGTTGCGGTAGTGGAAAACACGAAAATAAGCGTGGAAGGCACAGACAAACAGCTTGTCGGTGAAGTTGCCGCCACGATCAGAAATTTCCGCCCTCCCGAACCTTACAAGGGAAAAGGCATCCGCTATGCTGACGAGCATATAACTTTGAAAGAAGGCAAATCAGTCGCTTAACATTTGAAATCTGGAGATTGGAATTATGTCAATATATAAAACAAAAAGAGAAAAACGCGAAAGACGCCACATGCGTCTGCGTCAGAAAATTTCGGGTTCTTCGGAACGTCCGAGGTTTTCAGTCAATTTTACCCAGAACCATATTTATGTTCAGTTCATAGATGATGACAAAGGCAATACACTGGCAAGCGTTTCAACGCTTTCCGGCGAATTTAAGGGAACGAAAGCCAAAGCCAATCTGGCAGGAGCTGAGATACTTGGAAAGATAGCCGGGGAAAAAGCGGTGGCGGCTGGCATAAAGGCAGTTGTTTTTGACCGTGGCGGCTTCCGTTATCATGGACGCGTAAAGGCACTGGCAGAAGCTGTAAGAAAATCAGGTTTAAAGTTTTAGGAGTTGATAATGTCAAAAAAGAATGTTGACGAATTTGAAAATCCAATACCTTTGGTCACTTCCATCGCGGATTGTGATGAGAACGTCATAAGCATCAACCGTTGCTCTAAAGTAGTTAAAGGCGGTCGTAATTTCAGTTTTGGCGCGCTTGTTGTGGTAGGAGACAGAAAAGGGCACGTCGGATACGGTTACGGAAAAGCTAATGAAGTATCGGACGCTATCAGAAAAGGCAGTGAAATGGCTCGCAAAAACATGGTGGGAATTACAACTCACGGCTCAACAATTCCTCACCAGGTCATCGCGAAGTTCAGAGGTGCCCAGGTTATGATAAGGCCTGCTTCTCCTGGTACAGGTTTGATAGCCGGGGGTGCCATGCGCGCTGTACTTGACCTTGCCGGAATACGCGATATCCTCGCAAAATCACAGGGCGCAAGTAATCCGATAAACGTTGTAAAAGCGACAATGAAAGCTATAGACATGCTTCGTTCCAGAGAATATATTCTGGAAAAAAGAGGGCTTGAGTCTTTATAATTAAGGAAACAGCATAATGAAATTACATGATTTACACCCGACAGAGGGTTCAAGGCGTCCCAGAAAAAGAGTCGGACGCGGAGATGGTTCAGGCCTCGGCCGCACATGCGGACGCGGTGAAAAGGGCCAAAAATCCCGTTCCGGCGCCAAACTCCGTCCATTTTTTGAAGGCGGTCAGGTCCCACTCTTCAGACGTTTGCCGAAACGCGGCTTCAAGAATCCCGACCATTTTACTTTCAGCGTTGTAAATACGGGCGATCTTGACAAACACTTTTCAGCTAATGATACAGTTGACGTCAATTCCCTTATGGAAAAAGGCTTAGTCGGAGCGTCAGGGCTTGACCTTAAGATTCTCGGCACCGGGGAAATATCAAAGCCTTTAACCATAAAAGCGAATAAGTTTTCCGGATCCGCCAAATCAAAAATTGAAGCGGCCGGCGGAAAATGTGAAGTTATTTGATCGAATTTCACGCTTTTATATTTATCACATACATAAAGAGATTAAATGTTTTCTGCTTTTTTAAACAGTATTAAGATTAAAGAGCTTAGAGGAAGAATCCTCTTTACAGCGGGAATAATCATACTTGACCGTTTAGCCGCCAACATACCTTGTCCAGGTGTTGATCCGTCAGCGCTTAAACAATATTTCAGTCAGTTCGGCCAGGGAAGCGCTGAAGGCATGTTCATGGGCATGTTCGACATATTCAGCGGTGGCGCACTCCAGCAGTTTGCGATAGCGACACTCGGAATTATGCCTTATATCTCCGCGTCAATTATCATGCAGCTTCTGACTCCGGTTTTACCTTCTCTTGAAAAACTTGCCAGAGAAGGAGATGTCGGCAGGCAGAAAATCAACCAGTACACCCGTTATCTCACCGTAGTCATATGTATAATTCAGGGCGCGATGGCAGCGTTGGCAATGATAAATCCGGGAAGGCTCGGCCTGCCCCACCCTCAAAATCCACTAGTGACTAATCCGGGTTCCTTTTTTGTAATAATGACAGTTATAGTTCTGACCTGCGCTACAATGATACTGGTATGGTTCGGCGAGCAGATAACCGAACGCGGCATAGGCAACGGCATATCATTAATCATTACCGTAAACATCATAGCGAGAATGCCTGCGGCAATGTACGGCCTCTATGAGATAGCTGTAAGCCACGGAACAATATCAGGGACACGCTTCAGGCTTGTGCACCTGTTAATACTCTTCATCATTTTCATTCTTGTAACCGCCGCCACTATAGTTCTTACTCAGGGACAACGCAGAATCCCGATCCAGATGGCAAAACGGATAGTGGGCAACAAGATGAAAGGCGGCACCACCTATATGCCGTTGAAAGTCAACTTTTCAGGTGTAATGCCAATCATCTTTGCGGGGGCCATACTGGTGCTTCCGGGGATATTGCTCCGATGGATACCGTTTGCCCGTGAATACGCGGTGTATTTCCAATACGGCTCGACTTCATATATGATAATATACGGTATAATGATACTGGCGTTTTCATATTTCTGGGTGGCAAACCAGTTCAATCCGATTCAGATAGCCGATAATCTGAAAAAGGAAGGCGCGTATATCCCGGGTATACGCCCGGGACAGCCGACTGCGGACTTTCTTGACAACACAATGACAAGAGTAACCTTGGCCGGTTCGATATTTCTTGCCGCTCTCGCGGTTTTTCCCATGTTTCTCTATAAGGGCTTCAAAATCCCCTACAATATCACTTCCTTTTTCGGCGGAACAAGCCTTCTGATTATGGTCGGCGTACTTCTGGACACTCTGAGCCAGATGGAATCTCACCTGACCATGCGTAATTACGATGGCTTCCTCAAACACGGCAAGGTAAGAAGCCGACGCCAGTAACAGAGCGGAATTATGATCGACAATGTCATAGCGATTGACGGTCCGGCAGCTTCAGGCAAAAGCACAATAGCTCAAAAAGTATCCGAAACACTTTCCATACCCTATATCAGCACCGGCAACATGTACAGAGCGTTGACCTGGTATGCGCTTCAGAAGGGATTGGATTTGAATAATCCGGATGAAAAGGCAATGAAAGACCTGCTGGCGACGGCAGAACTTACATACGCAAAGGCCGGAGACAAATTCGAAATACGACTGAATAAGCAGGAGATGGGCCCCCTTATCCGCGCCCCGGAAGTTACTTCACATGTCAGCAATCTCGCGGCAATGCCCTGCGTAAGAGAATGGATGCTGGACAAACAGCGTTCCCTCGCAAAACTGGGACTTATCGTTATGGAAGGGCGTGATATAGGCACGGTAATTTTTCCCGGCTCCAAAAACAAGTTTTTCCTGACTGCCTCGCCCATGGTACGCGCCAAAAGACGGCTCGCTCAGAGCGGAGAAACCACAGACGGTTCCACCATTGAGAGTGTTGCCAGAGAAATAGAAGAAAGAGATCGCATTGACACGACCCGTAAAACAGCCCCTCTGCGTAAGGCCGATGACGCATTGCTCATTGACAGCAGCGATATGACAATTGAAGAAGTCGTAAATAAAATAATCTCATGTGTAAAATGAACAAAGTCGAAGTAAAATACCGCGTCCCATACGCGGATACAGACAAAATGGGCGTGGTTTATTACGCCAACTATCTCATATACTTTGAAATTACAAGAAACGAGATACTCAGGGAGGCCGGAATGCCTTACAGCGAACTGGAAAAAAGCGGCTTCATGCTTCCCGTAATAGAGGCTGTATGCCACTACAAAGCTCCCGCTCAGTACGATGATCTGCTAACCTTTACGGGTTGGGTCGATGAAGTGAAGGGCCCTCGCATAAAAATATTCTGCGAAGTGCATAAAGACGAAAAACTCCTTGTTTCCGGCTATACTGTTCACGCATGTGTAAACACCGCCGGAAAGCCTGTGAGGCCTCCTGAATCGATTTTATCCCTTTCGATAAACTAAATTCCGTAATAATCAGTCACTGATTTGCGATTCGCCCGCCCCGAGTTTAGATTATCTTATATGCATATTGTTTCTTTAAAATATAATAAGGAAAAACAGTGCTTCGCATAGTCGGAATTTCTGAAATGTATATATCATCAGAACCTGACGATATAATTATAACTTATTCGTTGGGTTCCTGCATAGGTGTGTCCATTTATGACCAGAAGCTGAAAATAGGCGGAATGGTTCACTGTATGCTCCCTCTCTCCAAAATCGACCCCAATAAAGCCTTGGAAAAACCGTGCATGTTTACGGATACCGGAATTTCATGCCTGCTTCAGAATTTTCTGAATATGGGTTCAAGCCGCGCCAATCTCATAATCAAAACGGCAGGAGCGGCTTCAATGCTTGACGAGAAAAACATATTCAAGATAGGCGAAAGAAATTATACGGTACTGAAAAAAATCATGTGGAAAAATGACCTCCAGATAAAGGCTGAAGATGTCAAAGGCACCGCGTCAAGAACAATGCTGCTCTATATGAACAGCGGCAAAACAACAATAAAATCCGGTGGAAAAGAGGGTGAGCTGATATGAAACAGAGGGAAAAAATAATAAAAAATATAGGGGAAATTCCCGCCATCCCTGTCTCCGCGTCAAAGGCTGTATCTCTCCTCCAGGACCCGAACAGGAGTTTGCCCGAAATCATAAAAGTCATCGAATACGACCCTGGAATAACGGCAAACATACTTAAACTTGCCAATTCATCAGTGTATTCGACGGGCCGTGAAATAAGTTCACTGCGAGATGCCACAATAAGACTGGGGGCAAGCAATATACTGCAACTTCTCATAAGCTCATCTTTCAGTTCAATCATGAAGACTCAGGTAAAAGGCTATGATCTCCCTTCTGGAGAATTATGGAAATCGTCAATTACCACCGCAATCTGTACTGATATAATAAAAAGTACACTCAGAATAGAATTGCCCTCCTATACCTTCACCGCGGCCCTTCTCCATGACATAGGAAAAATAATTCTCGGCTCTTTTATCGATGTGAACGCCTCGGAAATAATTGAATGCGCCGTCAAGGGAAACTTGTCTTTTGAAGAAGCGGAAAACATAATTCTTGGAATAGATCATGCTGAAGTCGGGGCAATACTTATGGAAAAATGGAATCTCCCCGAAGAACTCGAGAAACCTGTCAGATGGCACCACACTCCGGAAAAAAGTGAAAATTTCGCAATGGTTACAGGAGTTGTTCATATCGCCGACGCGTTGACCATGATGAAAGGCGTCGGCGCCGGAAAAGAGGGGCTGAACTATAGATTCTCAAACAAAGTGGCCGATGAACTGGGCCTTAATATTAACCTCATTGAAACCATCGTGTTCAGGACCCAATGCAGGTATGAAGATCTGAAAGATACTTTCTCAAGCTAAATCTGAAAGGAGCTTATGTCTTTAAATATCCTTATTGTAGACGACTCTTCAATAGCAAGGTCTGTCATAACTAAAACCATTAAACTCTCCGGAGTGCCATGTGAAAACTTTTTATACGCCGAAAACGGAAGAGAAGGTCTTGACGTCCTCAGAAAAAATTGTGTAGACGTGGCGCTCCTTGATATAAATATGCCGGTAATGACCGGCATAGAGATGGCGGATGAAATGCTCTCTGACGAACACCTCAAGTCCATCCCGGTAATAATAATATCTACTGAAGGAAGCACTACGGTCATGAAAAAACTCCAGGAAAAAGGAGTAAAGGGTTTCATAAGAAAACCTTTCACTCCTGAAAAATTCTGCCATATTTTCAATGAAGTGCTGGGAACGGAAAATGAAAAAATATGATATAACAGTATTGTCAAAAACTTTCTGCAGAATACTTGAACAAACCGCTTTCATGTTCGCGGAAGAAGCGGATAAAAATAGATGCTCGCTTATCGACAACAGTTTTTTCTGCTCCACCATTTCATTTAAAGGACCATCTGAAGGCAATATAACACTCTGTGTCCCGGAAGGCATTTCTTCGGAAATAGCAGCCAATATCCTGGGAATTGAGACAGGACAGGAGATTTCAGGCCAAATGCTTGAGGATACGGTAAAGGAATTGACCAATATACTCTGCGGTCAGTTTATAACCGACGTCGAAGGGACCGTTCCCGTATTCAAATTTTCTCCTCCGGTAATGAAAAAATTGCAGCGGGAAAACTGGAGAGCTCTCTTGAATTCAGCCAATTCCACATCGGTAAAAATCGACGAAATCCCTCTTATTCTGAATCTGGAAATGTAAATGACAAAAAAGATACGTGTTCTAATCGTGGATGATTCGGCGCTTGTAAGAGCAATTCTGGAAAAGGAAATTTCAACAGACCCCGAAATAGAAGTTGTAGGCACGGCCCCCGATCCATACATAGCCAGAGATAAGATCGTGGAGCTTAAACCCGATGTGATAACCCTTGACATCGAAATGCCCCGGATGGATGGCTTGACATTCCTGAAAAAACTCATGCGCTATTATCCTATCCCTGTGATAATCCTTTCTTCACTGGTCTCAAAAGGCAGCAAAAACGCAATGGAAGCACTTGATATCGGCGCGGTGGAAGTGATGTCCAAACCGGGCCCATCATACACTGTAGGAGATATGCGCGTCCAGCTTATCGATAAAATCAAGGCCGCCGCGAAAGTGCATGTGGAAAAGAAAAATTTCACCGCCGAAGCTCGCCGTCCAAACCCCAAATACAATAAAACTCCAGAGAAACTTCTGCCGCGCGGCAGTGCCATAAATAAAATAATCGCGATAGGCGCTTCCACGGGAGGCACCCAGGCGATTCAGGAAATACTTTGCTCCATGCCTCCTCAAAGCCCTCCTATTCTAATAGTTCAACATATGCCGGAGCATTTCACTGAATCATTCGCCGAGCGACTTAATTCCATTTGCGATATCGAGGTAAAAGAGGCTGAAGACGGCGATGAGTTAATTAACGGAAGGGCTATAATAGCGCATGGAAACTATCACATGCTGCTCCGTAATTCTGGAGAAAAATATTTCGTCAATGTCAAGGAAGGCCCTCTGGTGAACAGGCATCGCCCCTCCGTAGATGTGCTTTTTAAATCCATCGCGCAATGCGCCGGGAAAAAAGCCGTAGGCATAATTCTAACAGGAATGGGCGATGATGGCGCCATGGGAATGAAAGAAATGCATGATTCTGGAATAATAACCATAGCACAAGACCAGAAAAGCTGTATAGTATACGGTATGCCCAAAGAAGCGCTCGCGCTAGGCGGTGTTGATTATGTCATATCTCTCGATAAAATAGCTGAGAAAATACTCAGTATCTCAGCAGATTAATAATTACTGAAAGTTTTCATACAATGGAAAATGCGGAGCTTCTGCCTTCAAAAAGCGAACAGAGCAAAAAGATAATGGAGGCTGAAAAAAATATGCTCATCAGGCAGATTATGCAGATGCCTGACCTGCCCTCCCCCTCCCCTGTAATGGTTCGCGTAATTCAGCTTCTCAGATATGACGAAGTCAAAGTCAATGAACTGGTAAAAACCATAGAAAGAGACCAGTCCCTTGTCGCGCAAATACTGAAAATCATAAATTCAGGCTATTACAGCCTCTCTCAGAAAATCGACAACGTAAACCATGCAATAGCCCTCCTCGGAATACAGAATCTCAAGCAGATAGTATTCTCAATTTCAGTCATGGAACTTTTTTCCTCCGATGAAAAAAATGAATGGGAACATGCCTATACCTCATCCCTTATGATCACATCCATGATGTCCGAAAACGAACTCCCTGTAGCCACTAATCTCCCTATGACGGCGCTAATTCATGACCTCGGCAAGGTTGTCCTCCAGAAATTCCGGCCCCAGAAATACAAAATATGCCGTTCAAACTCTGAAGAAAAAAGACACCCTATATACATCGCTGAAGATGCCATAATAAAACTGAATCACGCGGAAATCGGCAGCATTCTCATGCAAAAATGGAATATGACCGATGACATCATCATCCCCATAAAATACCACCACAGAAAAGACGTACCCTCCGAATATGTCCTGGAAACAGCTCTCCTAAAGTTCGCAAACTGGGTTGACTGCCTGGTTAGAAACATTCCCTGCAATGAGCCGGAACGAGAGATAATGTCCGCCAGCGGAATAGAAGAAATCGACAAGGACTATTGGATAAGAAACCACCGGGAACTGGTCTGCTCCATACATAACCAAAACCTCTATGACCCCGACGCAAAAGACAAAAAAACAAACACAAAACCGGTTCGCGGATTCAGGTAATTGCTTAAATAAATAATATTTGACTTTTATAGATAAAATTTAAAAATGCTGTATATTTAGAACACAATACGCCAGATTATTTTATATTTGCGTATTCCCGTAGTTTTTTACGTTGATAAAAGGTGTTTTATGGGGGACGAAAAATTAGAAAACGCGCCTTCTTCAGAGAAGAAGCCGGTAGCCTTTGAGAAAAATATGCTTCTCAGGCAGATCAGTCAGATGACTAATATACCAACCCCCTCCCCCATCATAATCAAAGTCATGCACCTGCTTCGCGATGAAGACGTCCAGACGCATGACCTCATCGCGGCAATTGAACGCGACCAGTCTCTGGTCTCCCAAATACTCAAACTCATAAATTCCGGCTTCTACGGCCTGCGCAAAAGTATAGACAGCGTGGAAAGGGCCGTCAACCTGCTCGGCATATTCAACATAAAGCAGCTCGTTTATTCCGCATCTATCATGGACCTCTTCTCAAAAGAT
>MHBF01000099.1:3608-32932 GCA_001803225.1 Lentisphaerae bacterium GWF2_44_16 | reverse complement strand
AAAGAGTGGGACCATTCATATTCCTCATCCGTCCTCATGACCCATATAATGAAGGAAAATGACATCCCCGCCGCCAGCAATCTCCCCCTTACAATGCTCATGCATGACATCGGCAAAGTCATTCTCCGCCGATTCAGTCCTAAAAAATACAAGATGGCACTTATCAAAGCTCAGGAGAAAGGCATTCCCCTTTATCAGGCAGAAGACGCTATTATTCACATAGACCATGCCGAGGTCGGCGGAATGCTTATGAAAAGATGGAATATGACTGATGATATCACCATACCGGTCTTGTCTCACCACCTTCCGGAAGTTCCCGAACACTGCGTTATAGAAACAGCGCTCACCCAGTTTGTCAACTGGGTCGATTGTTCAGCTCGGAAAATCCCCTGCGCGGAACCCAGCCCCAAGCTCATGCAGGCTGCCGGCTTTGAGGAAATAGACAAAAATTACTGGACAGGCTGTCAGATTGAAATTATTGAAGCCATTGAAGGCCGCCTTTATTCGGACAATCCCATGACAGATACAAAAAAACTCGCGCGCCAGGAAAGTGAAACTCCTCACCTCCCGCCTGCCGCCGAAACGGACACTAAAAATGAAGACGAAACCAGAAAATTTTCAAGGCCCGCCGCCGCCCCTGTTACCATATTCCCTTTAGATGATATTCTGGAAATCGACAAGGAAAAATCCGCAAAACCCATAGAACTGGACCTTTCAACAAGAACATTGAAGCGCCCTGTTATGCAAACAGCAACTGACGAAGTAAAACAATCAAACATCGAAGAAAAGAAAGATGCCGACGTTTCCACAAGGATTTTCAGGCGTCCAGGTCAGGAAGCGGAAGAGAAAACGGCCGAACAGGAACCTGCCGTACCAACGGAAATACCTCCACGCTTCGATGAGAAAACAGAGACTGAAACTCCATCTGAGAAAACAGAAGATGACCAGGCGTCAACCCGCATTCTCCGCCGCCCTACCCGCGCTTAGGCAGAATGCGAAATGAAAGACTGGACTGAGCTTCCCCCCCTTTAGAGTTCTTGTTAAAAGATAGGTGTAAAGACTCACAATCATTGATTAACTGCCGGCAACTATTCCGATTGATTTTCTAAAATGGGAATAGTGTTTCTCTTAATTATATTTTTCTCATATTCTGAAAGATTTGGCAATTGTACAACTTGCTTAATCCATTTTAAAGCATCAACAGGATCTGCCATATTAACAAAAAACCTTATATAGGTACTCCTTAAGTTTCTGGCATCTTCTGATGTACCTTGTATTAAAGGTAGTTTATCTTGAATTAACATAAGAATTTCTTTTTTAGTCTTTTCTTCCTTGCCTATTTGGGAAATAAAAGCTTTGTCTCCTGAAATGCCTGATAAAAAATAAATTGATTTTTTATCATTGAGATTAATTTTGTCTTTTAATATTGCCAGCAAGTATTTCAGCTTAATATCATACCCGGATGACAAAAGCATTTTCGCCTGATTATGTTCGTAATCATTATGTGCTTTTTGTAACAAATTGGACCACGCAATTTGTAACCCTTTGTCAGATTCTATCTTCTTTGAATACTCAATAGAAATTTTATTATTCAATATGTAGCCTTTAGCCAGTAACTCCATAAAAAATAAATTTTTATTCGCGTTATATTTATCTTTTTGTGATAATTCATTAAATTGCTTTTGACCTAATTTTAAATATTTGTGCCAGTCAAAACTTTCAGCCTGTTTACAACAATATAAAAGCAAAGTATCTAAATTTTCAATTCCCTTGAGTTTATTTTTTTGCCATTCCTTGTCTAAATAAATTTGCAAATCTGCGATACGCTTTTCTTCATTAGAAGTAAGCAACTTTATCATTTCTGAAACATTATTTTCATCACTTTCATTATTACCCAAGACAAAACTCATTAAGCATACGCTACATAAAAAATACATCAAATATGTTTTCATGTTGTTATTTCCTTATAAAAAATGGTTGATAACTTTGTAAATTAAAAAAGACAATTATTAAGGATAAGCAGTAGTTCCTCCATGATATATATAGGCCACTATCGTATAAGTTTGCAAATCTGCGCCAACACTGTCATTTTATGCTTCGACGGATTCATTTGATTACCCTTTCTTTTCTGATTAAAAATTTAGAGTAATCCGAATCCTTCACCTTTCAAATTTTATCATTCCAGTGGGATGATAGTGCTAATTTTACAAAGAATCAATATAAATTTTTATTGGTTGGTGGAGACGTTTATCCGTATTTTTATTGTTATATACTTGCGTTAAAAATTCTTTTGTTTTAATACTATCATAACTAAGTCTAAAATATATATTTAATAAAATAACTTTACAGTCAAATACAGTTTCAGTCTCACTTTGTTCTTTGGGGGAATTTACAGAAGTTTTAGGCTGGACGGGTGCTATAGAAACTTTTTTGCTTTCCGCAGAAAACATCGATACAGCGCAACATAGGGCCATTGCGCCTAATATGAAAATCCCGCCCTGAATATGAGTTGCCACCCTCAAATCCTTTCCCATTACAAAAAAACGTTTTAAGACAAATGGACTCTACACTAAATTCCATTTTTTAGAATTACAAGACTTTAGAATATAATTTTACGGAAATTTTATCCTAACACGCTCAATTGAATAATGTTAGGTGTGAAAAATTTGCGCAGTTACTCATTAAAAAAAGACTGCGGGATACTTTTTCATTTTCCATTACGCCAGACTAAACTGCTTACGTCAACGGCGTATATCTGCCGCTCACCTTCATGCGACGAATCGATGAAAACTGTTTTATTGTCCCGTGACCATCTCGGATGCAGGTCGCAACGGCAGGGCGCAAACCATTCGACGGAATAAAACCTGCCTATGTTATATCTTATTCCATTTTCTATATCCAACAGAATAAGCGTACGTATTTTCTCAGTATCCGGGTAAGTATCCGTCAGCATCCATTTCCCATCCTTAGAATAACTGCAATGTCCGTCGCCGTTGAAAAGCCCCTCCCCTATGATTTCAGTCTTCTGTGTTTTGTCAGTAAAAAGATAATTGCCCCAGCCAGTGGCGCGCCTGTTGGCAAAACATATTATTTTATCATCGCCGCACCAGGTATAATGAGAACTCATATCATCAAGATTAAGAGGATAAATTTCCGATCCGTCAACGTTGGCCGTGAACATTCTCGTCAGATGCCATCCATTCGGCTGTCTCCATCTGTGAAAGAAAGCAAAACGTTTATTGTCCGGTGATATGAGCATGTGATTGAACCAGCTCTTGTAATTCTCCATCGAAGGAAGATGTTGAATTTTAACTATTTCATCAAGACTGATTACAAGCTTTGAGGTGTTATTCCTGATATCTACAAAATAGATGCCGTCATTATCAGGATGATCGTTGTTCTCAAAAGGGTCTGGTATCCCGGCATAACCGTATCCGGGACGTTCTTTATCCAGACGCGAAAAATTCAGGCCCATGGCAAAACTGCCGTCCGCGCTTAAACAATAAACGGGCATGCACAGTTCGCGTTCTTTTCCCGTAACAACGTCATATATGCGGCTGATATATTTACCGTCTTTCCGGTCGTTGAAAATTATTTTTGCCTTCTCTCCCGGCAGCCACTGAAGCATGGAGCCCTGCTGCCAGCAGAAGGCCTTTGTTTCCGCCAGTTTTATAAACTTGTTTCCGTCCTTCATATCAATCATGCCTATAACGGCTTTGTCCTTCGCAGTCGGCTGCCGCCCCACAAAATCCGTTTCATGCGCAAGCGCGTAACGCCCCGAAACATCTTCCTGATATTTGTCGAAGTATCCGAAAAAGTGATTTCCTTCGCTCATCGACAGTTTTCTGACGGGAAGTATTTTCTCTCTGACATTTTCAGGCTTTGTGATTTCAAACTTCATTTCTGATTTTCTCCTTTTCCGCCGTTTGGCAGATTTTTCATGATTTTTTATGCAAAACACTTGCCTTTTTCATTTAAACCGGTTACAATCTATTTTAAACCGATTGCAGAAACAAGTCAAGAGGGCAATGAAATAAAGATGAAAACACAGACAAACCCTACAATTTACACTCTGGCGGAAAAAGCCGGAGTCTCTGCCGCCACAGTCTCAAGGGCGTTGAACAATGATAAGCTTATAAATATAAAGACCCGCAGGCAAATCCAAAAGATGGCAGAGAAAGAGGGTTATAAGAAATCCCCCCTGGCCCGCAACCTTTCGCTGGGCAGAACAGGAGTCATAGCCGCGCTTTTACCTTCGATAAATAATCCCATTTACACATATCTAGCGGCAAAAATACTGGAACGCGCGCAGGAAAGAAATTATTCTGTTTTTCTGAACTATTCCGAAGACAGCATGGAACGCGAAAAAAAGATTCTCAACTCATTCAGCAATATACAGGCAGACGGATTCATAATATTTCCCTCGTTTTCCGACAGGCACGAGAAATGCCTCAAAAAACTGAATAGACCGGTAGTCATAAGAGGTTCAGTCAGTGGAAAATGCCCTTTTAATGCAGTGTGGATTGATTTCCATAAAGGCGCTTATGAGGCGACAGAATACCTTATAAAACAGGGACAAAAAAACATCAGGTATATGGGCTTTGCCGGGGCTGTCTCATGCGGAGACGAAAGACCTTCCGGTTTTATCAAAGCCATGAGCGGCAATGGAATGAAGAGCCCTTATAAAAACATTATAGATACAGGGTTCAATATTGAAAGTGCTTACAGGACGGCCCTGAAATTTCTCTCGCAAACAAAACCGGATGCGCTACTTATCCAGTCGGACTATCTTGCATTCGGCGTTCTGCGCGCCATCGGGGAATTGAAACTCAGAGTTCCCGAAGACATTTCAATCATATCTTTTGACAACATTGAATTTTCAAATTATGGCACTATCCCGTTAACGACAATGTCCCAGCCGTTCGACGAACAGGCAAAACTTCTGGTAAACACTTTATTGTCCAGAATAAACAACGAAACTCTGCCGGTCGTCCATAAAAAACTTGACATGAAAATGATTCTCAGAAGTTCCGTCTGCAAGAAGATAAGGAATAAGTAGCATGAAAAAGAATTTCACCCTTGTCGAGCTCCTCATAGTAATATCGATAATAGTAATTCTCGCCGGCCTTCTATTGCCTGCTCTGGGGCGGGCAAGGGACGCCGGAAGAAGAATCACGTGCGCCAACAATATGAAGCAGATCGGACTTGCGGTTTTTTCCTATGCGTCAGACAATCAGGATTGGGTTCCCATGTCTTATCGCTCAGGTAATTACAACCAACTGACAAAAACAATGGGGAGTTGGGTCGATGATATTATTTCCTACCTAGGTAAGAATGTATGGGACGGAACTACAAAAGGAACGCCAAGAACTCTGGTTTGTCCGGCTGACAGCAATGAATGTTATACCTTCAGCACTATTGGGGAAAAGACTTCCAATTATTTATATAACTCCCATCTGGGGCATGTCGATTATGAGACTCAGGTTGGCTACCGTCCTAAAAAACTCAGCAGATGCCTGCAACCTTCCGAGGCCGCTATAGCAATTGACGGTAAAGCCAAAACAAAAAATACGCTTTGCTTCGGTTTTTCCACTCAAAGCGATGCCCTTGACTACTCCGCCATGCGGCATCCGTCGCAAAATGACAATACTCTTTTTGCCGACGGACACGTCAAAAGCTCCAGAATTCCATATCTTACGGCATTGGAACTACGCTTATCCTACGGTTTATGGAAAAATTATCCGGAACTCATATGGCTGGAATAAAATTTTTACAAAGATTTAAGATTAAAATACGGGAGACATTATGAATATTTATGTTGTAGCAGATCTTGAGGGAATTTCAGGAATAGTGAATTTCGACCAGACGGGAAGAGATGGCAAGGGAGCGGAATATGAAAGGGCCAGGCATTTACTTACCGAAGAAGTGAATACCGTAGTCTCTGCATGTACGGAAGCCGGAGCAGAAAAAATCATTGTAATGGATGGACACTCTTCCGGATATAATTTTATAGTGGAAAAACTTCATCCCGGCGGGGAATATATTGTCGGAACTAACAGAAAAGAAGTTTTTCCCGGCCTTTCCAAAACCAAGTTCGACGGACTTATTCTGCTAGGGTATCACGCGATGGCGGGAACGGAAAACGCATTGCTCGATCATACCCAGTCATCAACCAGTTGGTACGACTACCAGATTAATGGAATTAAAATGGGTGAAATAGGACAGGCAGCCGTTTATGCCGGGCTTTTTAATGTTCCTGTAATCCTTGTTACCGGCGATCAGAAAACTTGCGAAGAAGCGTCATCCCTGCTTCCGGGAGTTGAAACTGTAACTGTGAAAAAGGCCCTGTCAAGAATATGCGGCCAAATCATTCCGCCATTAAAAGCCAGAGAAATGATAAGCGAAGGAGTAAAAAGGGCATTGGGAAAAATAAAAAGTTTCTCTTCTTATACCATAAAGATGCCGGCAAGAGTGAAAATAACATTCCAGACAACAGACAGCGCCGACATCCATGAACGCAACGGATGGAAACGCGTTGGCGGCACAAGCGTTGAAAAAGATATTGAAGAAATCAAAACAGGTTTTGAATTGCGTTAAAAATATGCAACTAGGAATCCCACTAATAAACAGGAGAAGAAATGCGTAAATATCTATTGTTCTCGGTCCTCGTTTTATTTTTACCGGCAATAGCCATCTGCAAAACAGGAGACGATGGAGAAGAACAGGCAATGCTTCTCCCCGTTGATTTTCAGGATGGAAAATATAACATATGTGAAAATTTCCCGGCCACATGGCTTTTTATGTTGAGGTTTCCATATCAGGAAAACGCCGGAGATATTGAGATAATACTTGAGCTGCCGGAAGGACTCAAATGCCTCGGGTCAAGTACGATGTTTTCGCCTGATTACTTCAACAAAGACGTAATATATCAGAATTATCTTGACAAAATAAAATCCGAAAATTTTACGCGCAATAAAATGAAATATTCCAGATATGTCATAAGCGTCAATCCCATCATACTGAAATTATGGAGAAGAGAACCGCGCATAGACAGGATATATCTGGAAGCTGCCGCCGGCATGTCAGGAAAAAGACTCACCGCATACTGGTCAGTCAATTATGCGGGAGAGAAAATCAGAGAAAACACGGTACAGATAGAAATTCTACCTCCATTGAACATGCCCGCAAAAAAATGCTCCACGTTCAACGCCGCAATCATGAAACCTGCCAGCCTGACATCTCCACTCCCTCATGTGAGAGACGCTTATATTGATTACTGGCTTGCCTTGCAGAAAAAGTTATATCTCGGCATTTTCATGGGGCCGGACACTTTGCGCTGGAATAAAGAAACGCTGGAATTTTGCAAAAGAAAAGACTTTGAAATCATGGCAATACCATCAATGAACGGTAATACATTGAGTTGTTTCTGGAAACTCAAAGATATACCTGAAGCAATAAGCCCTGACGGGAAAAAAATTTCTGGAAGCCTTTTGCAGATCAGTCCATGGTATCTGATAGATGATCCGAAAGGCATATTATGGGATAAGACCTTTCCGGAATACATGAAGGAAATCAGGAAAATGTTCCCCACAATGACGGCTTTGCTTATCGACTACGAACCAGGTATAAAAGATGAATGCTATAGCACGGAAAACCGTGAGAAATTTCGTGAATTCACAAAACTGGCAGCAGTACCTGAAATTTCGGAGATAAAGGAAAAATATAGAATAGAATGGAGAAAATTTCGTCGGAAACAGAGTCGCGAAATCAACGAAAAAATTGCAGGCTCGCTTAAACGCTGCATGCCGGAAATAAAGTATTCGCTCTGCACAACACCTGTCAGACTGCACGGAAACAAACTTGCGGACTGGTGTCTCATAGATGCGGAAGACGGAGAAAACGTTGTCGATCTGAACACGCACATGATCTATTGTTCGGGAACGAAATTCTTCGATACCCTGGAATTGAATATGAAGAAACTCAAAAAGCCATTCATCCCCATGCTTGATCCTAACGAATATGAAAGGCGATATTGCGAAAACTATACTCCCCTTCTCATAAAACAGAATATTGTAGCGTCAGCCGCATTGGGAGCAAAAGGAATCGCTTTCTGGCCAAATGACTGTTTTGACGGTCTTTACTTACAGGAAATCTGTAGAAGCTTTGACATAATATCTCAAGCTGAAGATTTTTATTCCGCCGGATGCTGTCCCGCTGACAATTTTAACTGGAATATAGAAAATGTTTCCACTAAAATTATCGACGACGACGGGAAAAAGATTGAACTCAGTTATCCGGACCTTTATAGTAATCTACGCATACTGACACACCGTAAAGAAAAAGATTGGCTGCTGACATTATTCAATTACAACAAAAAATCCCCGGTGTTTGTTACAGTGAAAATTCCCGAAATTCCTTCACTGACATATCAGGTAACAGATATTGAAACATCTTCTTTTTTCACTTTAAGAAAACATAAAGACATCCCCGCGGAAATTCTCCGTACCGGTCTGCTTCTTGAAGTTCCGCCTGATGGAGTAAAAGTGATAAAGATACTCAGCACCCGAACAGCACATACGGCGCAAAGCGTTTTAATCCCGCTTGAATCCATACATGAGAAACTCGCCTCAATAAAGAAAAAACAGGACGCTCTTTCCGTTTTTCCTGTAATGTCAGAAGGGAATGCCCGGATTGCCTGGACTCAGTTGTCCACTTTCGGAAAAACTCCGCTCCTAAAGCTGGTCCAAAGTAATACTAAAGTGATTTTGGATGCTGATGCCAATCTTGTCAGCTGGCGACCCGCCAACTGTAAACACGATATCCTTTACTCAAAAGAATATGGCTCCCTTGGAGAATTAATGTTATATGAAAACACACCGGCCATTGAGTTCAAGCTGGATTCCATCTCCATTGACAAGAACAATCCTTCGGTTACATTCAAATCCAAAGTACCCGACCAAGATGGCGCAAATCCGGAACCACTGCCCCTCAGCGGATTGGAAATATCCAAGAAGTCACAGCTCGACAATAAAGGAACTGAATACATTGTCGAATACGAATTCCGCAATAATCATCCCCAAAAAGCTGATATGAAATTAGGATTTCGCATCAGAAATATTCCACGCTTTGGAGGTTACCTTGCCGGGAAATCTCCATTAATGAGTATCACTCAGTTTAGTTTTCAATCCGGCACAGGCGTTATAAAACTGGAAAACCTTTCAAAAAACAATATTTTCACCGGCACTAAGACGTATACATTGCCTATATGCAGTAAAGATGATGTCAAAGGGAAATACGATGGCGATCCACTCTGCATAACAGTCGGAAAAACGATCCCTTTTGAAAAGCTTTTAATTCACTCTTCAGATAAAATTTTCGAAGCTGTGTATTTTTTCATAGCCGCCGATGAATCTTTTTATACAGTTGAATTCCTATCACGAATCATCCATCTGAAATATGGAGAAAGTATTCGTTGCCAGGTATCGTATCTGAAAACGGCTTTACTGTAGTCTGAAAATTATAAGTTTCTGAAAAGGGAATACTTTCCGGTTGCAAAACGAAGCAATAACGGGACTCCGGCCTCTTTACCGCAGAAAACTCATATTCTTTTAAATCAGTAAACTATTTTGTTGAGGGGGTACTCAACTATGCCGTGGGCGCCGGCGGCTATCAGGTCGGGGATTAAATCACGGACTGTGTGTTCATCCACTATAGTGTTGAGGGCGCACCAGCCGTCTTCCGCCAGCGGAGATATCGTCGGTCTTTCCAAAGCAGGAAGTTTACCTATAATGTTTGCAAGATCGTCTTTTTTCACATTCAGCATCAAACCTACTTTGCTTTCCGCGGCAAGAGCGGCTTTCAGGAGCAGTGCCAATTTTTCTATTTTAGCTTTTTTGAAAGCGTCGTTTTTCATTATTTCGTTGTTCGCGATGAAACGGGTAGTGCTTTCACAGAGAGTGTCAATTATCTTGAGATTGTTTGCGCGAAGCGATGAGCCGGTTTCCGTAATTTCAACAATGGCATCCGCAAGTTTCGGAGGCTTCACTTCCGTGGCCCCCCAGCTGAACTCGACATCAGCCGTTACCCCGTGTTTTTCAAGATAACGCTTTGTCATGCCGACGGCTTCTGTGGAAATTCTTTTGCCTTTAAGATCTTTCGGAGTTTTTATATCTGAATTTTCAGGTACAGCCAGCACCCAGCGAAGGGGCTTTCTGCCAACCTTGCCGTAAACAAGTTCGGCAATTTCCGTGACGCTTGAACCTGTTTCGATTATCCAGTCATGCCCGGTAAGGCCGCAATCAAGTACACCAAGCTCGACGTACCTCGCCATTTCCTGGGCCCTTATGAGCATGCACTCTATATCGGGATCATCTATCGACGGAAAATAGGAACGTGAACCGCTCTGAATTTTATATCCGGCCTTGCTGAACATCTCTATGGTTGTCTGTTCGAGGCTGCCTTTGGGTATTCCAAGCATAAGTTTCGACATGTCTATCATAATCTCCATGTTATTGACTTTTTATGAATATAAACCGGCTTTTGATTTTTAAAACCGCGTTTCACAGATTTTATGAAGCTTTTAAATTTGCTTCTGCCTCAATTAAAGAGTATAATATAGTATATGTAAATATAAACAAAACAGGAGAACTAAGAATGAAAAAACTTATCGTTTTACTCGCGGCCCTCAGTCTCATAGCAGGAGTTTATGCCGGCGGAGACAAGGCAAAGGAAAAATCATCATGCAAGAATGAAACCAAGGCAACAGAATATAAAAAATATGCCGCCGATTATGAAGCTAAGGCAAAAGACGCCGAAACTAAAGGCAATGCCGCTCTGGCGGCCGCCTATAAAAAATGCGCGGCGGCTAAAGCTAAAATAGCTTCAGCTTATGCCAACGGAGACAGCAAGCTTCTCGGAGAGGCAAACAAAGAATACAGCGCGGCATCCGGCGAATTAAAGTCACTTACAGGATGCGACAAGAAAGACAAAAAATCTTCTTGCTCTAAGACTGAAGGCAAAACAAGCAAGCCGGCCAAATAACCGCGGCTTTGATAGATATTAAATTAAAGAGGCGGTTTCCATACCGCCTTTTTTTTGGGAGATGAAAAAATGAAAAAGTTAACTTTTGCATGTCTTATTTTCGCTCTTGCGTCACTCCTCAGCGCGGGAGGCTTTCTCAGCCAACAGAAAAAAAGTACTCAATCCTATAAAAATCCAGCCCAGGCCACTGCCGCCAGGAACTCAGCAAAAAGCTACCTGTCCCAGCAGGCTTCCGCTGAAAAAAGCAAAGATCCCACATTGGCAATGGTCTATAAAAAATGTGCCGACGCAAAACTCAAGATGGCAAAAGGTTATGAAATCGGAGATAAAAATCTCATAGACACAGGCAATACTGAATTAAAACAGGCGCTCGTTGAAATAGAAGAAGCTACCCATGGCCAATTGATGTATCAGGCAAAACAGGCGGAAGACAAAGGCAATAAGCCGATGGCTGAAGTCCTTCGAAAAATGGCCCTCGCAAGACTGAATGTAGGCAAAGCCCTGAAAACCGGGGACAAAAGGGCCCTTGATACCGCCAATCTTAATTACAGTAAGGCTTTGGGCGAAAGAGAGAAAATATATGCCGACGATCTGACAAAACAGGCAGACAAAGCCTCCGATTCGGGCAAGGTGGAATTGGCGGCGGCTTTGCGGAAATGCGCCGCGGCAAAGCTGAAAATAGCACAGGGTTACATAAACAATGACAGCAATATCAAAAGCGCCGGATACCTTGATTACAAACAGGCGATTTTCGAAAGAGAAAAAGCTGTGCAGGGCGAAGCACTGGCCAAAGCCGATGAGATGGAAGAAAAAGGCGACAAAGCCATGGCCGATGTCATGAGAAAAATGGCCAACGCAAAAATCAAAATGGCAGAAGCATCAAAAAACAGCGACAAAACAAGCACCGCGGAAGCCAAGGTCGAATACAATAACGCATTGGCTGAAAGAGAAAAATTATATGCCGATGATTTGAGCGAACAAGCAAGCGAAGCGGAAAAAACAGGTAAAACGGAACTCGCAGAAGCCCTGAAAAAATGCGCCGACGCAAAACTGGAACTCGGAAGAGCATATCAGGCGGATGACGCAAAAACAATAGCAAAGGCTTCCCTGAAATATAAAAATTCTTCCGCCGAAAAAGATAAAGTCATCAAGACTAAAAAAACAAACAAGAAAAAATAACCGTGAACATAAATATGAAGAAGATATTGCTTATAAGTCTCCTTTTCGCGTTTATACCATTCATTGGCGCAAAAAGTGTAACAAAGAACAAACCACCGGCCAAGTCCTATAAGGACGAGACCAAAGCCGCTGAATGCAGGAAATCCGCGGAGAATTTTCAGGGACAGCAGAAAAATGCCGAAAAGAACAATGACATGACTCTGGCAGGGGCCTTGAAAAAATGCGCTGACATTAAACTGCAAATCGCCAAAGGCTATGAGACCGGAGATAAAAACATGATAGAAAATGGTCTTCATGACTTTAAAAAGGCGATTTTTGAAAGGGATGAGGCATTGCAGGGTGAGTACATGGCAGAAGCCAAAGAGGCCGAGGCTAAAGGAAACAAGATACTGGCTGATATCCTGCGACGGCTCTCTGCGGCAAAGTTGAAAATGGTGAAAGCCAGAAAAACAGGCGACAGCAAAGCGCTTAACGCCGCCACTGAAGAATCCAGAAAAATATTGGCTGAAAGAGAAAAACTGAATGTTGAGGATTTAAACAAACAGCTGGAAAAAGCGGAGAAAACCGAGAAACCAGAACTGGCCGCGGCCCTGAAAAAATACATTGACTCAAAACATAAACTCATTAAAGCCTATGAAGCCAATAACGGGAAAATGATTGAAGAAGCCAGTGATGAATGCAAAAAATCCCTGGCTGAAAAAAACGCGGCGGTCAAAGGACAAAAAACTCCCGAGAAAAAGTAATTCGGGCTTTCAATTTTTAATGTTTTTCCGCTGATGTTTTTCAGAAATCTGAATTCCGACCAGCCTGGCGATTATAATAGTCAGATAAACCTGCCCGATAACAGCTTCCATAATAGCCAGCATTTTGCTGAAGCGGGAAAGAGGGACTATATCTCCGTACCCTACAGTGGTAAGGGTTACTATGCTGAAATAAAAAAATTCTCCGATAAGATTGTTCTCGGATATTTGGGCCAGATCTAAATTTTCGAATTTAAATGAACCGGGAGCAAACTTCTCGATAATCCAGAATAAAGACGCGCATATTATGGCAATAATAAGATATCCGCATATAGCGCCGCTGATTATATTTGAATCTATGTTTTCCGATTTGACAATAGAACGCATTATTACCATGAATGTCAGAAGAAGTATGGCAAGCCCGCCGCTGTGATAGACATTCGCGAAGATTGTATGGCAGAATAAAAAATCTAATACCCTCGCTAATAACGTAATTATCAGAATGACCGTCATGAGGAGCATTGTTTTGCTGCCAGTCCTGAATGCGAAACCGGCAGATACGACAAGAGTGCTCAAATATGTAACCTCAAAAATAAAACGAATGGCATTGCCCCGCTCAAAAATGGGCGACAAAACAATAAGGAGAACGAGAACGGCAAGAACAACATGATAATAAAACGGTTTTTCCGCCTTGAACAACTTCCGTGAAAGATAATCTATTATTTTTTTAGGATACAAGTCCCCTGTGCTCCGGAATTTAAGGAAAACTACCTGTTATTCTTGTCATATTCCAGAAGTATCCTTTTCAGGATAACAGTCTCGGACGCACTGAAGGCCGGCTGCGGAGAGTTTGATTTGGCGGCGGAGAGTTCTTTTTCTTTTATATGGTCAATAAGAGCGCCTTTCAGGGCCTCTTCAACCCTATATATATATTCACGCTTTCCCATGCTCGCTTCCCAGAGCCTGACTTCCCTTGCCCCCGTGGAAAGCTTCAGTTCCACATAACTGCGATACACCATGCGGTACCATACAAAAGAGGCGATGAGAAGCAATATTCCTATATATCCCCAGTTTCCATAGAGGTAACATAATATGCCTATGACGATGAAAGAGAAAAGAAAACTCATAAATGAGGCAATCATAGTGGTTACCTTGAAGTCCACATTGACATGGTCTATTTTATCGATGGGAATGGTAACGTGATTACAGGTTATCCGCAAGTTCGTAACCTTTATATTCTCATCCTGATAATATAATTTTTCTTCCATTTTATTAAATCCCTACTTAATTGTGAATCAAAAGACAAGGCTTTAATATATTACCATATAAACTATTTTAAAACTAAAGTTTTTCTGTTTTTTAAACTATTTTTTCTGACGTTCAAGATAAGTTCAGCTTGTATAACAATACTAAATATTGCTTGTATTTCTTGAAATTTTCCGCGTTTCTTTCATCCCTGAAGTACTTTCTTTGGAGATTATCTATTTTCTTCCTGAAAATCAGGCTGGAAACGCTACAGGCAAGGTTATACCAATATTTAGCCTTCACATATTTCAGCAGACACTCGATCGCAGGAAGGGCCAGATTGTTCAGCAAATCATTGACAAGGTCCAAATTCGGGGCCGTCTGCTCGGTAATATCCAGACGCTTTATTTCAGTCAGCGGGAGGCCTTTTATAAGCTCATTAAATTTCACGAGTTTATGCCCTCCGCTCAAAGGGCTCTTCCCTGAAACCATTTTTTTGTCTTTTTTGAAATAATCGCTGATCAGGATATGCCCGTTATCATTAAGCAGGCCCATTGCTTTCTTAAAACCTTTTTCAATGTCAATATACTGAAAGCTCTCACTGAAGAGTATCATATCGTATTTTTTATCTGTTTTCAATTCTTCAAATGTGGTCTGGAATATCTCACTTTTACCATCGGTATTCGAAGCTATCAGGCTGGTGAAAAAATCGGATGGAGTCACGCAATCCACGGCATATCCGGCAGCCAGCAGTTCCTGCGCCAAGGCCCCCGTACCACACCCTACGTCAAGTATTGTTTTGACATTCACGGGAATAACGCTCCTTAAAAGTCCGCAGTATCCGGCTTGCGCCTTGCTTAAATTAGAGAGCTCAAGTTTCATATCCTTGCTCCAGTAACCGAAATGAAGCTGTTTGATATTATAAAGGTAGCTCCCGAATATGAGAGCTAATCTTAATCCGATTTCCTGAGAAAAGAGGGCATTTTTACTTTTAGACATATCAATATAGTCCTGTCATTATCTAAAGTTTTTCTGTTTTTTAACTATCTGTCCCGGATCACGAAGCCCAAGGGGCCGCAAACCGCCATTTTTTTCCGCAATCGGTATTTTGTCAAAAAAAAAATCAAATTTTCTCTTCTCATTTTTATACAGTCCAAATGAAATGAAATCTCATGCCTGTAAACAAAATACCTTTTTAGGTCTTAATGCTCCTCCTGACTGCCTTGTCACTTTTTTCAATTCATTTTTATCTGCTGAAGCCTTATTTCCGCTTCGGCCCATCGTGTCCGATTTATTTTAACATAAAAGTTATTTATTATCAATAATATACCGTTATACAATTTATCAAGGGTATCCTGTATAATAGTTCATGCCTCTTAACAAAACACAAGCACCGACAATGAAATTTAATGAAATTTTCGGCAAAGCCATTTTGACGGAAAGCTGTTATTGAAGGGCCCCTCGCCGCGATTGGGGCCATTTGTACTTCCATTTTCCATCGGATCACATGAAAATTTTTATTAAATTTGTAAATATTATACAATAATGTCGGAAATTCTGCGTTTTATGTTACAGTTTTTGATATTGAAACTCTCTAAATACTTTTGAACCATTATGAAAATAAAGATTTTTACTCTTCTTGAATTGCTCACAGTGATAGCTATAATCGTTTTCCTTGTCGGCCTCCTGATACCTGCCGTACAGAAAGTTAGGGCATCCGCCTGGAAAAGCGCATGTCAGAACAATCTGCATGGAGTGGGCTTATCCTTTGAATCATATCTTCATGACTCAAAGGATGTCATGCCTGTAGCGGCAGAAAAGCCCTCCCTGAACCTCAACAGCGATCCTAGAATTTGCGATGTTTTGGTTGATTACCTTCCCAGTCAGAAATTGCTGAAATGCCCGGCGGACAGAGCAGAAGAAAGTCTATTCAAAAACGAAGGCTCAAGTTATGAATACCACAGCATGCTGGGCGGCATGTCTCTAAAAGACAACAGGATGTACAAGCGCTACGGCGGGACAAAAACCTATGTTATGTATGATTACGAGAATTTTCACAGCAAAAATAATATATTCTCTGTAACTTATGTATATGACGACAGCTCAAGCGAAACAGCCGTCGGTAGAAGAAATTATCTTTTTGCGGATGGACATGTAGGCGATTTGAAATAAAGGAGCTTGTTATGGACTTTAAAAAGAAAAGAGACGCAAAGAAAGCGGGCAGCAAAAGCGGCAGAAAAAGAACTGTCATTCTAGTTTCAATCGCTTCATTTTTGGGAATCTGCTGCGCGGGTTATTATGCGTTTAACCGTCCCGTGCCCCCGGCGATAGACAAGCAGAGTTCGGACGAAATGGTCAAATACCTGGCTTCTCCTGAATTCGCAAAGCTTCCGGAAGAAGTCAAAAAAAATTACTTTAAAGGGGTAAATGAGAAATTTGATGATGAAGGCAAATCCATTCGCGGAGAAGCCTCCAATCTCGCGGACGGGGACAGGCAGCAACTGAGGGATAATACCGAAAAACTCCTGAGGGCCATGTTCCAGGAGAGGATTGACAAATATTTTGCATTGCCCAAGGAAGAGCGCGTTGCTTATTTAGACAAAGTCATTGATGAAATGCAGAAACGACGGGAAGAGCGTCAGAAAGCACGCGAAAAAAGCGGTAATGACAAGCCGCAGAACGCCAACAATCAACAGGGCAACAACAGACAGAGGAACCCGGCAAGAGGACTGGAACGCGCAAAGAAAAGAATAGAAAGCAACGACTCAACCACACGTGCCAAGCAAGTTCAGTTTTTCAAGGATTTACGTGCGCGCTCGGCTGAACGAAAAAAATAAAGTGTCCCCTTATTTTTTCGCTCCGGAAAGGGCTTTATTGATTTCTGAAATCAATTTTCCCTGCATATCCGCGAGATTTTCCACCATATCCGAGGTATTTTCAATTTCCTCTTCCGAAGAGAATTTTTCATCGGAATTCAGCAGGCGGAGAAAGGACGCCAGATGCACGGATATGCCCGCAAGCGCCTCCATCTTGTCCTTCGGGATTGCCGAAACGTCAAAACTTAACTGCTTCAAGCCGTTGAGCCAGTCTCTTTTCCGATATACAATCTCAATTATTCTTGAACGCATCCGGCCCTTGTCTTCATCGGAAAAACGGTTGTAGTCTTCGGAAATGCTCTCCCATGAGTCTTCCAGAAAGTTCTGAAAAACCGCCCTCTGCGCGTCATCCGCAAATTCAAGGTCCAAATCGCTGAAACAATGCTCATAAAAACTCTCGAAGTTTTCCACGCCTTCGAAAAGCTCGTTGTAAATACAGGACTCTATTTCGATAACGGAAAGAGGACAGGCTATTTCAGTGAGCATTTCATCAAGCGAACTTGTGTTTCCCTTCGAAATCATGACATCTTCCGGTATTTCATCTTCCGAAAAAAGTTCACTGTCGGCATTCACAAGAAAAGGACGCCCTTCACTTACGGCGATATTCACGTTTTCACTTTTACGGCAAAATTCATCAAGGCTTAAAACCGGGTTTTCCAGAAGCAGTCTGTCTCCGATGAAAAAAGCGCGGGCAAACTGTTCATGTATCTCTATGTAATCCGCGAATTGGTCAAAAACCATTTCAAGGGCCGTTTCCAGGGACGTTATCCACCTGATATTGTCCTCCGGCTTTCTCTCAGAAGCCTTAAGACATGCAAAGGTATATTTGCCGCTGAACCAATCTGAAACCGTAAATTTCAAAGCGTCCCCATTCTTGAACTCATGCTCACGGTAAAAATCGGAAAGCTCAAAAACTGAAAGTTCTATTTTTGTCAGAAGATTATATCCGGCATCCCTCAGCGTCTCATAATTTTTCTGGTTGTCGGCAATAAAAAAGGCGTTCATATCGTCAATTCCCATGAAATAATGGGCGTAAGCCGCATCTTCCACACTGCTTTGAAAATCACGGCGCACCAAGGCTTTTTTGCTATTTTTGTCCGTGATTTTAATCTGAGAGGGAAAGACAAACTCAGGTTTAAAAGGTGAAAACCTGTGTCCCGGAAAAAGTATCCCGTTTTTAATTTCAAATTCCGTCGGCGTTACCAGAAATTCGGCTTTTTTGAAGAAAATCGTTCTCGGGACATATAAATTTTTTTTCCCGTCTTTGAAAAGTATCTCACTTTCATCAAGTATGCTTTCGATATCTCTGCTCAATGCTGTATTATCTTCAGGCTCGACTTTAATGCTTGAGCTTACTTTCAGAAAGACATCTTCCAGCTTAAAATCATTTTTTGCGTCAAGGGCGAATTTATCCACTATATCCGCCACCGCGTTGAAATTGTAACTCATAAAATCATCTCTTTAATTTTCAGAACTCAGTAAACTGTTTATTTTTCATAATCACGTCATTCATAAGGTGTCCCATATAGTTTGAGAGCTCGGTTTGCTCCCAGCCGCGAAGCGTGTCAATTGAGACGGCGTCTTTCAGATCAAAACTTCCGCTTTTTGTCCTTTTAAGGCCGCGCAGAACAGCCCCGCAGCCGAGTTTAGCGCCTATATCTGAACACAATGTCCTCACATAAGTCCCCTTTGAACAGGTTACCGTAAAATCGGCGCAGGGGAGTTCGACTTTATCGACCTGAATAGAACTTATATTTATGTTTTTAGCTTCTCTTTCCACTTCGATTCCCTGCCTTGCCAACTCATAAAGTTTTTTGCCGTCTTTTTTAACGGCTGAAACCATTGGAGGTATCTGCTCCTGGACACCGATAAAGGTATTGATTGTCTTTTTAAGCATCTCGGGAGTGACAAAAGAAGGGTCTTTTTCAGAGATTATATTTCCGTCCATATCCTGCGAATCGGTCTCAACGCCAAGCATAATTACGGCTTCGTAAGTCTTATCCTCTCCGCTGAATTTCTGGCTGAGTTTGGTGAAACGCCCGATTACAAGCACAAGCAGCCCCGAAGCGGCGGGGTCAAGCGTGCCGCAATGCCCGGCTTTCTGAATATTGAAACGGGAACGTATAAAACCAACTACATCGTGGCTTGTCCATTCCAGCGGCTTATCAACTAAAATTATACCGCTTTCATTGAAAGGCGGCAAACGGTGTCTGTCTGATCTATTTCTCACTTAAAAGTTCCTTCACCTGAGATAAGATTATTTTTTCGGCGGCGGATATATCAACCCCGTCTATAAAACCGCCCGCGGCAAGCTCATGGCCTCCGCCATTGAAACAGCGAGCAATCTTTCCAACGGAATATCTGGTGTTCTTGGAACGCAGGGAAAACTTAACTCCACTGTTCTTACGATAAAAGAGCGCGACTATTTCCGTGCCTTCGAGAGACCTCAGGACATCAATAAGACCTTCAATGTCCCGTAGTTCAACCCCATATTTTGCGAGGAGTTCTTCAGAAAGATAAGCCCATGCGAATTTTCCGTCGCAGTCAACGTGCATCTGATTGAGGATTATATCGGATTCAAGTCTGAGCATCTTCACCGGCTTGGAAAAAAACACACTGCCCATAATTCCAAAATAATCGGCTTTCAGCGCGAGAAGGCGCGCCGCCGCGTCAAGTGTATCAGTATTGGTATTGTGAAAGCGGAAAGAATTTGTGTCCGTTACAATCCCGAGCATCATAAGCGTGGCAGTTTCAGGAGATATCGGAGGATTGCCGGGAAAAGCCAAGGCTATATTGAATACCACTTCGGCGGCCGCCGCGGACGAAGGAACAAGTATATCCTGTTCGCCTTTAAACGCGTTGTCCGGATGATGGTCTATGCTTATTACGGGAATGCCTATATTTTCTTTCCTGAAGATACCGCCGAGACCTATTTTTTCAGGCCTCGGTATATCCACACATAAACAGAAAGAATACTTTGAGAACAGATCAGGGGGCGCGTCATTTATGATACCTTCACCGGGCATGAAATTCTGATATCTCGCGGGGACTTTTTCGGGGAGAAAAAAATCTGCGGTTTTTCCATTTTCCCTGAGAAAGTTCATAAGGGCGCAGGATGAGCCGAGAGCGTCCCCGTCAGGGTTTTCGTGAGTCAGAATTATATATCTGTCATTTTCCGACAGAAATCTGGCAAAAGCGGCAATCTCATTTTTCATCTTTTTCAAGTTCCCGGATGATAGAGAGCACTCTGTCGCCGTCTTCGATTTTTTTGTCTACGACAAACTCAAGCACCGGGGTATATTTCAGTACAATATCCCTGGCTATCTTCTTTTGCAGGTCATAACGGTTTTTGAGCAGAAACTGCACCGCTTTTCTTTTGGTTTTATCATCTCCGCCGAATATGCTCACATAAACTGTAGCATTACGCAAGTTCGGCGCGGTATTCACTTCAGTCACGGAAATAAGGCATGAACCGTCCTTGAAGCTTTTTTTTTCAAGGAGGTCCGCTATTTCACGCTTCAATATTTCATTAACTCTGGCTATTCTGGTAGAAGCAGTCATAATAATAAATTCCGGATTTAAAAGGTCTGAAATCAGAGAGTGGCTTTTTTGAGTTCGATATCGTATATCTGAATAATATCGTTCTCATTAAAATCCATAAAGTTGTCAAGCCTGATACCGCATTCGAGGCCCTGCTTGACTTCCTTCACATCATCCTGAAAACGTCTGAGCGATCTAACTTCGCCGTTGAATATCAGCTCATTATTTCTGAATACGCGGGCCTTGCCGCCTACCTTCACTGTACCTTTGTCAACCATGCAGCCGCATACCTTGGGACCTTTTGAAACCTCAAATATCTGAAGTATCCTGGCGCTGCCGAGTTCCTTTTCGCGTTTTTCCGGCTCAAGGCGTCCTGTCAGGGCCTCCGTAATATCTTCAAGCAGTTCGTAAATAATGCTGTAAAGGCGTATCTCAACACATTCCCTCTTGGCGAGAGTGTTCACGCCGGGGTTTACTCTGACGTGGAAACCCACAACAACGGCTTTCGATGCGGAAGCCAGCAGAATATCATTTTCCGTAATCGCGCCCACACCCGAATAAACTATATCTATGCTTATTTTATCAGAAGGGAGTTTTTTGAGCGACTCGGCTATGGCTTCGGCGGAACCGCGGACATCGGTTTTCAGTATTATCCTCAGATTATTGCGCTTGCCCATATCAAACTGAGTGAAAATATCCTCCAAGCTGGCGGCGGTAGTAACTGTCAGCACTTTTGTCCTGTTTTTCACCGCCCGTTCCTCGGCAATGCGTCGTCCTTCCTTTTCATTTTCACAGGCAATAAGCTTTGAACCGGCTTGAGGTACCCCGGAAAGCCCAACGAGTTTAACCGGAACGCTAGGGCCTGCTGATTTCACATTATGCCCGTGATAATCAATCATCGCTTTGACCTTGCCGTAATATTCACCGCAGAGTATGGCGTCCCCTGTTTTGAGTGTGCCATTCTGCACCAGAATGTTTGCGGTAGGCCCCATTCCCTGCTCAAGCTGGGCCTCAAGAACAACTGCCCTGGCCGGCCTGTTGGGATTTGCTTTGAGTTCAAGCATTTCTGATTCGAGTATAATTCTCTCCAACAGGGTTTCTATCCCCTGCCCTGTTTTGGCGGAAACTTTTACAACGCCCGTCTCACCGCCCCATTCTTCAGCGGATAAACCATTTTGCTGCATATGAAGAAGTATCTTGTCCGGATTTGCGTCCGGCAGGTCTATCTTGTTTGCGGCCACTATGACGGGAACTTTGGCGGCCAGCGCGTGATTCAGCGCCTCTACGGTCTGCGGCATGAAGCCGTCATCCGCAGCCACCACAAGTATTGCTATGTCGGTAATATTCGCGCCCCTGGCCCTCATCGAGGTAAAAGCCTCGTGTCCGGGGGTATCGATAAATGTAATTGACTTGCCGTGAATTGAAACAGTCGAGGCGCCTATATGCTGAGTGATGCCGCCATGTTCGCCCTTTGCCACATTCGTCACACGAATAGCGTCCTGCAGGGAAGTTTTGCCGTGGTCAACATGTCCCAAAAAAGTAATGACAGGCGGCCTGGGCTTCAAATCCTCCGGCTTATCTTCCACGTCCAACTCTTCCGGCGCGACTTCATCGGCGGCAGGCTTTACATGCTCTTCCTTTTTTTCCCTGCGTTCCACTACGAGGTTAATTCCGAGACCTTCACAGACTTTGATCGCCACTTCCGGCTCAATAGACTGATTTATGTTGGCCAGAATATTCATCGAAAGTAAAGCTGTAATTATCTCATTGGGCTTTTTGTTCACCGCTTGGGCCAGACTTTTCACCACTATCGGGGGTTTTATATGGACTTCTTCATTTCCCGCCACCGGGCTTTTTTCCTCTTCAGGCCCTTCCCCGGCTGATTTATTCTTTTTGGTCTCAGCTATTTTCAGTTTCTTTTCATCGCCCATCAAATCTTCAAAATGCGCCTCGATGAGTTCGACCATGTCGGGAGGAATTACGCCGCTGGCGCCTTTAACGCTTACGCCTTCGGCTTCCAGCTCTTTTATAATCTCCTTGGTCGAGACGCCGTATTTATCAGCCAGATCTTTAACTTTTAAACTCTTTGCAGCCATTATTATCTTCTTTCAAAAATTATTGGAAAAAACACCCGCCATATTTCAAAACATACGGTACGGAAACCAGCAGAATTTTATATTTTGTCAGTCTTTTATCTCCTTCAGGGCTTCCTCAATAATTTTCACTTCGTTCTCCTCCATGCCCGGAATGGCCGAAAGCTCGGAGGCGTCAATTTCCTTGAGCCCTTCAACAGAAAGGAAACCATTATTGACAAGCTTTTCAGCAATGATAGGCTCTATATGAAGTATTTCAGAAAGGTTTGTTATGGTTTTCCCCTTTTTTTCCTCAAAAGATTCCTCTTTTTCGTCTTCCGACGTAATAATGTTGACAGTCCAATTGATCAGTTTCGAACAGAGCCTTACATTCTGCGCCCTTTTTCCGAAAGCCAGCCTTGACTGTTCGGGCGTAACGTGAACATTCAGCACTTTTTTGTCTTCGATAACCTCTATGCCTTTAGGCTTGGCGGGCTGAAGGGCGTTTGACGCATATGTCTTGATATCATCATCATAACGGATTATATCAACTCTTTCGCCGCCCAGCTCGTTTGTAATATTTTTCACCCTCATCCCGCGCATTCCAACACAGGCGCCTATGGGGTCAACGCGCTGGTCATTGCTCTTCACGGCAATCTTTGTACGGCTGCCGGGTTCGCGGGCTATGCCCATTATCTGGACTACGCCGTCATGAATTTCTGTTACTTCCCTCTCAAAAAGACGCTTTACAAAGTCAGCATGCGCCCTGGACAGGATAAGACTCGGGCCCGAACCTGAAGATTCGACCCTCAGAAGCAGAGCGTTTATTCTGTCCCCGGCCATATACTGTTCGCCTGATATTTTATCTTTGGGAAGAAGAATTCCTTCGGCTTTCTGCAGGTCAACTATAATGCTGCCGCTTTCAAAGCGTCTGACGATTCCGTTCACAATTTCGCCTATTTTGTCCTGGAACTCCTCCCTGACAATTGCCTTTTCAGCTTTTCTAAGCTGTTGCATGATGGCCTGTTTAGCGGTCTGTGCCGCTATTCTCCCGAAATTTTTCGGAGTTACTTCCCATCTTACAATGTCGCCAAGCTTCGCTTCCGGCATTTTGGCTTTGGCCTCTCCCAGCAGCAACTGATCTTCTGTAGGATCTTTTTCAACCAGCTCAAGCATTGCCCATGCTTTTATTTCTCCGGTCTGCTTATCAACCTTTATATCAAGATTACTTGCGGGGTGAATACTTTTCCTTGATGCGGAAAGCAAGGCACTCTCAACGGCATCCACAAGCAAATCCCTGTTTATTCCGCGTTCCTGTTCGATATATTCCAATATTGCTAATAGTTCGTTATTCATAGTTTCTCAAGCATACTCCCTGTATATAATTTTCAAATTTTTTCATAAAAAAAGCGGGTTTGTTACCCACTTAAAAAAGCAGTGCTCCGGTTTTCCTTTCTATAATCCTGAAATATAGCCGTAAAATAAAACTTTGCAAGATATCTACGGATTCTACTTGATTATTTCTTATATTATGGCATTCTTATTGGCGTTTTTCTGAAACGGGATTTTTAATTTACGACATTTAAACATATATTATATAAACAGCTAAATAAAAATAAATCAGGAAGGAATTACAGATAATGCCGACAAGTAAATCCGCAGCAAAACGTGTCAGAACAAGTGAAAAGTCAAGGATTAAAAACAAATCCTGCAAAAGCGCTATCACGACACTTGAAAAGAATTTCCGTATTGCCGTAGAAGCTTCAGACCTCAAAAAGGCAGAAGAACTTCTGGCCAATATTTGCGCAAGTCTTGACAAAGCCGCTAAAACAGGCGTTTTTCACAACAATAAGTCCAACAGGAAAAAATCAAGGCTCTCAGTTCTCCTCAATGTTCTGAAGAAAAAAGCCTGAGTTCCTCTCCACGTTCATTAAAAAGGGCCGCGTTTTTTAAAAACGCGGCTCTTATTTTATATTCTCCCTGCCGAGATTTTCAAAAAAACAGTAAAAATAGCTTTTTTAATTCTACTGTTTTTAGGAGTCTTGAAATTCAAGTAAGCTTTTCCTATACGGGCGTATTTCCGGTAGTGGCGAAAACTGCTTGAAAAATCAGGCAGTGGAACCAACTTTTGTTTATGAAGACAAAAAAGAAAGGAACCACTGCCATGATAAATAATACAGTAATGCGCAATGAGCAGTTTGAAAAGCGGATTTCGTTAAGAGATGCGCAGGAAACGTTTATAAATGTAGTGTCTGAGGGGACGAGTTGTTCGAGATTTGATGCACAAGTGATAAGCGCGAAGGCGCAGGAGATATTCAGACTTGGGCCGTATGGCGATGAGAGCGCAATGCAACCCGGTCAGATGTTGTGGAAGGCTATTCTGGCAAGCGAACCGCCCGGGAAGCCCTTGACAGCGTGCGAGTTCAAAACAATCCGTCTGACGGTGCATCGCCAGGATGAAGACCACGAGGTGAAAGTCAAACACGGAGCATCAGCCAAACGCGGCCAGCAGATAATGCGGATATGCGAGGAGGCGTTTGAACAGGGAACGCTACTGACGCAGGAAGACCTTGGGACGATTCTGGACTGTGACGTTCGCACAATCCGCGAGGATCAGAAACGGTATCAGAAAGAACACGGGATTCTGATTCCGACGCGTGGAAACAAGTGCGACATCGGTCCCGGAATAACGCACCGGGAAAAAACCATAATGCTGTTTATTGAGGGCAAGGAAGCCCTTGAGATCGCCGCAGAGATGAAACATTCCCTGAAAGCTGTGGAACGTTATATTTCCAGTTACTGCCGCATCGTCTATTGCCAACAACAGTTGCGAAACACCCTCAAAACCGCCATGGTGGTTGGAGTGTCAGTTCCCCTCGTCAATAAATGCCTGGAAATACATCAGTCTCACTGTTTAAAACCCGTTTACAAGGAAAGACTTGAAGAAATTGAAAGGTGTGGTGCCATTTATTGGGAAGCTCAGGACAGTAAAAAAAAGCCTGGGCAGACCGAAGGGAGGAAGCCATGAAACAGAATAATCGCCCGCTTCCTGCATGGGAACGCAAAACGCTCGAAGGCATCCTTGGATATTTTCTTGAACAGAACTGCCCTCAGCTCGGCGGACGGCTCATGATTGAGCCTCTCGTGAAAGAAATAATCCGCCTCTTTAATGAATTCTGCCCCTCTGTTGAACGCCTCAAAATGGGCCAGTTAGTCTGGTACGCAGTCGATATAAATGAAAAGTCGGGGTACGGCAAACCTATTGATAAATGTAAAATAAACGCAGTTATTCTTGACCTCATAAACATCAACGACATTGATGATCTTCTTGCCGGACTCAATAAACGTGAACGACAGAAAAAAGTCGCCGCCAGACTCTTTGAACAAGCCTACCAACAAGGCAGTGTGCTGACCAGCGCAGACGTCGCCGCCATGATGCGTCTTGCCCCGGGAACAGTCGGCAAATATGTCCGCGAACTTGAAAAAGAACGACAAAAACCTATCCCGCGCCGAGGCAATATCCATGACATGGGCCCAACTTTAACCCATAAAAGAATTATTTGTATTAAATGCCTCAAAGAAGGAAAAACTGTAGAGCTTACTGCCCGTGAAACCAATCATTCACCAGAAGCGGTAACTCGTTATATCAATGATTTCAAACGCGTTTATACATGCTTGAACTCGGGCTGGGAAATTGAAAAAATTTCCTATGCTACCGGACTTTCAAAATCCCTAACCAAAGAATATATTAACCTTATCAACGAAGAAAGGTCGGAATTATGAATCCATCATTTTCCAGTTCAAAAAACTTCCGACCGGAAATACACCCTTATTTCAGATACGTCTCTCCGGCAGTAAAACTCTCGACCCCAAACTCATTACATTCACAGAGATCAAAGGAATAAATCTCAAGCTCGAACTTGAAAAAGAACGACAAAAACCTATCCCGCGCCGAGGCAATATCCATGACATGGGCCCAACTTTAACCCATAAAAGAATTATTTGTATTAAATGCCTCAAAGAAGGAAAAACTGTAGAGCTTACTGCCCGTGAAACCAATCATTCACCAGAAGCGGTAACTCGTTATATCAATGATTTCAAACGCGTTTATACATGCTTGAACTCGGGCTGGGAAATTGAAAAGATTTCCTATGCTACCGGACTTTCAAAATCCCTAACCAAAGAATATATTAACCTTATCAACGAAGAAAGGTCGGAATTATGAATCCATCATTTTCCAGTTCAAAAAACTTCCGACCGGAAATACACCCTTATTTCAGATACGTCTCTCCGGCAGTAAAACTCTCGACCCCAAACTCATTACATTCACAGAGATCAAAGGAATAAATCTCAAGCTCGAAAATGAAAAAGAAAATACCGTGTCCGCCAGAATTTCATTTACCTCTGAATTTATAAGGAACTTGGAGCCGAAGAAAGCTGTGCAAATCAAGCTTCAATACCCTGATGCAGAAAGTACAAATTTACTGGTGAATATTGAATAAGGCCGGAAACGACAAAAAGCCCCGGATGCCAATACAAGCTATAGGGTTTATCTGAGTTTACCCCCGCGAGATATTTTTGTGTAAATTCAGAAAACTTATCCAAACTCTCCATGCTTTAATCACCTTTCAAGGCTGGGGAGCAGATACAGTATTTCCAGCATCTGCGGTTCCCTGTATTTGAAGGGTAATTCCGGAACCCGGCTTTGATTTCCAATCTCGCCTCAAACTTATTCCGGCACTACCTGAACGTTTAGCTCAGGATTTGCCAGAATATAAATTCCCTGCGCTGAATGTCAACAGAAATTTAATTGATTCGTCATTGGATTGGAGTAATTTAACAGAAAAAACAGATATAGAGGGAGGATTTACTATGAAGCCTATCAGATATATTGCATCCGCTTTAATTTGCCTGCCACTTGCAGTATGCGGCATTTCTTTTGGCCAGGAACAGGAGGCGGAAAAACATTCTGAAGATTTTGACAAGGCAAAGGCTTATATACAATCTCTTGGGGAAAACGAAAAGCCGGCAAAAGACATTATCGGCGGCTTTAAGGCATATGCGAAAATTTACAATGAACTCAAATCCGAATTTCTGAAGCAAAATCCCGAATATGCCGGGCTGAATAAGGAGTTGGAAGAGGCACGGGAAAAATTCACGGAATTGCAAAGCGAAAAATATAATTCGGACCCCGAGTTCAAGAAACTTTTTACACGGCAGAACGAACTTGCCTTTAAGCTTGTCGGCAATTCCCAGGATGAGGAAATACAAAAAGAATTGCTGGAGGTGTCAGAAAAAATCAACGCCTATTTTAAAAATGAAGAGGCTTATAAAAAAGTGGGGGAACTCCAAAAAGCTTTTTATAAACTGGAACAGAAACTGATTAAAAATTCCACTTCCCCGCTTGCACGGGAATGCAGGCTTTTAATGAAAGAATTTTCAAAAGCGTCAGATAGAGAAACTTCTAGAATCTCCTTTTCCGGCTTGTTTAATGACCTCAAGCCTGAATTCATGGACGCGGATATTCTGAAGATGCAGGCTGAATTCATAGGAAGAAAGTTGAAAGAGGAAACCCCCGTTATCGGGATTGAAAAAATCAATGCCGTAGTCAATGCCGTAAGCGGAAAAGAAAATCCTGACGAAGCCATAAAAATCCTTGCAGGCCTGACAAATGAAAGCGATAAAAAAGGTTTCACAAAGATCTTTCTGGTTCTTGCTGAAAAGCAAAGGCCCGGCAGGGCGATTCATCGGGATTACCTGAAGCTTTTTGACAAAGTAATTGCCGACAGCGCCGTTACCGGCAGCGATGCGTTTGTAACGGCAAGGCTGGTTATGCAGCTTAACGTCAGGGATATCTATTTGAATCTTCCCCAAGACCTTGAAAACAATCCTAAAGCCGATCCCTGGCTTAAAGCATTGCTTCAGGGGAAAGCTGAAATAATCCAGGCGTGGCAGTCTCGCGGCAATGGAATGTCTAACACTGTCACGGAAGAGGGCTGGAAGGGCTTCGGAGAACATCAGGATAAGGCAAGAAAATTTCTGAAAGCCGCACACGAACTGCATCCTGAATACCCGGACGCCGCCACACTGATGATAAGGGTCGAATGGGGCCGTATCCCCCTCTGCCTCGAGTGGTTTAAAAAAGCAGTGAAAGCCCAGGCGGATTTCAGCCCTGCGTATTCCAATATGAAATGGACCCTTTTGCCGCGTTGGGGCGGCTCACAGGAGATGCTCTGCGATTTTGCCGATGCCTGCATCGATTCGGATTTTATCGATTCGGACATTCCTGAATACGGGCTGGCCGCTATCGTAACCGCAGCACAGGACGTGGAAGATTACCGCTGGCAGGTCTGGTACCGCAAGGCGACAGCGGAAAAACTCCTGAAAAAATTTGAAGATAAAAAAGCCAAAGCCGCGACACAGGATGAAAAGGATAAATTTTCGATGTTGCAGGTTTCCATTCTGGCGGCATTGAGAGAATACGAGAAAGCCGCCTCCTTGATGACGGAAAACGTAAAGAGAAAAATCGAAAAACTCAGATCTTACGATATGCTTCCCGTTAATCTATGGATTAACTACGACAACGCATTGAAAGCATTTACCGGCCCTAACAAGGACGCTTTTTTCAAAAT
>MHBF01000099.1:3212-3575 GCA_001803225.1 Lentisphaerae bacterium GWF2_44_16 | reverse complement strand
TTTGCTGGACTTGATAAAGTCGGGGAAACTCTCAAAAGATGAAAAGGAATTCGCCATTGATTTTTACGGCCGCACCAAACTTGAGGAAGTGCATGTTTCCAAATTGGCTATTTACAAAACCGCCCTCAATACGGCAATAACTGAAACCCAGGATATCAATCTTATAAAAACCCTAATAGAGATGGGCGCAGATTGCAATGCAAAAACGCAGAGGGGAGATACGGCGCTGAAACTTGCCGCGAAAAGCAAAACAGGCCCTGAAATACTTGATATCCTCAAAAAAGCCGGAGTGAAGGCCGCTCCGTCTCCTGATGGGAATATTACGGATTCTGCCGTGAGCGATAAGAAACGCGCCTTGTATGA
>MHBF01000099.1:0-3164 GCA_001803225.1 Lentisphaerae bacterium GWF2_44_16 | reverse complement strand
GCGGAATTTATCTTTTCGCAGCGTTGAAACGGAAATCCCCTGAAATTTTCAAGTTTCTGCTGGACTCCGGCTTCGACATAAATTTCAAACACCCCAAAGCGGGTTTTACAGCTTTTGTCTTCGCCCTGCGCTGCAATATGCCCCGTGAAGTCATTGAAGCGGCCATAAAAAAAGGCGCGGATATCAATGCTGTTGATGACAAAGGCGTCACCGTTCTGATGCACGCCATATCAACATGCGCGGACCCCGGAATAATTTCTCTCCTTCTGGCTAGCGGCACAAAAGTGAATGTCGGAAATAAAAATTACACTCCTCTCATGGTGGCGGCTTCATTGAAAGACGGTGCTGAAAAAGTCAAAATTCTTCTCAAGGCAGGCGCCAGCGTCAATAACCAGGAAAATAAAGGTCCGACGCCTTTATCAATGGCCGTCGCAAGAGGGGGAAATCTGGAAACAGTAAAACTTCTTGTTGAAGCCGGGGCCGACCTGAGCAAAAAAGATTCGCGCGGTTTGACCCCTCTCGATTACGCTGAGAAAAATAAAAAAAATGACATTGCCGATTATCTCCGCGGCAAACAATAAAATAACATTTTACTGAAAATGTCTGTTTGAAATTAAAAATGAAAGCGAGTCTAAGGATTTACCGTTTTAAAGAGCTCCCGCTTGATTTTTTTCCAGAATTCCTTTTCCGGCAGGAATAAGTTTTTATCAGAATATGTTCCGGTTGCATCCCTTAAGAGTATTACAGATGCAGTTTCCAGTTCATATTTACCGGCATTTTCAGGTTTTTTCTTTGAAAGCATCCAACTTGTGCCGTCTTTACACTGTACCAGATATTTTTCTTTTGTCTTCAGCATGTTCCGGTCTTTCTTCTCTGATTCTTTTACCTTGTAATAAATCTGGCTCTCTTCGGCATTTTTATATTTATCCGCCTCAATTTTATATTGGCTGTCTTCTATGCGGAAAAGTTTTTTTACTATGTTCACGGCTGCTACTGCCGCTATTGTTGTTTCTGCGGCACGGCCTTCATTCTTATACATGAACCTCTTCCCGTAACTTGCCGGAATTATCATGTTTTCCTTCAGCTTTGTCCCGTATTCTTTTTCAGCTTTCTTGATTTCCGCGCTGTTTAAATCTCTGCCTGTAACAGTTTTCACTGCCGCTCCGGGAATGCCTCCGATCGAAAACATTGAGCAATAAGATGGGTATGTCTTGTATGTTTTGATCCCGTAAAGTTCGGCCTGCATTTCTATCTGCGTTATCACTGACTTCCAGCACATTGCCATACTGTTTCTGTTAGAGACCTTGGATTTTCCGGCGGAAAACGAGGTGTCCGGATTTTCTATGACGATTAAATGGCAAGGCTTGTTCCTGCCATTTTCGCCTGCCGCCTTTTGTACTATCATGCTGCTCCCGGTTTTTATCCTGTAATTTTTGACATTCCTGATATGGGCAAGCAGTCTTTTACAGAAGTTTTCCGGGCGCAATTGTTCTGTTGTTTTATTGTCCCATGTCCAGCTTCTCAGAAGATTTTTCATATCCTCCAGCATTCTTATATTCCAGAGCGAAGCGCCCTGGGAGTATACATTTTTCGACTTATGGTTTTCAATCTGCCTTTTTCTGAATTCCTCAAATTCTATCGAAACCGCGCGTTCATGCCGTTTGAATTCGTCAGTAACGGTTTTCTCCCATTTTCCCATGCTGCCGCCAGCGGATTTTTTCAGGGTTTTCGTATTTATCTGTTTATCAAGTTTTTTAATGCTTTCCTCGCGTTTTTTCGGGTCTTCGATATTTTTAAGTCTTGCTATCTGTTTCAGCAGATTTATTTTTCTGCTTATCTCAAAGCTTTCTTTGAAATATTCCTGGCGGGCAAGGCGGTTCCTGCTTGATGGCGTTTCCCCTTCAAGCTTTATCGCGAATATTTCCTTCATCGCCAGATAATTGCCGTTTCCCAATCTGAAATACGTTCCTTTTTCCGGCTTCTCTCTTTCAATTTCAAAAGTCGAACTCATCGCGAATATTTTAGTTTCAGGGTGAATTCCCATTATTCTTGTTCCAACAGGAAATTTATCCGCTTCGCTTAAAGGCCCTATCGGAATCTTTCTGAGAAGTTCAGGCGTTTTTATTTTCACGTCAAGCGCAAGCTTTATGAATGCGTCCGCAAAAGTGTTTTTCGTTTCCATTTTGTCTCTTGAAAAGATTATTTCCATGCTTCTCAAATCGGCATCGTTCTGGCGCTTGTTGCTGAAATAATTTACTTCCGTCGCGTTGTTTATTTTCGCCCTGTAAAACTGCTTGTTTACTTCTATGCCGAATTCGTATCTTTTTTCTTCCAGTACTCCGCTTTCTTCATTAACAAGCGGGATATCCAGAAGCAGCCTTCTATTGTCTTTTATATTGCTCAGCCTGTAGTTTTTCAGGTTTGCATCGCCCCAGTAACCGTACATTATCCATTTTGGGTGTTTTATCGCGTCGGGAAGGCACATCTTCGCCATGGGAATAGAGTTTTTAAGCTTTATTTCCGCGAGGTTTTTGTCCGTGAAAATTTCTATGATATTCCTGCCGTCTATTTCTTTCTTTATGATGCCTATGTTTTCATCCTTGATAAGCCAGTTATAGAATTCAGGGTCGCCGAATCCTCTTCTGTTTTCCGACTGCATATTGTCAATCAGCCCTTTGCGTTCGATATAACCCATCTTATCAGGCTCATTTTCTATAAACTGCCTCAGGCTCCTTATTTCACGTTTCTTAAGCGCGTATGGGCTCTCGTCTGTTATTTCACTTATCGTTTTGAGCTGTTCGTGTCGTTCTTTCTCATACTTTTCAAGCTGATTGTACTCCGGAAGTTTTTCTATCTTTTCAGCAAGCCTGTTTCTTTCTTTTTCAAGCTGTTCATATTCGTCTTTCTGGCGCTTGTTCCAGGTTTCCCATGAAAGCATCTGAGCCGCTATCGCTCTGAGAGCTGTTTTTTCCCAGGCCGTAAGTGTTTTCTTATTGAGTTTTATGGAGAATTCAGGTTCAATCAGGGGCAGCAATCCAAAGTTCCTCATCTCTTTTACTGTTTTTATGGCTTCAGCTTTTTCTTTTATAGATTCAAAATATCTTTTACATGAAAGCATCCATTTGGGGTCATCGGTTTCCTTGAGCGTTACCCATCCCGGCTTT
>MHBF01000098.1 GCA_001803225.1 Lentisphaerae bacterium GWF2_44_16 | reverse complement strand
CAGCCTGCGGCAAAACCAATCTGGCGATGCTCATTCCCTCAATACCCGGCTGGAAAGTCCAAACTATCGGCGATGACATCGCATGGATGAAATTCGGCAAGGATGGACGTCTCTATGCTATAAATCCAGAGGCCGGATTTTTCGGTGTCGCTCCCGGTACGTCCATGTCTTCAAACCCCAACGCCATGCACTCGGTTGAAAAAGAAACTATCTTTACAAATGTGGCCCTGACTGAAGACGGCGATATCTGGTGGGAAAATATCGGTTATCCTCCTCCCGGAAAACTTATCGACTGGAAAGGTCAGGAATGGATTCCCGGAAAATCCGATGCTCCGGCCGCACATCCGAACGCGCGTTTCACTGCCAAAGCCTCAAATTGTCCGGCAATAGCCCCGGAGTGGGAAGATCCCGCCGGGGTCCCGATAGACGCGATACTTCTCGGCGGACGCCGTCCTTCCACAATTCCGCTCGTGTATCAGTCTTTCAACTGGGAACATGGCGTTTTTATGGGCGCCACCATTGGTTCGGAAGTAACTGCCGCCGCTCTCGACTTGAAGGCGGGGACAGTCCGCAGAGATCCCTTTGCGATGCTGCCATTCTGCGGCTATCACATGGGCGATTATCTGGCGCACTGGATAAAGACAGGTAGAAAGTCCAGTCCCGACAAAATGCCTAAAATATTCTGTGTAAACTGGTTCAGAAAAAACTCTTCTGGGAAGTGGCTCTGGCCTGGTTTCGGAGACAACAGCCGTGTCCTGAAATGGATTTTCCAGCGCTGCGACAACGAGGGCGAAACGCGGAAGACCGCTATCGGTTATATGCCTGAAATAAGCGCCATAGACCTTAGCGGCATTCAGAATGCTGTAAGTCCTGAAGACATCGCGGAACTTCTTTCCGTCGATAAAGAAAGCTGGCTCAAGGAAGTCGCCATGACTAAAGAGTTCTTCCAGAAATTCGGCGATAAGCTCCCGAAAGAGCTTAAATCGGAACTCGAAGCCCTCGAAAAACGCTTGCTTGAACAATAATTAATGCCAGAAATGAAAGATGGATTTAAGGGAATTTCCCCTTTAGTCCATCTTTAACAATTATTGGACTTTATCTCCGCAATTTCAAAAACTTCCGGAAGTCTCAACCAGTGGCCCGTTCAGGGCTTTTATATTCTTTTCCGAAGAAGAGTATATTTTGCCGGAGGCATCTTTTATTGTCATTCTGACTTTATAATCTCCCTGTGAGAGTTTAGATGTATCAAGGAGCATAAAGGTATTACCCGATATGTTTTTACTCTCGGAACGGGAAACAACTTTTCCTTTAGCGTCGGATATTGCGGCTTCAAGGATGTATTTATCGCTTGCGTTTGAAGCACCCATTATGGCGCAGTTCAACGGCTGTTCCTTTACCGGAAGCAGTAGCGCGGACGGCATGTCAATTGATGATATGACAGGGTGCTTGAATTTGATGAGGGATATATTGTCGAGATAAAAACGGATCTTTGTCCCGTCCTTGTATTTGCTTTCCGAAATGCCGAACTGGATACCGGTTACGCATCTCCAGAACTCTTCATCTTCAGGTGAGCTTATCATTTCCTTTATCGGGAGAATAACAGGTGTCCATACGCGCTGTTCGACCTCATTGATTATATCTTTGCCGTAGAGCCCGCGCCTCTTCGCGGAAATGATGGATATATAGAACGGCGAAAAATCGTCCGCGACTTCATCGCGCTCAGAATCGACCATTACCCATAATGCTATGTAATCATATTTTGTAAGGTCAATGCCGTTAGCGGGGAAACTCATCAGTATGCGCGGCCAGCCCACTGGATATTTTCCGTTCTCGCCGCCGCCGTCAGTTTTATGGTCAACGGTAACATCGAAGAGCAGGGATTTATTGCCTGTGTGCTTGAATTTTTCAGTCACCTGAATTTTTCCTTCAGAAGAGACGCTTTTCCATGAGGCGAACTCTTCGTCTCCCAAGTCCATGAGTTCCAGATTGCCGCTTGCTCTTTGTTTTTTCATAATGCTTTCAGGAGTTTCAGAAACAACTTGCTTCTTAGTATCGACAATCACGGAAGGGGACTGTTTATTATTTGACGCAGGATATTTGAGAAGCTTTTCGGTCATCAGCGCTATCTGCCATCTCCAGGCGGTAAATTCTTCAGGATTCCAGACATTGGCGGCCAGATACTTGGGTTGTACCTTAATAGAGTTCCAAAGAGTCTGGAGAAGTTCTTTTCCCTCTTTCACGAGCTTCAGGCATTCCGCGTCTTTCGAATTTTCCCTCTGCACTATGGCAGTTTCCAGAGTGTATATGTATTTTAAATCATCAATGCCTTCCCTGAAGCATTCCCAGTAAACCGCGGGTATTACATTGCCGTTATCATCAAACCTGGCACCTCCTGCGGAACCGTCGGCGAGATAGTCAGTGCGGCCGCTTCTCCATATCCACGGGATAAGCAGTGAATATCCCGAACGCCAGAGGCCGCATCCGTAAGTCATTCTGCCGCCTCTGCACATTACGACAGGGACTTTTATCTCATAGCTGTTATGATTTGGGTAACACCAGTAACCGTGTTTTTTTGATGCCATAACTTCCTCGTAAGGAGCTGAAAACGGCTGGCCGCACCAGAAGTCAACGTACGGGGCATAAACGGCCGCGTCAGCCGCTTTCGGATCTTTTGTGGCGTATGTCCTTACGCCTGCGTCTTTGAAGGCCTTATATACTCCGGAGCCGAATTCCTTTGAACTGTCAGAGACCTCATCCAGAGGAACGTATATGAATTCGGGCCAGCCTTTTTCCCCGCGGATTTTTTCAAAAGCCATGATTCTTTCAGTAATGGCCCTGTAGAATTCTTCAGGGGGGGCCACGGGAACAGAACAATGAGGGCCGAGGGACTTTTTGGTAAACTCGTAATAAAGTCCGCCGATACCGCCAACCATCGGGACAGGCCCTTTCATGCCGGCGGCGAGAATTTCCTTTATTGCCCTCTCTCCGTTGATAATGTAAAAATCTTTCTTTTTAGAATCGTAGCTCAGATAAAGAGTCGGGAATGTATCAAAGCCGTATTCGACCATTGACTTGTATTCATTGCGGGCGGCGTTGTAAATCCATTCAGCGCCTTTTTCTTTTGCAAGGGGTCTCAAGGTATTTGTCCTGTCATTTACCTCTCTGTGCAAGTCATAATTATAGGCGGTATAATGTTTTTCCGGGTCTTTCAGAAGCTTGAACGGCAGGACTCTCAGGTAAAGCGGCACTGAAAGGGCCTGGTCCATATCATCGCATGAAATGATTACGCTTCCTTTGTAAAGACCGGGGGCGGCATTATCAGGCACTTTCACTTTCAGCCAGTAAGTCCGGGATTCTTTTTCGGGCATTGAATTTACTGTTACCTTTTCAAGGAGTTCAGGCATTCTGCGGTATGTGTCTTTGGACTTGTAGTGAGGATAGAGAATGTTCCTGCAGGTCAGAAGCCTCACGTCTATATCAGAGGATGGAATAGTGTTTTTACCGGACTTGAGCTCGCTCGCCGTAACACTCATGTTATTGAGCGTTTTCAGAGGATAAATACTTAATGCAAGGGGCTCGAACTCGCCGGGTGTCGCAAATGTTGAAAGAGAGGAAATCCTCTCATAAGGGAGCGGCTTCGACTGCGGATATACTGTCTCTGTTATCGGCCTGTTGAAGATGATGAAGCCGAGCTTCTTTTCCATATCATTAGGTTGAGGTTCCGGGTTTATTTCCTTGAAGGGAATTTCTTTCAATGCTTCAGGAGCAGGGTTCAGAGAAAGCGGTTTTTTTTCGGGAAACGTTACGGAAGGTTTTTTTACCAGAACGGGCCCCTGTGAATTTTCAGAATTGAAACTGCCGCATGATATTGTTCCTGCCGCAAGAAGCATTGCCGCCGAGAGTTTCACCGCAAAATTAAAACTGCGCATAAAAATTTCTCCTAATAGGTTAGAGATGAAATTAAAGAGCCCTCACATCGCAAAGACATGAAAACATACTCTATAATTGTTTCATGAAATAATCAATTGTCCCGAGTGTATATATCAGAAAATTTTCAAGCGCAATTATCTTCTGCAATAGCGGAAAGAGGTGAAGCCAAAAACTTTTTTAAAGGAGAGATTTTTTAAGAAAGTCGGCGGCCCTGAATATATTAGCAGGGCCGCCGCGTATAATAACTCAAATGCTGCTGCATTTCACCCATTTGTCGGGTGTTTCAAGGGCTTTCGTTCCGGCCCCTATCAGAGCGGCTATTTCAAGAGTCTGCTTTACCGGAATCAAAGACTTTTTCGTGTTGAAGAAATTCAGCATCGCTTCAATGAAACGGGGGAAAAAGTCCGGCATTTCGTTGATGACGGCGCATTTGTTTTCGCCGTAAGATGTGGAAAGTCTGAAGCCATGTCCCGGCATCAGATTTATCGTTCCACGCCTGCCGTTGCCGTAATCGACAATCATCAGGTTGGAGTTTTTGCCGCCGGACTGCATGACTTTTTTCGCGCCCGGGCCCATCAGCATGACAAGCATCTCAAGCTGGTGTATGGCGTAGATATGGAAGATCCCTCCGCCTTGAATTGCCGCATAGTTTACGGGCGATGTCCCGATATCCTGAACCAGCTTCTCAAGCGCTGAACCAAATCTCAACGCTGAGGATGACATCATCGGAGTTTTGAACTTTTCGGCCTTCTTGAAAAGCCTTTTAGCGGCGGCAAGGTCCGGAGCTATGGGTTTGTCGATATAGACCGGTTTGCCGCTTCTCAACGGCAGATCGGCAAGCTCTTCGTGCATTTCGGAATTATCGGGAGAAAGAACCACAATGCAGTCACACTCATCAATAACCTGCTTGATGCTTGACGCCTGTTTTACGTTCTGTTCTTTGCACCATACGTCAATGGGCTTTTTGCCTTCTTTTTTGATCATATCCCATGCGAGTGTCACGTCAAACTGGTCTTTCAAACTGGACTCGCGTATGAACTTCGGGTAATTGTTCGCGTGCCATTCGTCTATGAAATAATCTATGAAACCTATTTTCTTCATTTTTAAAATCTCCGTTATTTATAAACTGCCTGTATAATTTCGACTGCTCTCAAACCGTCTTTCGCTGTACATGAAACCGAATGCTTCCCTTCGATTGCCTCTTTGAAATGAACAATCTGGTTAGCAAAACCTGAACTTGCCGTTACGGAAATTTCCGTCCATTCCTTTTCACCTGTCAGTTTTTTTCTTATCTTGGCCGGTTCCATGTAGTCGTAAAGGATCTCACCCTTTTGTCCCATGATATCGACAAAAGCCTTTCCCGTGCCTGCTACAAAAGCGGAAGTCATGGAACCTACCGTTCCGTTTGCGGCCTTTACCGTTATTATCCCGGCGTCCTCAACGTCGGTGCCTTCGAAGTGTGTATGCATTACGCCTTTCTGTTCAACTACTTCTCCTATCAGGTAGCGGAAAAGGTCAACGGAATGGCTGCTGGTGTCGAATATGCTTCCGCCTCCCGCTATTTTCTTTTTAGTGAACCATCTGTCTTTCATGCCGAAAGCAGGACCGCAGAAAATATTGTTGAAAAATACGGGGGCTCCGATTTCCCCTGCGGCTATCATGTCATGTATTTTAACCATTGCCGGGAGATAGCGGTGTCTAAACGCGAGCATCAGTACTGCTTTGCTTTTTGCCGCTTCTTCTGAAATTCTTTTTGCGGCTTCGACAGTGTCGGCAAACGGTTTTTCGCAGAGGACATTGATATTTTTTCTCAGAGCATAAACGACTGCCTCCTCATGGGCTGATGGAGGCGTGCAGATGCTTACAGCGTTTACAATTCCCGAGTCTATCATTGATTTAAAATCGTCAAAAGCTTTTGAACCGGGGATTTCAGCGCGCATTTTTTCAGCCGCTTCTTTGTTTGCGTCTGTTACCGCGGCTACATCAATTTTGTTTTCCTTGTACCCTGCCAGGTGCGCTTTGGATATCCCGCCGCAACCTATGAGGCCGACTTTTATTTCTTTGCTCATGGCAAATTTCCTTATTTGTTATTTTTTAAAAGGCGGCATTGTGCTGCCTCTTACAATTATTGGACTATTTCACGATTTTATATCTTTTTACTGTATCATAGAGCGCAAAAACATTTTCAGTAGGAGTTCCGTGAAGTATTGAATTTGCGCTTGCGCCAACATAACGAGGGGCCGCTGCCTCAAGGCACTTCATAGTTTTTTCCCGTATTTCGTCAACTGTTCCATTAATCAGCAAATCACAGCTGACATTTCCGAAAAGAACAAGCTCAGGAAAAGCCTTTCTCAATTCGTTGAATCTCATGCCTGCATCATAATCGATTTCATAATAAGCGTGAGGCCTGCATTTAGTGAAAAGGCTTTCAGCGACAGGCCAGAGATTTCCGTCTGAGCGCATTACATAGTAAACTCCAAGTTTACGGCAGAAGTCAAAAATCCGCTTCCATTGCGGTGCCATCACTTCATCAAAAAATGCCGGCGAATAAACCGGGCCGTTGTTGAAGGCAAAATCTCCGCCTCCGTTTATTATTTTGATACCTGCCTTATGCTGGATTTCAATTGACGCGATTGCGTCTTCCGCATTTATCTGCATCCATTCTTTAAAAAGTCCTGGTTCCAGAATGCTTGCTTCAAGCCAGCCGGCCTGCATCGGAACAGCCATTCCGCTACCGCCTGCCACTACAAATTCGCTTCCGTATTCTTTCTGCGTTTTTGCCAGCATCGGATTAAGTTCAGGATGGAATTTCTCTCTGTTTCTTAATTCAATATTTTTCTTCAATAAGCCAATAACACCATCAGGATCAAGTTCCTTACTTTCAGTAATTCCATAGGTCCTTGATACCGGATCAAACTGACGTACACAGTATCCATCTTCGCCGGGATTCCCGTACGCAATAGTAAAATCATCAATCTGTTTTATCGGTTTTGCAGAAAGCCTCCAGGGAAGGAAAAATATGTCGTAATCGAAAAAACGATGCAGTTCTATTGTGTCCTGATAAAGTTTTCCAAGAAAATCTTCATGCGCGGCATCTCCTTTCAGCCAGGCCAGACTTTCCTGAAAATGCAATTCAGTGGAGCCGGTGAGCATTGGTCTGCCGAATATTTTAGTTGCGACTGAGGACGCGAATGCCTGTTCACATATCGGGAATCTGTCTTCCGGATATTTTCCTTCAAAAACGGCATCAATTCTTTTATGGTGTATGCTTTGCATTGTTTCTTTCATGATCTTCTGTTAACTTCACGCGTGCTGCCTCTTGCAATTAATTCGGGAGCGATAAATCTGTTTTCAATTTTTTTCCCGTTTATCCTGTCAAGCAGCATTTCCATAGCCTGGCGGCCTATTTCCATTTTAGGGATGGCTATGCTTGAAAAATTATATTCCGGCAGTGATATCGTCCATATATCATCAAAACCGATGAGCGAAATGTCGTCAGAGATACTCAGTCCGGCGTTTTCGATGATGTGCTTGATTTTGATGGCCTGCGCGTCTGAATAAGCGACTATTCCAGTGGGCCTGTTTTTTGATTTGAGCAGTTTCGTAAGTCCGTTTTCATCACCGAAGAGAATGGGTTTACGTATGCCTTTTTCTGAAGCGGCTTTACAGCATCCTTGGTAGCGTCCGCAATTTACGTTTTTTGAAAAGCCGTAAGCTATAGTTTCATGTCCCAGTTCAATCAGGTGTTCCGCCGCCATCAGTCCTCCTTTAAAGTTATCGACGAGGATGTGCGGTATATCCTTATCGGCGGAAAGGCCCGAACAGATTACTACCGGAATGCCCATTTTATTCAATTCGGAAAGACGCGCTCCGACATTTCTATTGTAACCCGAGGCTATTATCCCGTCGACGCGTTTTTCATAAAAGAGCTGCAGTTGTTCTTTTTCGAACTGTGAGGAACTGGAAGTTATTCCCACCAGAAGCCCGTAATTGTTTTCCGCCGCCGCGTTTCCGGCGCCTTGGAGGAGCTCATTGAAATATGAAGATGTAACGGTGGAAAGAAGATATCCGGCAAGGGAAGTTTTATTCGACTGAAGCGCCCTGCCTATGTTATTGGGAACATAATTGAATTTTTTCGAGATTTTCTTGACCTTTTCTCTGGTTTTCTCGGCTACGCGGATGTCGTCTTTCAGCGACAGAGATACAGTAGCCGGAGAAACTCCCGCATATCTCGCTATATCTTTAATCGTAAGGGTCATTTTTGCCGTCTCTTTAAAACGTTTTAAAGAATTATATCAGAAATTTTGCTTCTTGTCAAGAGTAAATTAAAACGTTTTAAGAGAATCTCGTAAAAATGACCCGGCCTTTTATTTTTTTGCACCAGGGCGCGGGGAGCGGGGAAAGGAAATTTTGCAGATTCAGTTTCCGTATATTTCCCTGCTGAGCCTGATGAATTCCGAACACATGGCGTCTATCGCTTCCTGAGAGTGTCCAGCTCCGACAGGGTCGCCATACCACTTTGGGATGAAACCGCCATTTTCATCGGCAAGATTTTCAATCAGTTTGCGGCAGTAATGTTTTATGTCTGATATGGGGCCTCTGCACATGGTGTTTTGTATGTCAACGGGACACCAGAATGTTATCCTGCCCTTGAAACGTTTGCCGAGTTCTTCGAGTCCCATATTTTCCTGCTGGTCCATCTGAATGACGTCAAGGCCGGCTTCGATAAGGTCATCAAGGATATCGGTTATATAGCCGCAACTGTGGAGAAAGGTAAGCATTCCGGCTTCATGGGCGGCTTTGTAAACCTTGGCATAACGGGGCTTCCATAATTCGCGCCATTTTTCGGGAGAAATCATAAGTTTGTTCTGAAGTCCCCAGTCATCACAGAACATATAGCCGTCAGGCTTGTACTGTTTATATTTTTCAATAGCCTGAACATTCATCTCGGCAAGGAGTTCTATAAGGTTTTCAAGCTTTTCCGGGTTTTCGTAAATATCCAGCCATGTGTTTTCCAGGCCGCGTATGAAGTGTACTCGCTCATAAAGGGATAATCCTTGTGCCATGATGAATTTTTCATCGGGATTTTTAAATCCGTTTTTGAGGTGGGCCCAGCGGCGTTCTTCGTTCACATCGGGTATTTTTAGTTTGCCCCAGTCATCCCATGAGGGGAGGGGAAATTCCTTGACCTCGCCAAGTTTGGATATGCCGATATTTTCCCATACGGCGCCCCATTCGTCAGTGCTGGCGGCATTTGTTCCGCTGGGCCTGTAATCCGGCGAAGGAGACATGCCTATGCCGTCAAAATCGTTCCCGTATTTTTCAGGAAAACTCCTTGCCAGTCTTTCCGGGTTCTGGAATAATATTGTTCTCTTTACTATTTCTCTTGATGTCATAATCGTATGTCTCCTTGAAATATGTTTATTGGAAATTACCTTAGATTATATCATTGTATCATGAGGATTGCTTCCAATTTTATAACCGGAATAAATTTATACATTTATGGGTAGAAAAAAACAACCGGAGAGAATGTCGGTCAACGGAAACTGGCTTGATATGCCGCTTTTCACTTTTCTGGGGTTTGACTGCATCAGAAAAACCATAGGGCTTTCCGAGCATACGCATAAAGTTTTTGAGCTCACATATATTTCGGAAGGCGAATGCGTCTGGCTGACGGCTAAAGGCCAGGAAATTCATCTGTACGGCGGCTGGGCGGCAATTATACAGCCCGGCGAACCTCATCAGGGCAAATGGAATGTCATTAGCCCGAGCAGGCTTTTCTGGGCCGGGTTTGATCCGTTTCATCCTGAAGCCTGTCTCAATACGACATTTACGCCTCATGAAATGGCGCATATCGGAAATATATTGAAAAGCGCCGGAAATATGGCATGGAAGGCGGACAAAACTACTGTTGAAGCCTTTGAAGATTTGAGATATGCTTTGGAGCTGGAAAAAGAGGGAAAGGAAGGCGTCCTTTCAAAAGCTTCGCACAGAAGCACCGTATGCAGATTGCTCGCGGCAATAGCCAATTCAATTTCACAGAATCCGGTTTCACGGAACTGCTCTGAAAAGATAAAAAATCTCGAAACCTACATAGCCGTAAATATCAGAAAGGATATAAGCGTTTCGGAGCTTGCCTCACAAACCGGGATGAGCGCCGCGCGTTTCAGTGAACGCTTCAAAAAGGAAACAGGGCTTTCCCCCGCCGATTTCATACGCCGCGTCCGCTGTGAAAAAGCCTGCGGATTGATTAAAGAGGGAAAGCTTTCAATAACGGAAATAGCTTTTCGGCTGGGATTTTCCAGCAGTCAGCACTTTGCCGGAGTATTCAAAAAATACACAGGCATGACACCATCACAATATAAGAGACAGCAATAAAATTACGCCATGCGCGATTTGTTCACAAAAGTTTCTACATGTAGGAACTTAAATAGTCCCTGATGAAGTGCATGTTCTTTTCTGCCGTCCTGTCGCCGACCGTGTCTTCAAAACGGTAACTTTTAGCGTGTCCATCGGTGAAAAGATAATTTGATCTGCTCTTGTTATGTCTGTCTTTTGTGACGCGGTCTTCCCAGCCGCTTACCTGGGACATGCCGGGATAGCCCTGATGATCGACAGGAGCGCTTACTCCGCCATCCGTTGAATCTCCTCTTTCAGATAGGATTATATAGGAAGAAAGATTATTCAGGCGATTTTGGTTGTTGTTGAACGCGAACATGCCGTTGTACATGTAGCTCTGGCGTTCATCCCATGTCTTAGAGCCGCCGGTGTAGTCAGGTCTTACGCAGGGATCTTCCGGGCAGCGCATGTGTTTGGAGAGCATTCCATGGTCATAGAGATAGACATTCCATTCGGTGCAGGTCGCGTCAGTTCTTTCAGGGGTTCCGTAAACGCCTCCGTGAACCGGAGGATAGTAGCCGTCTGAAGCGTCAACGTATGATTGCATGGCGATGCCGCATTGTTTGAGGTTGCTGAGGCATGATGTCTCTCTGGCCTTGGCCCTTGCCTGCGCTAGTGCGGGCAGCATTATTCCCGCCAGAATAGCTATAATCGCTATCACAACGAGGAGCTCTATAAGCGTAAAATACAGTTTTCTCATAATGTCTAAAATCCTTTTTCAGTGTTAAAAATAATAGTCAGGCTTTCAGCAGTGTGATGAAAAGTTTTTTCAGTAGCTGAAATGTTTCAGACGCTAAATGCGGGCGGAGCCGTGGGGGGATTTGAAAAAATCTTGTATTTTGTAATAATGAAATCTTGAGGTTTTATATCTGAGATGGCTGATAAGGGGAAAACGATATTGAATACTTGAGATTTTCCCTGGATTTGGGAAAGCGTATAAGAGAAGCGGCATATCTGGCAGTTTTCATCATCATGCTCATTGCATGCTTTATTTATTCCCGGAGAAGCTTCGTCCGGAAATGAAACCGCACTCTGTGTACCATAAAGATGATGCGGACAAAGCAAACCTCCTGTATGCAGAACAGGTATAAGCAATGTGCATATAAGATAGAGGAGGGATAACAAATGTTTATTTATTTTCATACCGGGAATCCTTAAAATAGTAATACAAAGTAATACTTGAAACTAAAAAAATCAAGCGGAAGATTAATGCGAAATTCCGGAAATGCGCTCTTTTATGCTCTGGATATTATGAATTATTCTCTCGTTGTCAGGTTTCAGCTGATGTGCCTTTTCAAATGAAGATAAAGCTTCTCTGTCTTTGCCGCTCAGGAGCAGGCAGATGCCGCTGAAAAAGTAATATTCATAGTTATACTGCCTGTCGGAGAGAAAGGGTATTATGTTTTCATAATACTTCAGGGCCATGGCTTTGTTCCCTCTGGCCAGATAGGCTTCGGCCAGCGCCATGCAGAGACTTTTTACAATGCCTGAATCTTTAGCCAGAGAACTTTTTACGAGCCTGCGTTCCACTGCATGAAGCATTTTTAGCGCCTTTTCAGAATCTCCTGATTTATATTCAATAGAGGCTTTTATGAAATCTGAAATGAGGATGTTTTCGGAAATATCTCTTTCGCTCATCCACTCTTGCCGGAAAGCCCTGATGAAATCCGCCAGCTCAGCGGCCTGCTGATAGTTTGAGTTCTGTATTTCCGTAAATGCCAGAAGTCTCAATGTGGAATTATTCGGAGGGTTATAAAGAACACAGGAGCGAAGAAGCGCTTCATAACTTTTCCATGTGAGCGAATAATAGAAACTGTAAAGTCCGAATATTGCCAGGCATATAATTGACACTGCCGAATATAAACGGCCTAATTGAATTTTATCTCTGTATCTTCTGATTAGAAGAAGAAGCCATGCTGTCAGAAATATGGAAGGCAGGTAATTGTATCTGTCGGCCCTTTCAAAAATAGCCGAACCAAATTTACAGAAACCCGCGACCGGCGCGAGTGATATTATGTATGCGCAGATAAGTGGCAATACGCTGTAGAGGGCCCAGTCCCTGTTTTTCCTGAAAATAATCAGTACTATGATGAATGCGGAAAGGTAAAATATAATCAGTGAAACTATTAGGGCCGGACTGATGGAAAGGGCAGGGTATATTGGACAAAGATTGTATGGGATGAAATTTTCACTGAAATACCACATATAATTATAGGCGATTATCAGAATTTTCCTCAAAACGGAAATTTCCCGCACACTGTTCATCTGTTGCGCGGCGGTTATTAATGTTATCAGCGCTGCGACCAGGAAGGCGGGCCAGAATTTTTTCAGATAATACTTAATCTTTGTTTCCCTGAAAACGTGAAAATCATAGAGTGCGAAAATAAACGGAAGGCTTACGGCCATGGGCTTGGAAAGAAGCGCGCATGCGTAAAGAACGAATGGAAGGATTTTCATTCTGCCGTATTCATTGTTTTTTATGTAGAAGAAAAGTGCCCAGAAATAAAAGGCCCCGCACATTACGTCGCGTCTTTCCGCGACCCATACGACCGATTCCACCCTTTGCGGATGTATCGCGAAGAAAAGGGCGCCGATGACGCAAAGCCATGTATTTATTTTGAGTTGTCTGAAACAGTAAAAAACACCTGAAACCGCGATGATGTGCCATAAGAGGTTCTGCACGTGATATGAAGATCCGTCAATACCTGAAATATTATAATCCGCCATATATGAGAACATTACCAGCGGAGTGTAATTTCCCCAGAAACAATGCCGCAGCCAGTAGATTATATTTTTAATACTGAAGCTCAATCTGGACATATTGTTAAGGACATATCCGTCGTCATCCCAGCTTTCCATGACCGGAAAAGTGCATGAATACGCGAAAACCGCCGCCGTAACAATGATGACTAAGAAAAGCGGCAGGCAATTTCCCCTCTCATTGAAGAATTTAGTAATGGATTTTTTCAGCATAATTTTCTCTGTTTAAAGATGAGGATGAAAATATCATTATTCTGTTTCATTTCAATCCCTGAACCATTTGGGAACATTGTGTTTTCTCAGTTCAGATATGACTTTACTCCTGAACGCAAGTATTTTCTCATGAGTCCAGTCAAGGGAGGGGTCCCTGTATGCGGCGCCCGCTGTGGATTTGCATATTATGTTCAGTTCCTTACCTGAAAGCGGCTTCTGAATCAGATAGGCGTCAAGGGCGGCTATTGTACCGCCCTTTCTCCTGCCGAAAGCTTCTGTTTCTCCGATATGGAAGCCGCACCTTTTCAATGCGCCCAGGACGGGGTAAGCGCTGGAGTATGTAAGTATTCTGCCGTGTCCGCTCAGTCTTTTTTTCATTATTCTGAAAAAATCGTAAGTCCAGAGTTCGGGGTTTGTGTCAGGAGAAAAGGCGTCAAGAAAAATACAATCAAAGCTCTGATTGAGTTTTTGAATGGTTTGTCTGGCGTCGTCAAAGATGATTTTGATTTCAGCGTATTTGTTTTCCCATTTTTGTTCCCGGAGCAGGCATTCCAGAATGAGCGCGTCAAGGCTGTCCGGCGCATAGAGTTTCAACGCGGCTTCCAGAGTTTTTCTGTCATGCTCCAGTGAAACTATTACGGCATGGCCTTTTTCTATTTTTACGGCTTCTTTTGCCGCTGATATGGCGTTGTATCCCAGGCCGAAACCGATATCAAGGATTTTCACATCTGCGCCTTTTTCCATTTCGGAAATTATTTCCGAGGGCAGTATAAATTTTCTGAGTGCTTCTGTCGCCGCGCCTGCCAGGGTGTGAAAATGCTGTCTGTAGCGCGGGTGGTAAAGAGTGCGTGTCCCGTCATCGGTCATCACGCCGGGGATATGGCTGAAATCTGTAAAATCCCCGCACTTCGCGTTTGCTGAGAACAGTTCATTGAAATAATCCAGGAACTGTCCTTTTTTCATCCACCATTTCGGGGCGATGATTTCTTTCTCGTCAGCGTCGGCGTTTATCCTCATAACTGTCCAACCGTCGGGGAGGGCGCGGAGGAATTCAAGCAGGGCCGCGGCGTATTCGTACTCATTCATAGCTTTGAAAGAGCCTTCCGCGTAAAGTTTAGCGAGCGGAGTGTTTTTCAATACCAGAAGGTTGTGGACTTTGACGCCTGAAAAGGGCAGGGCGCTGAGTTTTTCGGCGGTGCGGCGGAAATCGCCGCTGTCTTCTCCCGGCAGGCCGAGTATTAGATGCGCCGCCGTTTTTATTCCGGCTCCCGCCAGTTTTTTTACCGCGTCTTCGACGCAGGCGAAATCATGCTGCCTGTTTATTGTTTTGAGGGTTTCGTCATTTGCGGTCTGAACGCCGAGTTCGACCCATAGTTCATATTTTCCGTTGAGTTCCGAAAGGTAATTTATGACATCATTGCCGAGGCAGTCCGGGCGGGTCGCCGTTATAATCATGCTGAAGTCAGCCATAGAGAGGGCTTCCGAGTAATAGCGCCGGATGCTTTCGATGTCCGCGTAAGTGTTGGTGAATGACTGGAAATAGGCGATATACGGGTTTTCAGAACCGTAACGCCTCTTCACATAATTTATGCCGCTGTCTATCTGTTCTTTCAGGTTGAAATGTTTTTTAAGATGCCTGGCCCTGGCGCCGTCTTCGGCGCAGAAAATACAGCCTTTCCCTGAATTGCGTTTCCTGTGCGGACAGCCGAACGGCAGGTTTACGGGAATGCGGTAAAGCTGCTTTCCGTACTTATTTGCGAGGTATTCGCTGAAATACAGAATTTTCTTCATTTTTTTTGTTTAACCTTTGAACATTTATTTACAGGGTATCAAATATATTCACAGAAAAGAAAAAAAGCGATACGAGCTATGAGCGCAATCGAAATAAAAGAGAATTTTTACTGGACTGGATTGATTGACAGGGATATTAAATCCGTTGATTTGATCTTCAATCCTGTAAATGGCGTAACCTATAACAGTTATCTTCTTAAGTCACCAGGCGCGAATGTACTTTTTGACGCGCCGCCTTTCAGGTGTTTTGACGAATTCATCGGGAATATAAATTCCGTATGCGCCGTAACGGAGCTGAAATACGTAATCATTACCCATGTGAGTCCCGATAATGCCGCTTCGATTGAAAAAATAACTTCTCTCGCGCCTCAGGCAAAACTCATGGCTTCCGCAAACGCGCTGGCTTTCCTGAAGGATTTTTCAGGCAGGGAATTTGACTGTGTTTCAGTAGCGGACGGACAGTTATTGAAACTTGAGGGAAACAAAATAAAGTTCCTTGATGTTCCTTTTGCCGGATGGCCTGACACAATTTTTGTTCATATTGATAAAATAAATGTGCTTCTGAGTGGTCTTTCTTTCGGTGCGTATTTCGGTGGTAAAGCCGGGGACGACGGATTTCAGGACGCGTACAGAGAATATTTTCAAAAACTTCTTTTGACCTACAAATCTTACATCAGGTATGCGCTGAACAGAATAAAACCTTTTGACATAAATGTGATATGCCCGCTTTTCGGCCCGGTACTTGATGAGGATGCCCAAAAATATACGGGGCTTTATGAAGAATGGTCTTCGGCGGCCCTGAAGCGTGAGAAAGCTCTTGCCGTAATAGTTTACGCCTCGGCATACGGGCATACCCGGGAACTGGCTGGAAAAATAACAGAGGGCGTAAAACTTGAGACGGACGCCGAAATAAAAACTTATGACATTATGTCTTCAGATCCTTCACAGGTGCTCAGGGATATGGAAGAGGCGGACGGGATACTGCCGGGTTCTCCTACCGTGAACGGGGACGCGCTTCCCGAAATAATGCGGCTCCTGATGCAGATGAACAGTATAGCGCATGGCGGGAAGGCGGCAGGCGCGTTCGGTTCTTACGTGTGGAGCGGCGAAGCGCCCGACATGCTAATGAGCAGGCTGAATATGCTGAAAATGGATACGGTGGAACCTGCTTTAAAAATGAAACAGCAGGGCCCTGCCGATTTTGAGCAGGCTCTCGACTATGGAAAGCGTTTCGGGCGGAAGCTTAATGAAGTGTGGAAAAAAAGGAGCAGGGCCGTTTCAGGTAAAACGCGCTGGCTCTGCACTGTTTGCGGAGAGGTTTTCGATGGCGCGCTTCCTCCTGATAAATGCCCGGTCTGCAATGCAGGAAAAGAGGCGTTTGTCGAATACTCCCAGGGAATGCTTACGTTCAGGGACAACAAAAAGCTCAAAACCGTCATTATAGGTTCCGGCGCCGCCGCGATAGCCGCTGCCGAAGCAATCCGCGCCAGAAACAGGCGCGCTTCCATAGATATTTATACACGCGAAAATATCATGCCCTATTACCGTCCGCTTCTGACAAAGGGCCTTGCTGAAAAAGTCAATTCCGCTGAATATTTCATCAAGCCGCCCCATTTTTTTGAAGAGAAAAAAATAAACATCCACGCCGGTTCCGAAGTGAGTTCCATTGACGCGGCAGATAAAAAAATAGTTTTGAGCGACGGAAGTTCCGTTGAATTTGACAAACTGCTTATAACCGCCGGAGCGAGATGTTTTATTCCGCCCTTCCAGGGCGCGTTATTGCCGGAAGTCATCGCTCTTCGCGAGCAGTCCGATTTTGACAGTCTTATGAAAATCATTTCCGGCGGCCCTAAAAAAGCCGTAATCATAGGCGGCGGGCTCCTTGGCCTTGAAACGGCGTATTCTCTCTTTATGATGAAGCATGAAGTAACAGTGCTTGAGGCTTGTCCCGTCATACTTCCAAGGCAGCTGGATAAGGACGGAGCGGCTATTCTCGAGGCATCCATAGAGGAAAACAGCAACGTCATTCTCAGAAAAAATATCTTCGTTGATGAGATACTCGGCACGGATAAAGTTATCGGAGTTAAAACGCGAATGAATGAAATCATTCCGTGCGATCTCGTTATAATTTCGGCTGGCATCAGGAGCAATTTCGAACTGGCGAAGAATGCGGGGCTTGATGTTGACAGGGCTGTTACAGTAAATGAGAAAATGCTGACCTCTCATCCTGATATTTATGCCGCCGGGGATTGCGCGTCATTCAATTCCCGTATTGACGGCGTGTGGGAAACGGCGATAGAACAGGGAAAAGTTGCCGGCGCTAATATGACCGGGGATGATGTTTCATACAAAAACAAAATTTTCGGCGCCACTTTCAATGCCTTCGGCACCGGACTTTTTTCCATAGGAGAACTCGGCACTGATGAAAAGGCGGAATACCTGAATGTCTCTTTCAAAAACGACTTGAAGAAAATATACAGGAAATTCTTTTTCAAAAAGAGAATTCTTTCAGGCGGCATATTGCTGGGCGATCTGTCCACTACTGCCTCGCTTTTGCACGGTGTAGTGAACGGGTTTGATGTCGAAAAAGCGGAAGATTGCAAGCTCCTGTAAAAACCTTTTAAGCCCTTGGATCGAAAACTTTTCTTAGTCCCTCTCCTGTAAAGTTGAAGGCGCATACGGCGATAAAGAGAGCAAGCCCCGGCCAAAGCGTCAGATGCCAGTAATTGAAAGGATCTGAAAAGGCCTGCCGGAGAAGCTCTCCCCAGCTTGCCGTCGGGTCCTGTACCCCGAAACCCAGAAAGCTCAATCCGCTTTCAGCGAGAATAGCCCCGGCAATGGAAAAAGTGAAAGTTACAAGTATAGGCCCCGCTACATTGGGAAGCAGGTGGAAAAACATGATGCGCCATACCGGAATACCAAGCGTTTCACAGCTCTGGATGTAAGGCAGCGCCCTCTGTTTCAGCACTTCGCCTCTGACAAGACGGCTGAGTCCGGTCCAGGCGCTCAATCCTATCACCGCTATCACCAGCAGTATCGACTGCTCGAATTTATAATCCATCATGACAGCCATGAGTATCAGAAGCAGGAGAAATGTAGGGAAGCATATTATTATTTCCACAATCCTCATTATAAGCATGTCCAGCCGTCCGCCGAAGTATCCGGAAAACATTCCGACCGCTATTCCTATCGCCATCGCTATTCCAGTGGCGAGGAAGCCCACCGCAAGGGAAACCCGCGCTCCGTAAAGCATTCGCGAAAGTACGTCGCGGCCTATCTGGTCCGTGCCGAAGAGATGTGCTTTTGACGGCGTTCCGTAAGGTTTTGCGACATTTTCAAACGGGCCGTAGGGGATGGGAGCGAAAACCGCGAAATCACCTTTTTTCAGTTCGGAACTGATAGAGCGCCAGTCCCTTTTGTCAACACGGTTTTTAGTCAGTATGAAAGGGAAGAGCAGCGCGAGCGCGAGAATTGACATGAGCGTTATATAGAGAACGCGTTTCCGGCTTAGAAAAATATGGAGCGTCAATGCCGCAGGAACGAAAAGGAGCAGATAGTTGAAGATTTTTTCTACGATAAGTTCATGGCTGTCGGGAGCAAAAATAAAATGCAGGGCAGGGCAGGAGAGCACGCCGCCGGTGTAAAGCAGCAGAGGCCTGCCGTTGGCTATCAGCGGAGCGGCGATTGCGAAAAAAAGCATCAGGATTATCCCGGAAAGCCCCGTAACAGCCAGCCAGTCAGTTTTGAACCGCTTCCATGCCGCCGTGAAAGGAGAAAGCGCGCCGTTTGAACTGCCGTTGTCTATTTTTTCATTTTCCATATTTAGTTCACAGCAAAAGTTTTTTTAATTCCTTAAGAAGGTTAGGCGTGAATGTGCCGCTCTTGTTTTCGAGTTCATTCAGGATATCGGGAATAGACCAGAATTTGACTTCGTCTATTTCTTCTTTCGGGCAGCTGAAAGGACCGGAGGAAACCGTGGAGAAAACCCTTACGTTTTCAGATTCGATGTTATTTCTTATTTTCATGTCAAAGAGGAAACTGAGCGGAACGCTTTTCTTAATCCCGAGTTCTTCTGCCATTTCACGGCGCGCGGCCGTTTCGAAATCTTCTCCCGGCATAAGATGTCCGCCTACGGCAGTGTCCCATTTGCCCGGTTGTATGTCCTTGGACTTTGAACGTTTCTGCAGAAGTATTTTGCCGTCTTCAGAGTAAACCACTACATGGGCTGTGCGATGTATGAGCTTTGGATTTCCATGACATTCGCTCCGCCTGGCGGTACCGATGACATTGTTGTTCTCATCCACTATTTCGAAAATTTCATCAGGAGGCATTGGCTGCTGCCCGTTTCTAAACGAGGTTTTTCTTTTTCCTTGATGTTTTTTTATCAGAGTCCTTATCTTTAGCGTCTTCGTCCTCAGGGATTTCATCGCCTGAATCCGGGAGGAAAAGGAGAGTCTGATTATCCAGTTTGAGCCGGATTGCCTTAGTGTTCCTGAAATATCCTTTTAATATTTCTTCTGCCAGTGAATCCTCTACATAGCGTTCAATGGCCCTTCGCAGAGGCCTGGCGCCGTATTCAGGCTCATAACCTTTATCAATGAGGAATTCCAGGACTTCTTTTTCGATCGTCAGCGCATAACCCTGATATTTGAGGCGGTCTCTGACTTTATCGAGTTCAATATCGATTATTTTCAGGAGGTCGTCCCGTTCAAGTTTTCTGAAGACAATAACTTCATCAACCCTGTTTATGAATTCGGGCTTGAAGCGTTTTTTCGCCATTTCGATAAGGCGGTCGCGTGTTTTTTCGAAAGCTTCGTTTTTGCTTCCCGAATTGAAGCCGAGGCCGGAACCTTTCATAATCTGTTCCGCGCCGAGGTTGCTGGTCATGATTATTATGGTGTTTCTGAAGTCGATTTTTCTACCGAGCGAATCCGTTATCTTGCCTTCTTCAAGTACCTGGAGGAGCATGTGCATGACATCGGGATGCGCCTTTTCTATTTCATCGAAAAGAACGACTGAGTATGGATGCCTGCGGACTTTTTCGGTCAAGTCACCGCCTTCTCCGTGCCCGACGTAACCGGGAGGCGAGCCGACCATGCGGCTGACATTGAATTTTTCCATATATTCTGACATGTCAACCTGTATCAGCGCGTCAGGATTGCCGAACATGAATTCGGCGAGGGCTTTTGCCAGAAGTGTTTTACCGACGCCTGTGGGACCTAGAAAAATAAAGGAACCTATAGGTCTTTTCGGATCTTTCAGGTCAGCGCGCGAACGGCGCAGGGCTTTTGAGATAATCTGTACGGCATCGGCTTGTCCGATGACAGCTTTTTCAATTTCATCTTCCATCCTGAGCAGGCGGGAGCTTTCGCCTTCTTCGAGCTGTCGAACCGGGACGCCTGTGAGTTTGGAAACAACCTCTGTTATATCCTTTACGTCTATTTCCGTGGATTTTTCCTTGCAGTCTTTCCGCCAGTTTTCCATTATTTTATCAAGTTCATCCCTATATTTTCTTTCTTCATCGCGGAAGTTGGCGGCTTCCTCAAATTTCTGTTCAGCGATGGCGTTTTCTTTTTTAGTGCAGATATCTTTGATATTTTCTTCCAGTTTGCTGACATCGGGCGGCGCTATGACGGAGGCGATCCGGGCGCGCGCGCCCGCTTCATCCACCACGTCTATGGCTTTGTCCGGGAGAAAACGGCCGGTTATATATCTGTCGGAGAGCCGTGCCGCCGCTGAAATAGCCGGGTTGGTGTAAAGCACGTTATGATGTTTTTCATAACATTGCTTAAGGCCGTGAAGTATTTTAATTGTGTCCTCGATGGAAGGCGGTTCAACGATAATCGGCTGGAAACGTCTTTCAAGGGCGGCGTCTTTTTCGATGCCCTTCCTGTATTCGTTGAGTGTTGTCGCGCCGACGCATTGGAGTTCACCGCGCGAAAGCGCCGGTTTGATGATGTTTGCCGCGTCCATCGCGCCTTCGGCGCCGCCCGCTCCAACGATGGTGTGAAGCTCATCTATGAAAAGGATTACTTTTTTAGAATTGCGCACTTCGTCGATGACGGCTTTTATCCTCTCTTCGAACTGCCCGCGGTATTTTGTTCCGGCCACCATAAGAGGAAGGTCGAGAGCGAAAATACGCTTATTAACGAGGAGTTCGGGCACATTTCCTGAAGCTATCGCCTGGGCAAGGCCCTCAAGTATCGCTGTTTTGCCTACGCCTGCTTCACCGATGAGCACCGGATTGTTTTTTGTTCTGCGGCAAAGCACCTGTACGACGCGTTCTATTTCATCTTTTCTGCCTATGACCGGGTCGAGTTCGCCGTTTCTGGCCATCTGTGTCAAGTCGCGGCCGAAGGCGTTGAGAGCGTTGAAAGCTTCTTCTTCAGAACCGCCTGAGCTGTTTCCCATCGGAGGCATGGATGATTTGAAATTCATATTTTCTTCGGAATCGGGCAGGTAGTTGGGGTCCAGTGACTTGATAACTTCTTTTCTGACGCGTTCCACGTCGATTTTCATGTTTCTGAGTATAAGCGCGGCAACGCTTTCGCCTTCTCTGAGAAGCGCGAGCAGAAGGTGCTCCGTACCGATGAAATTATAATTCATGGATTTCGCCTCTTTTGCCGCCAGAACAATTACTTTTTTGAGCCTCGGTGTAAAGGGCGGTACGCCGTGAACTTTAGTTTCGCCGCCGACACCTGACTGCTTTTCGACTTCAAGGCGCAGTTTATCCAGATTAAGCCCCATGGATTTCAGTACTGATACCGCAACACCTTCCCCAAGCGCTATGAGGCCGAGCAGGAGATGTTCCGTCCCGACGTAGTCATGATTAAAGCGTTCCGCTTCTTTTTGTGCCAGAACCAGAACATTCTTTGCGCGGGGTGTGAAATTCTTCAATCCCGGATCAAATTCTTCAAAATCAGCCATTGTTTCAAATCTCCTGACTTAAAAATATTTGCGCCTGCCGCGGACGAAGTTGAGCGGCAATATAATAGAAAAAAAACTTCATCCAATGATGCGCGGATGAAGTTTTCAAAGAGCTAAACCCTTGATTTATATATTATTGAAAAAGTCCCTGATATTTCTGGGCCAATTCTTCAATATTTTTCGGGGTAATCATGATATAGCGGAGATCAAAAGCGGCCTTCGGATCATCCGGCGCCGGATCTTCGGAAAATTTCACTCCCGGGCAGTAAGAAACAGCCGCGACAATGTATCCACCCTTGATAAGAGGGGCAAGGGAATGAACGTCCGCGTTCAGAAGCGCTACTTTCGGACGGTTCTCAAGAGTCCATGTTTTCATCGTAGTGAGGTCTCTCGGCAACCCTATCAGTGAAATGACGATCTTGCAGTTGGGATGTTTCTCAATCACAGCGTCAAAATCAACGGCCTTCATGATTTCCTCAAGAGGCATTATATCTTCTTCAGGAGGAGGCGCGCCGGGAGCGGGAGGCGTATCGTTCTTTTTCAGGCTTTCAATCACCAGCGTATCTGTTACGACTTCAGCGATGCTGCCGAGTCCCTGTTTCAATCCTTCGACGAGCTTTTGCTGGCGGGCATTTTTGTCAAAATTACGGTCAACCACTACAAGAACTTTTTCGCCGGGGTAAGCGGCTTTAAGCTCTTCACCCAAGACAATAGCTGTGGAACTGGCGAATTTCATTTCATTTTGGATAAGCTTTTCATTAGCGTTATCGCCGAGAGTGCCCGTTTTGACGAGTATCGCGATACCGCAGATGACAACGATTATAAGAAGAGCAATGGCAATAGGTTGTGCGTTAGGATTAGTTCTCTGCTTTTTGGCGCATGCTATCATACCCACCAAGGCCAATACCATCACCACTCCTATCAGTACTACTTGAAAACTTATCATCCCCTACCTCCGAAATTTATTATAATTTGAAGACATATTATATCAGAGATATCTATTTTTGCAAACTTCCGGTACTCAAAAAGACAAGGAATTCCGAGTATTTTTCAAGTTTTTTCAAGCAGATGTTTTTTTGGAGAAAAATATTTTTATGCGACGGGTACCAATATCATTGACTTTTCGTATCTAAAACTGGAACATTTTTGTCTCACCGCGTTTCATCTCTAATTCAAGCGATGAGACGTTTGTTCCAAAGTCCCGGCCGGAGTACAATTCCCGTGGATGGCACGGAAAAGGAAAGGAGAATTTTTTGAGGCCGTCAGAGGCTGCGTGAACAGTCAGAAAACTTTTGTTGATAAAAATGAAATCATCGCTGTCGCAGACTATGTGACACTTGGCGCTTCGCGCGATTGAACGAAGCAGTTCAGAACCCGCGAGCAGTGTTCCGCAATAAATTGAACGCCATTGCGGAAAATCACGGCAGACAAGGGCCGCCTCATTATTTGTCTTAAAACGCCCCAGTATCTCACAGTTTTTCTCGTCAGGATAGAAGTTAGGCATCTGTTCATTGGCAAATGGCTTATCTGTTATATTTCCGGAGCTGGTTATCAGTACCGGACGATTTGGACAGCCATGCAGTTTTGCCGCGGTCCCATTCACAATGGGATTTTTTGAGTCAATCAGATAAAAAACCGGATCTATCAGAGAATTTTCTAAACGCATTTTTATGCCTGTCAGTTCGCTGATGTTTTCAGCGGAAAAACGCTTGTCGGCATCAGGATTGCAGACACCCGGCGCGTAAAGCCACAGGACTGTGCAATTGCCGCGTTTTACTTTCCTTGAGATGCGCTCCCGGTCCTGGGAATTGAGGACAAATGTATTGATGAAAATATAGAGTTTGTAGTCAGGCATATCAGGATTGCCGAGATCATCCTGATAGTAAAAATCAATCGGGGCGCCCAGCCTGGCAAGCTCAGACCCTCTCCAGTAATAAAATATCTTTTCATAGTAATTTATTGAACTGAACAAAGCAGAGCCTTCATCCATGATAACAGCGACAGAGCTTATTCCTGAACGATCATGGAGAATGGCGTTTCGCGCTATTGACTGCTGTTTTTTGAAAAGGCCCAAGATATCAGGATCGTCATACCACCACCGCCCGCCGGAGGCCAGCGACTTTCCGCTATGCGAAGACAATTCGCTCAGCCTGGCAGGAATGAACATGTCAAACCACCAGCCATGCAAACCTTCACATAAATTACGGCCGAAGTCACGTTTCAGCTGAGTCAGAGAGTCTTCCAGGGACATAGTCTTGAATCTTTCGCGTATATCCGGCGCCGCCAGATGTGTGCGGGTATCATCTTCCATTATAAACGCTTTATTATGGAGAAAATAAGAGTTGACGGCAGGTCTGACGCTGGTGATTTCTCCCGGACAACGGTTCCAGTAATTTCCGGGGCTTGCCAGAAAATCAATGGCGGATGACGGCAATAAAACTTTCCGGTTGCCCGCCTGGTATATTTCGCCGTGAAAAGCGCCTGTAAGCATTTTGCCGTCGGAATGTTTTTTGACAATCTTGCCGAAATATTCAATCGATTCGGCGATTCCCTCCTGCCAGGCCAGAAGAAAATCAAATCCCGGCATCGCGGTATCCGGATTAATAAAGCCCCCTATCGCATACGGACATTTACCTTTTTTAATTTCATCGTCATTGGAAAGGAAATTTTCATAATTCCGGTTAAAGGCATAATGTCCGCTTCTGGTTTCAAGAGGCGGAATGGAGATGGATTCAAAATCAATATCCGGCATTCTCCATGCCTGCCTGAGTTTGTCGCTGCTGATATATTTGCGTTTCAGCCAGTTAATAAAATGTTTCCTGAAGGCGATACTGTAATCAAAGGTCTCTCCGCCATGAAAACCGTCGGCAATTCCATATCCCCATTCGCCGGTGCTGCCCGCGGCAAAAAAATAACCGATTACAGAACCTCCATTCGGCATTTTGGATACCAATTTCATCAGCTTTTCAAGCTCCTCTCCGGCGTCCTGCCGCCATTTCTCTGAAACCAGCGAATAGAAAGGAACATTTTTTTCTCTGTAGTAGCATGATATGAATTTCAGTTTGAGAAACTCTCCGTTGCTCAGGCGCACCAGTTCATCCGGATTGTTTTCAAGCCAGGAAAGAGGCGGATGCAGGTTGACCCGCAGAATAACCTGAGCGCCAGGAACGGCTGATTGCAGCTCACCAAGGCGTCTGTCCAGACTTTCCACATCCAATCCCGGCTGCTTGAGCCATGGCAGATCGCAGACCAGATAAAAGAGCCGGATATCCGCTTCGCCTATTCTTTTCAGGTAATCCGTATTGATATCTTCGCTCAATGGCGTAAAGCCCATTAACGGAAGATCAACTGTTTTCAAGTTTTTTTTCAGACTTCACTTTTCCATTTTTAAGCTAGAGTTTCCTTTTGCGGAAATCTCGAAATGTTAAAATAGAACCAAAAATAATTTTCCTCTTTCATCAAGGAAATCAGTTTCAAAACTGAAATTTTTGATTTCCACTTCTTTATTCTTTTCCAGGTCCATAACCTTTAGAGGTTTTTTGTCCAGTGTGATGATTATTTTCTTATCGGTTTCATTGCGGTAATTTGCCGCGTATATCAGGATTTTATTTTCATGCTTGAGCGCAATAATTCTGGCCCATTCGGGGGAGGCCTTTACTGTGTTGCAAGGTTCTCCTTTCAGAAAAAATTCCTCATAAGGTTGGGCAATCCTGATTGCTTCGGAAATCTGAGAGAGATTTAAAGGGTCGAAAAACGATGAGGTTTCCCAGTAAATTATGCCGGGGGCTTTGTTCATCAGGCTCTCAAATACCTGGTATTTAAGCATTTTCTTTTCGGAGAGGGCCACTTCGCCGAAATCACCGTGTCCCGCAAGTAAAGTTGGGGCAATGATATATTTGCCAATATAATCATTGTACATTTTTATAGTATCGCCGACTATATGAGAGTCTTTGATACCCTGATAGGTGTATATCATCGGGCTGATATGAGTGCTGTATTCAGCGAGTTTTTTATAATCCCAATAAGAATTTTCCCTGCTCTCCTGCGGGCTCTTGTTTTTTAATATCTGAGGGATGAAAAATTTTCTCGACTGTGTGGTTGAAATGGTATTTTTCTTTAAAGATTCATCATACCTGGCGCGGAGAATTTTATAGCGTTCCAACACCATATCGCACTTGAAGTCCACCCATAAATTGTAAAGAGCTTTTTCTTTATCCTTATTTTTGACTATTTCAACGGGGTCTTTGTACGCTATGTTTTTCTTATTGAGATATTGCTCGAACATTTCCTTGGATCGTTTGCTATAGTCTATTTTGTCCTGATATTGATTATAATTTTCATCATCAAACGCGATTCCTGTTACGGCATTGTTTAACAATTCATCAACAGCGGTGAGATTCTTCTGAAATGTTTTTCCTTTCAAATCCATGCATATTGAAGCCCTGTCCACCTTTTTGCCATTTATATCAATAGCAAAATCGTCTTTCTCGACTGGACCGTAAGCTGAGCATAAAAGTGAAAATTCCGCTGTTACAATAATCTTGCTGGCAAGACATTTTTTGACGAATTTATCCCAGAGCTCTTTATCTTTTGCGATATTTATACTCCATACATTTAGAAAATTAATCCCTGTATATGTCATTGTCTCTGTAACGTCCGGATATTCGCAGTAAAAGCTCTTGAAGCATTTTCCGGCCGGGCCGATGAATATTTCCGAAAACGCCTTTGTCGGTTTCATCTCCACAGTCCTGATATGAAGTTTCTCCTGTGCTTCTTTCGTTCCTTTATATTCCAGACTGTAAAAGCATTTTTTGTCTTTACCGTATTCAAATCCCTGAGAGTTGCCTTTTACAAATACGAATATGTCAATCCAGAGATAATACAGATAAATTTCATAACTGTTGTATTTCTCATTTTCAATTGTTTTCTCTCCAACCTTTTTATAAGTCAGAAACTTATTTCCCCATCTGCTTTCATAATTCCATGAAGTCCCCGCCCAGTGAGACGACACATTTTTTATATCTATACAGGCAGGCATGTCAATATGAAAAACTGCCGGGGCCTCATCATTTTTTATTTTGATGGGGGTATTTCCGGGGATATGCGGCCTGAAAAGCAGGGGCGATACGATTTTGTCGCTGACCCCGCATACTTTATATTCCGCTTTTATGACGGGGCCGCTCTTGATATCGGTAAAGAAATCCTTATTCGCGATTTCACGCGTTTCAAAGGACTTTGGCTGATATGAGATGTCTGTAGTAATCAGGATGGCATCAATGCCGAAAGGCCCGTCCGAAGAAATTTTCAGTTTATGGTTTCCGCCTTCTCCTGTAAATTCTCCGGCCTCCTGCCAGTAGAATTCTCCGGCCCCTGTGTATTCACCCTTATCATCGGTTTTTTCCGTTTTTTTCGTTTTGAAAGAAGCTATTTTTTTATTGTCGAGTTCCACGTTCATAAGGGGCATTTGCCTGTAACCGTAAAGGCGAAGCCATATTTTGTAAGTATTTTTCTTTGTGAATAATGTTTCGGGATCAACTTCACTTTTTTCCTTGAAATTCCAGATAAAAGGTTCTTTTTTCGTATTATAAACAGCGCCTCCTCCTGAAAAATAATCCGCGGTGTTTTTGAATTCCTGAGGTTTGTAGTTGCTATTGGCAAAGCCGAGGCAAAGGCCTTCCGCTTCTCTCCAGATGTAAATCTGTTTTGATGTGTCAATGGACTTGATTTTTTGAGCTGTTACGGAGAGACCTGAAAAATATATTTTGCCGCTGCAATTATAGAGTATGGCCATGAAACGTAAATCCTTCACCGGAGGCTCAATATCTTTTACGTACTCAAAATACGCCCATTCTTTGGCCGGAGGCAATACTTTCTGCTGGTATTTAAGCAGCTTTTTATCTTTTTCCAAACCGTTATATTTTATCTCTACGAAACATTTTCCGTCTTTGTCGATCCCGATATTTTCAGTTTTGTAATATCCTGAAATCTTGAAACTTGTCTTATCGGCGATTTTCAGATCTTTCAACTCCTGGGAAATGTATCCTTTTCCCTTAAGGTTGTCAGATTCTATGCATACAACTTTGTTGTCCTTGTAAGTTTCATCGGCAATAGAGATTTTTGAACAGTCTTTATATGTATAGAAGCGCCAGTTTTCCGGCTGCCCATCCTTCATCGCGGAAAAATCCCTGTTCTTCAGGATTTCTTCTCCGGCAGTGCTTACCGCGCTTTCTTTCTTCGCTTCTTCAACTCCAAGGCATGATGACAGGCCAACGATACAGGACAAGAAGACGGAATACATTTTTTTCATTCTGATTGCCTCTCTATGATTTCTATTTGTTATAATAAATTTCCATTCGCATCAAAGAATCTTAAACTGTTTTCAAGAAAATACTTTTGTGTTATTCTGCCTGCGTGCCCATCCGCGAACAATGCGTTTGCAGCCGCAGAGTGCCTTGTGTGAAATGTTTGACTTGTAATGCTTGAAGAAGAGCCATAATTGTAATAATACCATTGCCTGTCGGGATCAGTACCTGCTCCGCGTATGGTATCGGCAAGAAGATTAACGCTGGAAGGATTACTCCAGCTTGCATACGTATAAGGAGTATATGTATCTGCCCCTGAATCATAAAACGTACAGGATACTGGTCCTTTAAAGAGCTGAAAAAACGTTGTGAGGCTGCTTTGTTTTCTGAACCCATAAGTATAATTCAGATGCAGATATTTACCGTAGGGATACTGAGAAGGGCAAACAATTATGCTGGACTTGCCCAGAAGCGCAGTGGGGTCATTTCCCGGTAGATAATCAAGCGAAATAAGCCATCTGCCCCATTGTTGACTCGACCACGGACGATATGCGCAGGGTGTCCACCCGTTATTGTCATTGCAATACTGAATTATTCCGATTCCGCATTGCCTGAGATTACCCAGGCATATTATTTCTTGAGCTTTTGCTTTTGCTTTTCCAAGTGCGGGAAGAAGCAGGCTTATCAATATTATGATTACTGATATTACAATGAGGAGCTCAACGAGAGTGAATATATTTTCCGGGATTTGTCTGTTTTCGTTTTTCATGAATTTTCCATTGTATTTTTATGCCAGATATAATAGTTTTTTGCTTTTGCGACTGAATTATCAAATTGCGGATACCGGAGAATTTTCTCCGCCAACTTTTACCTTCCATGTAATAATTTGTTAATGTCGCAAAAGTTGTTCTGACACTTTATAATTTCCAATGCCGAATATGACA
>MHBF01000097.1 GCA_001803225.1 Lentisphaerae bacterium GWF2_44_16 | reverse complement strand
CTCAAGCGTATTCAAAAAATCAAAAGCTTCCGCGGCGGAAGAGAAGTTTTCCGCATTCTGATTTACAATCAGCGCGGAATTGGCAAATTTTCCATCCCTTGCCGATTTGCTCATTCCGTTAGTTGAAAGCTGTCCCTCTGAACTGACTGCCGGGATTATATAACCTCCGGGGCACATGCAGAATGAAGTTACCTTGCCGATGCCTGAACTTTCCGGCGGACGGCTTACAAAATTATATTCAGCCGCCCCGAGGCATGGCCTGGGTATATCAAAACCGTATTGAACCCTGTTTATCAAATCCTGTCTGTGTTCAATCCTTGAACCTATCTGAAAATCTTTGAGTTTATGTTCAAGACCTTCATTACAGAGCCTGATTATAAGTTCCCGTGCGCTCAATCCAAATGCCAAAATGCTGATAGGAGCTTCAAGTTTTTCACCGTTTTCCAGAATAACCCCGCCGCAGTTTCCGTTTTCCTTCAGAATATTTTTTACTTTTCCGCCCCAGATGAAACGGGCGCCCATGTTTTCCATTTCTTTTCTTATGGCCTTAATCATTTTCGGCAGAATGTCGGAACCTATATGCGGATGCCTGACGTAGAGTATTTCAGGGGGGGCCCCGGCGCTGACAAAAGTCTGAAGCACGAACCTTATTTTTTCATCCTTCACTCTGGTATAAAGCTTTCCATCCGAATAAGCGCCCGCTCCGCCTTCGCCGAAAAGAAAATTGCTTTCCATATCAGGCTTTCTCGTCTCGAAAAAATCCGAAATATCTTTTTCCCGCCTGTCCACGTCATAACCACAGTCAATCATAACGGGCGCGCATCCGTATTTAGCGAGGAGAAAACCGGCCATAAGCCCGGCTGGCCCCGTGCCGACTATCAGGGGGTTTTTAAGGGAAGAAGTTTTCAGTTTGTTAAGGGGATGTTCTTCAAACGGGACGAAGGGAATTCCGGTAGAAAATTTGCCGTTATATCTTTCGGGGACTTCCGCGTTAAGCCTGTATATGAAACGGATATCCCGCTTTTTTCTGGCGTCAATACTTTTCTGAATGATTTCATATTTCAGGATATCGGGAATTTCAGCCTTGATGTGGCGTGCTATGAAAGGATAAAGATAGTTATCAGGATTCTCTATCGAGGAAGGAATATCTTTCAGGTGAACTTCAAGGTTTTCGATATATATCAGCACTTGTGGTTTCGCGTTAAGCGAGCTCCTTTTCAGAAAAAACTATGGCCCTGAATATGCTGAATTTAGCGTCGGCCTCTTTCCATGCGTAGGGATAAAGTCCGGCTTTCAGGGAAAGATGCGTCAGAGTTTCTTCTTTGTTCCAGCCTTGTTCAGGTGCCACTTGGGGCAGAAAAACCGCCGACCTTCCGCCGCTGGCGAGAATTATGCCGTGTTCACCGAGTATGAATTTATCAATTGAATCGATTTTTTCCGGCAGGGTCAGTACTGATATTTCAATCTCAAGCCCGGCAAGTTCCTCCAGGCTGGAAACTGGCGAAAAACGGGGGTCTCTGAAAGCGGAATTTATAGCGTTGTGAACAATATTGTCGATGAGTGGTTCAGAAGCCCCGATATTGCCTATGCAGCCTCTGAGCGAATCGTCTTTATCATGCAGGGTTACAAAGCATGAACGGATATCTCTGAATTTTTCAGGAAAAGCTTTTCTGTCGGGCATATCTGTTTTTTTCAGTGCTGCTTCCATAGTGGCGCGCGCAATTGAAAGCATCAGTTTCTTTTCTTCGACACTGTAATCGGCATTGCTCATAATTCACCTTCGGAAATTTTATTTGGACAAAGTAATATAGACCAACAGGAAAATAATAACAAGATTATTTATTGCCAGAATTACCGCGAGCTGAGTCAATGTTTCCGGCAGTGAATTTGGAAATGCCGAAAAAACCCAGCTTCCAGCGGCGGCATTCAACTCCCAGTAAGCATAAAAATTAATAACTACGAGAGGGACAATCACATATCCGGCAAAACCTTTAAAAGCCCTCTTCTGTATTTTCTTCGCCATCAGTCTTATTTTGCTTTTCCAGAGGCCGGGGCAGTGGAAGGCGTTTTAGCCGGCGAGAAAGGAATAGTTTGCGGTACGGCCGACGTGGCCTTCTGTTTTTCCTCGACCAGTTTTCCGATGCTGTCCTGAAGCGCCTTGCTGATTGTAAGCTTGGCTATGATATTTTTATCTTTTGCCTCAATTTTAATGGAGTTTCCGATATCAGCGGCCAATTGGGGCTTATCACTGAGGGACATTGAGACAGTCATCATTATCGCGCCCTGCGCCTGCATCGCGTACATCATCGCGGACTGCGCGTCTTTGCATTCGATGGATGAATCCACGGATATGTCCCTGCTTTCCGGTCCGGTGAATGCCAGAGAGAGACTGCCGCCTTTTATTTTATCAGTTTCAGGTACGGGAGCGGCGGAAGAGGCGTCTGCGGGTTTTGCCTGTACTTTTTGTTCAGGCATTTCAAATATGACCCACAGCAGAGCGTTCTTGCCGACGAAAGCTTTTCTGTCCATCAGTTTCTTATTTGATGAGACGTTTCCATTTTTGGCAAGGTTAAGCAGGTTTTGAAGTTTGTCTTTTTCAGTAAAAAGCACGACATCCTCTTTAAGATAGATCATGGCGGAGAGACGTTCAGGAAGCGCTCCCTGCATCATGGCTGATGAAAACGGATTGCTGTAATCCTGACCTTTGAGGATAAAAACTTTTTTCCCTTTTATCAAATTGGTGTCAACTGTCGCGATTGGACTTGCCATATCGGTGAAGAGTTTTTCCATCTGCGCCTCTTTGACCTGCGTTTTGAAAATTGAACCGTAAGTCTGCTTGTCCGTTGCCGCGTAAATCAGCGCGTTTTCGACGAGCTTGTCCATTTGCAGACCCTGCGCCTTGAGTTTTGATTCAACTTCCATGTAAGATTTATCGAAATCGGGATTTTTCTTCCTCATGTCCTTGAAGAAAGGGAGGTTGACGATTTTGCCGCAATCCACCGACACCAGAGCATTAGCCTCTTTCGGGACATAACTCATAAGAGCGTTGTCAGCGGCGGAGAGATTTACAAACAGCGAGAGAAACACGGACACAAACAGCATTTTTTTCATAAGTACATTTTCCTTTTGCTTTTATCTTAAATTAAAATATTTTTTCCAACGCTACTACTTTACCTGTTTTTATGGATTCTATGGCTTTGACACATATATGAGTAGCATTTGCGCCGTCAATTTCATTGCAGGTAAAGGGCTTTTTATTTCTTATTGCCTCAGCTATTTTTTCAAACTGAACGAAGTGTCCCTTGTCAACTATCGGGAAAGAACCATAATAATGTCTATGCTTGAAATCATCCTCGCTTATATTTTTTCTCCACTCTTCGGCAATCTTATTGAAAGTGGCAGGCGTTATGGTTTTATCTGTTTTTTTTCCTTTTTCTCTGAAAAGCGGAAATGTCTTTATCTCATACCCATCCTGTTTGATATGTGTCAACTCTATAAAATTATCCATTATTATCGTATTCCAGCCACAGAAAATCTCCATTTTCTCTTTTGGAAATGACGCACACCCTTCACCAGCGTTAATCACGGAAAATATAGAACCATCAGAAAATTTCATAGTGCTTATCTGGTTATCCTTGACTTCTCCTGCGACATAAATTGAAACGGGAAAACTGTCCATAAGAAAACACGCGAGGTCATAAAAGTGACAGCCTTCATGGAAAACTTTTCCACCATGACTCTCGTTGAAAGCCCAGTCCGGCCAAAGATAAGCTTCATCTACGGCCCTGTAAGTAATCAGCGCCGGATGTCCACTTTTTTTTCTGACCATATCAAGCCGTTTTTTAGCTTCCACTACAGCTGGCGCGAAACGCCTGTTGTAACCAACCTGAAGCCTTATGCCGGAATCCTTTACAGCCTTTACAATCGCTTTGCTTTCTTCATTGGTCAGAGACATGGGTTTTTCAACAAAAACATCTTTTCCGGCAGATGCGCATTTATCAATAAGGGGCACTCTTATGTCTTGACGTGTGCCTATGATAAGCAATTCTGTTTCTTTGTCTTTAAGGACATCATTTATATCCTTCGTTACGAATTCAGGAGAAAACTTTTCTTTTCTTTCTTCAAGGATTTTATCATTAAGATCACAAATCCATCTTATCCTGAAGAGTTCTGATTCATGAATGTTTGGAAGATGATTCCCTGCGATGAATTCTCCGGCACCTACGAAAGCTATATTAACAGGTTTCATAGTTTTAAGACTACTCGCTGTTTTTCTTTTCCGCGCAGAGGTAGAAAGGATTTCCCTCGGGATCGCAGAAGACATAAGTGTTGAACCCTACCCGCTGTTCTTCCACAGCCAGGGACTGATATCCGTATTCTTTGAGCCTGTCGATAACCGCGTCTATTTCTTTGACCATGCAGACCCAGGATATCCTTCCGGCTTTTTCAGAAATTTTTTCATTATCTTCTTTTTTCTCAAGGAAGAGCGAAAAATCACCGGGCAGTCTGAATTCAACCCAGAAGGCGCTGTCCATTACCGGCGCGCCTAAATTTAATATATCCCTGTAAAAAGAACGGCATATATCAATATTTTCGACCTTGATTATAACTCCATAAAGACTATTTTTCATCTGTATCAGGTTCCGCGCTTTTTGATTTTGTTGAGACAATGTAGATTGTAATGCGGCAATTTCAAAGCTGGAAACTTTCAATTTGAATTTATTTTTAAGGACATGCTTTATGGATAATCATCTGAGTTATGAAACGCCTCTCACGGGCAGATATGCCAGCAGGGAAATGAGTTACAACTGGTCGGCGCAGAAAAAACATTCCACCTGGCGGCGTCTTTGGCTTGCGCTCGCGGAAGCCGAAAAAGAACTCGGCGTCAACATAAGCGATGAACAGATAAAGGAAATGTCTAAGCATCTTGATGATATCGATTTTGAGGCCGCCGCGAAGAAGGAAAAGGAATTGCGCCATGACGTCATGAGCCATATACATGTTTTTGGCGATCTGTGTCCGACGGCAAAGCCGATAATCCATCTGGGCGCGACAAGCTGTTATGTTACCGACAATACAGAACTCATACAGATCCGTGACGGCTTCAGGATAATAAGGGCCAAGCTTGCCGGCGTTATCGAGGCTTTTGCACTGGTCGCGGATAAGTATAAAAATATGCCGACACTGGGTTTTACTCACTATCAGCCCGCCCAGCTGACCACAGTAGGCAAACGCTTTACGCTTTACCTTCAGGATTTCATGCTTGATCTCCAGCGCCTTGAATTTGAAATGCAAAACCTCCTTTTCAGAGGCGTCAAAGGCACCACAGGTACACAGGCGAGTTTCCTTTCCATCTTCAACGGAGACCATGGAAAAGTCAAAACCCTCGAAAAAAGAGTCTGCGAAAAAATGGGTTTTTCCAGGGCGGTCAATGTGAGCGGACAGACTTATACCCGGAAAATTGATTATTATGTTGTTTCCGTCCTCTCCGGCATAGCTCAGTCGGCATATAAATTCGCCGTCGATATAAGACTTTTGGCAAATCTGAAGGAAATAGAAGAACCTTTTGAGGCGAATCAGGTCGGCTCCAGCGCTATGGCTTACAAGAGAAATCCCATGCGCTGTGAAAGGGCCTGCTCGCTCGCGCGTTTCCTCATGTCCCTTACAGCCAACACAGCCAACACCCACTCAAATCAGTGGTTCGAAAGGACTCTCGACGATTCGGCAAACAGGAGAATCGTTCTGCCGGAAGCCTTTTTGACGGCCGACATCCTTTTGTCTCTTCTTGCCAACATACTCAAGGGGATACAGGTATGGCCCAACGTGATAGCAAAACATGTAACCGATGAACTTCCATTCATGGCCACGGAAAACATAATGATGGCGGCGGTAAAAGCCGGAGGCGACAGACAGCAGATACACGAAGCCATAAGGCTGCATTCCATGGAAGCCGGAAAAAGAGTTAAGAACGACGGCGCTTCAAACGATCTCTTGGAACGTCTTAAAAATGATCCCGCTTTTGCGTCCGTAGCAAACAGGATTGACGAACTCGTGAATCCATCAGATTTCATAGGCCGCGCCCCTCAGCAGACTGAAGAGTTTCTTAACGAAGTCATCAATCCCCTCATCAAATCCATGAAAAAGGAACTCGGCGACTTCAAAACAGAAAATATTTCAGTTTAGCCGAGTACCAGATCCCATCAAAATATTTCTTTTTTTTGCCGGTTTTCTAGGCTCATTACCATTGCTTTAGTTTCGAAAAGTCCAATATATAAAATCTATTTTCATTAAAAACCTATTGCCTTAACTGCCGATAAATATAATAATATATATATAACTTTAATTTTAAGGAAACAGGCAAATGAACTCGAAAGAACGCGTAAAAGCGGCGCTTGAAAAAAGACCGACAGATAAAATTCCCCTGGGGTTTTATGCTGTTGACCATGATGTGATTTCCAAAGTCATAGGAAGGCCGACTTACCTTAGAAATAAGCCGGGTTTCAAAGTTGCCGTCTGGGAAGGGCGGCGCGATGAAGTGGTTGAATCCATGAAAAGAGACGTTGTCGATTTCTATAAAAAAATAGATTGCGTTGATCTGCTGACTTTCAAGGAAGCGCATTCAGTGCCGCCGAAAGGCTTCAAGCCTGAAAACGTTCCTGATAAAATCGATGATAAGACCTGGCGTGATAAAGACGGTGTATGGAAGCTTGAGCCGGAAGCCAATGATATAATGTTTATGCCCGATAAAAAATCAGATGAGCTTAGAGAATATTCAGTCGATGAGTTTTCCGATAGAAATATTACAGAGCCCGATATTTCATGTTTTGAACTTTCGGAACATCTAATCCGAAATTTTGGAAAAGAAAAATACATTGCCGGATACAGCGGCGGCATAACCGCCGTTACGCGTCTCGGCGGAACGGAAGCGGGCCTTATGACAATGGCATTGCAGCCGGATGTCATAAAAGCCTGTAACGAGCAGATGGTTTTCCGTCAGAACATATTGGATAGATACAATATATTGCCGGGGGTTGACGGTGTGCTGATAGAACAGGACATGGCCGGTACAAACGGCCCCATGATATCGCCGGAAATGTTCAGGGAACTCTGTTATCCGTACTATCGGAGAAGAATAGAAAATATTAAAAAACACGTTCCGCATGTAATCCTTCATAATTGCGGAAATAATCTGCCGATAATGGACATGCTCGTGGAAGGCGGAATCGATGCCTATGAATCCATACAGACAAATTCAGCGATGAGCATAAAAACACTTGCCGGACTTTACGGTGAACGCCTCTGCATATGGGGCGCCGTATCACTGGAAGCCCTGATATCGGGCACTGTTTCCGATGTCAGGCGCGATGTGCGGCGATGTTTTGAGGAAGCTCAAAAGGCAAAGGGTTTTATTCTCGGTCCCAGCCATTCCATAGCCTTTGGAACGAAATACGACAATTTCATGGCCATGCTGGATGAATTTGTAAAACTTCGCGACAGATAGTCCATTATAACTTTATAAAATTTGAAAAGCTGAATTGTAAAAAACGGAGCTTATTATGACTGCACGTAAAAATTCCGCGGGCGGCAATATGGATGCCGTCAGCGTCAAGATTGCATCGGCTAACAATCAGGCTTTGCATGTATTAAAACCGTCAAAGCGCGATTTGAAATACGGCCTGGAACTGCACCGTAAAATTGTAGTTATAGACAGTTACGGTTTCGCGCCATACTGCGCGGTGTCCGCCGAACTAATGAATCAGGCCGTTACGGAAGGGGCTTCACAAGCTGAGTGCAATTCGCTACAAAGCGAAATGCGCGTTGCCAATTGTGTGTATAATGAAAATGACAGAAATGAATTTCAGGCTGCATGGAATGCGGCGGGGCTCACCGCGATTTTTCAGAATGCCGGAATATTCGGAAACAACGGCAGTCTGCCGGAGATATTTGCGCATTTTTGCATGGTGATAGATAAGATGCCGGAGTTTCTTATTCGCGCTACAACGCAGGAAGATATCCTTGAGGCAAAAAAATCAGGCAGACATGCCCTGCTTTTCTCCAGTAATAATGTACCGCTTGCCAACGATGGAAGTTCCGTTTCCGGCGAATTAAGGTTTCTCAGAAGTTCTTTCAGTGCCGGTTTCCGCCAGGCGCATCTGACTTATAACCGGGCAAATCAGCTTGCCGACGGTTGCGCCGAATCGCGTAACGGCGGATTGACTGATTTGGGGCGCGCGGCGGTGGAGGCCATGAATGACGCCGGAATTATAGTTGATGTGGCCCATACAGGATGGCAGTCAAGCTATGAAGCGGCTCTGGCTTCCCGTCTGCCTATTGTCGCCAGCCATACCGCCTGTTGCGGACTTTTTGAACACTGCCGCGGCAAACCGGACCATGTCATGAAAGCCATAGCTGAACGCGATGGCATAATCGGTGTCGTATGGGTCCCGGCATTTCTCGGTAAAAACGCGGACATCAATACTATGCTCGACCATGTGGATTACCTTGTAAAGCTGGTCGGTATAGATCATGTTGCCATGGGAACCGATTCCACATACGTTACCTGTCTGCATGAAGAAGAAAACAGAAAAAAACGTCTTCCAGCACCACCCAAATATCGTCCTGCTCTCAGTTCTTTCTGGCCTGCGGGAATGGATACCGGAGCGCCGGATTGGGCAATGACACGCAAAGACAGTCTGGCATGGGTCAACAGGCCTTATGCCACGGTCGGCCTGGTGCAGCGCGGTTATTCCGATGCCGATATCGCGAAAATCATGGGAGGCAATCACCTGCGCGTCCTAAAAACTGTTCTGGATGTCCGCAGAATTCTTGGCGTTTCAAAAAGAAAATGACATAAAAGGAATGAAAAAATGACCCGGAATGAACGTTTACGCAGAGCATATTTTCATGAGGAAATGGACAGGCCCGCCGTTTACAGCAGGGAAGGTTTTCCGTCAAATGACCCGACTTATGATAAATTGAAAAAATATATCGCGGAAAATTCTGAACTCAAATTTCTCTGGAAACTTAAAGAAACTCCATATACCACTGAAATTTCATACGAAGATTATAATGAAGATTTCAGACGGAGAAAAACAATCCTTCGCACCCCGGCAGGAAATCTTGAATCCACCAGTTTTGAAAGCTTGAAGGGACAACCGGGGCTTCATGAAACTTATTTTCTGAAAACCCCTGAAGACGCCGGGAAATATATCTCACTGCCTCTGCCTGAAATAATAAAGGAAACAGATTCTTTCTTTGAAACGGAGAAAAAAGCGGATGACACCGGAATTGTAAACGTTTCTCTCGGAATGAACCCGGCAGGTACTGTGGTTGACCTTTTCGGCTCGGAACTTTTTGCGATGATGTCTATAATGGAAAGGGATTTGATTCACAGTCTCTGCGAAAGGGAAATGAAAAAAATCCTTAAAAAACTGGAGTTTATCGCGGATAATAAAATAGGCCCGTATTTTTCAATGCTCGGAGAGGAATATCTTGTTCCGCCTCTGCACGGGCCAAAGGATTTTTATGATTTCAATGTGAGATATGACAAGCCGATAATCGACTTCATTCACAATATCGGCGGCAGGATTCACATACATTCACACGGTTCCATAAGGGACGTAATTCAGCATTTCGTTGAAATGGGCACTGATGTCCTGCATCCTTTTGAAGCCCCTCCCAGTGGAAACATTACAGCGGCTGAAGCGAAAAAAGCCGCAGGGAGCAAAATGTGCCTCGAAGGAAACATACAAATCGCCCACATGTACGAACGAAGCCTTGAAGATATAAGAGAACAAACAGAAGAATTGATTAAAACCGTTTTTTCCGACAGAAAAGGCCTGATAGTGTCGCCCAGCGCCTCGCCATATATCCGCGGCGAAGGAGAAAAATGCTTTGCCAACTATAAGGCCATGGTGGATACGGTACTCAATTACTGCTGATAAGAGGATATCACCGCAAGAACCTCAAGGGGCTCTTTGCTTATGCATTTTATCGAATGGCCCGCACCGTTTCCGGTAAGTATTGAGTCGCCTTTCTGCAGAACGTCTTTTTTTCCGTTGTCATCGACTTCGGCCGTTCCCCTGAGTATGACAAAAACTTCCTCTTCCTTATCATGGTTGTGGAAGCCTATACTATTACCCGGTTCAATATTCAATATAGCGAAAAGGCGGTTTTTAGCCTGCATGTCTTTTTCAGGCGACCATATATGCTCAATTTTTATGGAACCGTCACCGCCGCGCATTTTCTCGCGTATATCGACAGCGTACTCATTTCTTTTTCTAATCATGTGCGCCTCCTAACTTGTCAGAGGGATTAGTTGATTTCTACTTTTTTGCGGGAAGTTTTTTTGCTCGAAGCCTTACTTGAATCAAGCGGCCCGAATATATTACCGTACTTGTGTTCATTGAGGGATTCAATATATGAACTGACCTTGGTGTAAGTGCTGCACGGGTCTATCGTCGGGTCCATGCAGTCGCCGTCAAGCAACAGCAGGGGAAGGTGTATTTTCATAAGTTCTTCCCTCAGGTGCTTTACCAGACAGCTGTCCGCGAGTGAACACCTGCCGAAACCGTGATTATACATTATACAGCCGTTGAATTTGGCTTTTCCGGCGTTTTCCTTTATGTATTTTACTCTGAGGTTCGGATCAAGGAAACCTACGGTAAGGAGCTTCTTGGCAAGAGAACGGTATGGGTCGTCAGGGTTCAGATTTTCCCATCCGGCGAAGTTGACTTCCTCGAAAACTATCGGCGCGTTGCATGTGGTTTCTATAAAATCGAGAAGTTTAGTATCATAGAAAGGCGGCAGATGCAGCCAGAGTATTCTGTGCGTGTCGTCAATGCCTATTCTGCCTTCGGCTTCGAGCTCATTTCTTTTATCAAGAAGCTCGTTATAGAACTGCTGCTGCATTTCTATCATCTCTTTTTTGCCCCAGAGCTGAGAAAAGACTATTGAAAAATAAACAGCCACACTGCCTCTGATGAGAGGAGGGCTGGTAAAGCGTAAATCAGTGCATTTATTTGCTATTATATGGGCCTGATTGGAATAATCACAGGCTTCCGAGAGACGGCCCATGTCCATTTTCATTCCAAGCCCTTTTTCGAGGAGGCTTACGGAGTGTTCCAGTCCTGCCGCTATTGTTTCGATGGCGTTAGCGCTGTTGCTTACAGGGGTGTGGAGGGAATAAAAATTATCTCCCGAACCGTAAGCCCGCACCAAGTCCTGAAATATTCTTTCCCCCTGCTGACAGGGTTCTGAAGTGGAAAGTGCGAAGTCCGGTTTCGGCAGATCAATGCCCTCAAGTGTCCTGAGGAATGAACATGTTTCCGCTGAAAAGCCCTTATAAGCGGCTACGTCAAAATAACTTTTTATTTTTTTCTGATTCCTCGCGAAAAGCGCCGCGTAAGTTTCGAGTGTCAACATTTTTACGCCCATGGCGTTGAGTATTTCCGTGGGGAAGAAAAGATTTCTCCATACAAGCGGGGCTTTTGTTTTGGAAAAGAACTCATTACGAGTTGTTCTTGCCCTCATCGAAATGGATTTGAGTTTTGAGGTGTCGAAAGTGATTGTTTTTCTGGTCAGTTTGTTTCTCAGTGCCGCGTAATTGCAGGCGAGTGCCGCCGCCCCGAGCGCGCCCATTACACAATGAAATTCAGGGATAACTATATTGTTTCCAGTGATTTCTTTCAGATAATACGCGACAGCCCGGTTGGATGCAACGCCGCCCTGAAAGATAATATCCCCTTTATAATTAAAGAGCACTTCGCCGACCCCGGAAATAATAGTTCTGGCCTGAGCACGGCAGGCGCCCGCGATTATTTCGCCGAGGGGATACCTGTTCTTGAATTTATTGATGGAGGTGGCGCTGAGCACGGCGCAAACTGATGAAAACTCCAAGTCCGAATCATAATTCACCTTGTCGGACATATCCTCTACCGGGAGATTAAGCTTGGCGGCCACGCTATCTAGAAAAGCCCCTGTTCCAGCGGCGCATATACCGCTCATTCTTGATGTCCACATATTCATTTCGTCATTGTATATCATGGCCTTGCTGTCTTGTCCGCCGACGTCGAGTATGGCCTTGCAGCCAGGGTAGTAATGCCTTGCGCCGGCGACATGCGCGGATACTTCGCTGACATGGAAGTCATAATGTATGAAACGTTTTGTGTCTTCTACGACCTGGCTTCCGGTAACGGCAGTACATGCCACATCCTTAAATTCGATGCCGGCGCCTGCCAGAAAATCATTAATTGTTTTTTTCAGTGAGCCGAGATTGCAGGAACCGCATTCCGAACAACGTCCGCTGCATGTGATGCGCCCTGTTTCAACTGGTTTTGTTCTTTCGTAAAGGGAATGTCTTACTTTCCCTTTCTGTGTCATTAACACCGCTTTCAGCGTTGTTGAGCCTATATCTATTCCAAGGTAAAATTCTTCCATAAAAGATATTCCTTATTTTTCAGCAGTAAAACCGGCTACAGTCCAAGATATCATAAACATTAAAAACCATATTTCATTTTCGAAAAGTTAAGTTATCTAAAAACGGCTTATTATTCAAGGCTTAAAAGGATATTTATTCAAAACTCAAATAAAAAAGCCCTTTTGCAAGGGCTTGTATATTCTCATAACTTTTACAGTAGTATTCTATTGAACCGGAACAACTTCCACCTGACGTCCGTTCTTTGAAAACTTGACCGTTCCGTTGGAAAGAGCGAAAAGTGTGAAATCGCGTCCGCACCCTACGTTTCTGCCGGGATGTACTTTAGTGCCCCTCTGACGGATTATAATTCCGCCCGCGCTGATAACCTGTCCGCCGAATACTTTTACACCAAGCATCTTAGGATTGCTGTCGCGCCCGTTTCTGCTGCTTGATTGACCTTTTTTATGTGCCATATCAGTATCTCCATATATGATTATTTTTCATTAAAATTGACAAACACAGAACCTTTACAGTATCCCGGAATAAAGCAAATGCAAATCTCAGGGGGAAAAATTCTGCTTTTTTCAGAAATTTATTTTCCGAAAGACTTATTTATATAGGATTTTGTCTTTTCAACAAACCCGTTTTTGTCTTTAACGCCGCTGAGGCCGACAAAGTAATTTGTAAATGAAATTTTCTGTCCCGGCTCGACAATCATCGGCTTGACCCCTATGCACATATTCGGCTCAATCGTGTAAACCCTGCCTGAACCATACGTAGAATCCGCGGCATGAAACCATACATATAGATTTTTGATCTTTTCATCCAGTATCTGAACGAAACCCGTATTTTTCTCCGGCGAAAAACTGCCGGCGTATACTTCCGTAAGCGGGACAGTCTTAGCTTCATAAAAAACAGGATTTGCGCTGCTGAATTCCAGGCATTTGAGTTTTTCATCTGTCGGAATAACAAGGATATTGCCTTCAGGGCTGCCGCCTATGGCTATATCCGTATGTCCGCGCCAGGGGAAATCATAGGCGCAGGGATCATCAGATTTGAAACCGACAGGCTGGATATTTTCGATGGTATATTTCAATTCCAGCCTCGGGTCATCTTTCACGAGAGTCATAAGGCGCGTAAGCCTGAATTTGTCACCGGGCATATTTATTTCGGCCGCAAGGCTTATCCTGTCAGGTTTCAGTTCGACGAGGAAAATTTTCCAGTCGGCATAGGCGGCGGCAGCCTGTTCCATTCCGGCATCTTCGTACCCACCTAGCTGAGGACGGAATTTCAGCTGGACAAGTTCAATGCACTTTTTCATATCCGCCCTTACTTCTTCAGGATAGTCTTTGGGGTTTCCCTGATGCAGGCAGGAAACTCCGGCTGTCTTGAAATCCAGAATTCTTGCTCCTGACTCAAGTATAAGGACTTCAATCAGGGAATTTTTCATTAAAAACCCGAAATGTCCTTCGTAATTTACAATTTTCAGAAAACAACTTTCTTTAGAAAACTCAGTATCAGGGCCAATTTTTGCGGCCTCTTTCAGATAATGTTCGGCTTTCTCAAAAAAGCCGTTGTCGATAGACCATTTAGCGCGGCTGAATAATGTCGTATAAAGTTTATTTTTCGCGTTTTTCGCTTCTTTGCCGAGTTGCGCCTGAATAATTTTTTTCTGACATTCAGTAACAATTACGGCAACTTCTTTTCTGAGAGCTTCGGAATAGTCTTTTGCCGAAGACGCTTTATTGTAGACGGCATTGAAAGCGGAAACATCAGTGCCGAAAGCAACTGCCTTATCAAGCAGATTTTTCAAAACCGCGATCTGAGGGTCTTTATCAAGGGTTATATTTCTGAAAACGGTCTTTTTAGCCCCGTTATGTTCAGCTTCGATTTTAATAGTATTTTTTCCTATTGAGCCAAGAAATATTTTTTTAGAAAAAATCCCTTCTTCAGCCTTAACAGGTTCACCGTTTATTGTGATTTTTACGCCTTTTTCGCAAATGCCCTCGATTGTGATTTCATTCAATATCGTGGAGGAATTATCGGGAGGGTTGGTTCTGGCAAGTAAAAGCGGGGCTTTGTCCATGGTTTCTATTTCCTCCGCTATTTCGTCTCTGATGTGATAGAGCAATGAACTGTCGTTATTGTAATCAAAAGGCGGTTTGTAAATCAGGGCTGAAATTATTTCCTTAACCCTTGTTTTCCCCCAGCCGGGCTTAACAGAGTCAATTTTTTTCTCCAGTGTCTTAAAATAATCATAATCATCAATTGACTCCTTAACTATTGCAAAGCGTTGCGAATCTATATAAGGCCCCTTCCCGGAAGGATGCGGGTAGAGCAGTGTCGCGCCCATATTGAATCCGACTTTATTCATTTCAGTCCATGGGTTTCCTCCATTGGTATGGAGGATTTGCCATAACAGGACGCCTTCCGCGTCAAGCATATAGGCAATCCACGGAAAAAGACGGTTTTTGATATATTCATAATCGTCAAGACGTATCGGCCAGTTATATATCCATATTTTCTCATTTCGCTTGAAAGCCTTACCGATTTCCTCCATATCAATATAACCGTGAGCGCAAGGCAGGCACCAGGTGTTTATTTTTCCTTTAAGTTCGGGAGTTATTTTTCTGGTAGTCAATATATCAAAGTTCCTGTCTCCGGCATGAATGGCATCGCAGATTTCGCCGACGACTTTCAATAACGGGTCCGGGGGTTCGTCCCATACATAAGATGAAGATTTTTCAAACCAGCCTTTTTCCCTGAGATGAGCGCTGAGAAGTTTCACATATTGGGAAAGGAGGGAACGCCCTTCCGGGGTTTGTATGTCTTTGCCGAAAACGAAAGCCGTTTTTTTCGTCCCGTACCACCCTCCGTTGTCACCGTAGAAACCAAGAGAACTGAACTTGAACCAGTTCATATGGTATTTATTGATTTTTTCCGACATGAAATTATCCAGAGGGGACCAATCAGTTATTTCCAGAATTCCATCTTTTATCTGATATTTTGGAATTGGAACGGAATATGCCTGATTTCCTGTAATTCTATGTTCTTTCAGGTTTTCGAAAATATCTTTTTCCGTTTCATCCGGCGTTCTGTGGTCAAAAAGCCCCATTCGATTTGGAAAACATTTCCCGTAAAAAGCCGATTGGAGGAACGGCATTTCCGGAATGGCGAAGGAACGGACTTTCAATGAAAGCGGGATTGACGCCGTTTCAGTTTTTCCGCATATTATCTTGAGAGAACCTTCATAAATGCCGGGAGCAGTATTCTGCGGGACATTTACCATAACCCAGAACGGAGAATTGACGCCCGTTTTAAGAGGTACAGTTTTTTCAGGCATCAGAGGGTCGGCGTTCATCCCTATTACTGAGGGATTTTCCGCTTCCTTTATATTTATGTAGCCGACGGGCTTATACGATAAGTTTTCTTTGCCTATGGATTTACCCGACGAGTTTTTCAGGTCTGCAAATTCGAGAGAAACTTCAGAAATATCTCTTTTTGAGTTCAGAATAAGTTGAAAAGGTTCAGATTCGTTTAACGCGCAGGATATTTCCAGTTTGCCGTTCTTCATATCGGATGGAATATCTTTATACGGGATTTTTACGTTCGGCATTTCCTTCCACGCAAGCATGTCGGAATTTTCCGCGAGTTTTGAGTGATATGAATAGGCGGAAGCGTCTTTTTCCTCTTTTATTTCTACCAGTGAAATATCATCCCACCATACAGTTACTTTGGCGCCGCACCAGAGAGTAAAAGCCGCGCTTTCAGCGCCGACCGGAGGGAAAAATTCGACTTTCATAGGCAGCCATTCATTTAGCTTAACAGGCGCTTCGGGAAAAAGGTATTTAATGACTTTTTTGTCTTTGTCAAAAAACGTTACGCGCCCCGCGACCCTCAATTTGCCGGGATTTTCACCGGCTTTCAAAAAATAATACGCGGTAAAGAGATATTTAGTTCTGCTTTTCATCGGCACTTTCGGACTGTAATTTATTTCGGTGCCCCCTCCCTGGATATTGGACTGGAAACGGAAAGATTTCTGTCCTGTTCTGGGGTTGTCATCCGCGATCCCGTAGGGAATTTCCTCTTTAGAGGCTTTCTCAAGAGTTTTTCCATCATCAAGTCTTTTCCTAATCTTGAAGTTGTAAGGCTTATCAGTCTTGTCTTCGAAACTTCCGTTTTCAATGAGGTTTTCAGCTGAAACCGAAACCGTCAATAAACACAATAACGCCATACAGTGCTTTCTGAGCATAATTATATCCTTTCCTTAAAAGTTTAAATTGTAATATTGAAAATCAATAAGAAGGTATCCATCTGTTCCAATCAGTTCCGTATATCCATGAACCACTTGCCGCTTTGATTTCTTTAATAGGTTCAACATGAAAGTCTCCCATCAGATAGTTAGCCCGTCCAAGGTGCCTCTGATATGCCAGACACGCTTCTATGTTGCCGGGGCCGTTACTGTTGATAAAAAAACTGTTATTATAAATATCACGGTCTTTTGCGTCCATCATCACAATACAATAAGAAGGCTTTGTCCATTTGCTGAGCATAAACCTGTTGTTTTCCGCCAAAAACTGATTAATTCCGTAACTGGCAAAGACTTTCCAGTAAGGATAGTATTGAGTATATCCGAACGGGGTTTGATGGGCAGGACATCTGAAAAGTTTGCATTCGTCAAGATTTTCACGGGAATATCCGAGATACGGCGCCAGCGCTATATACCAGTGACTTGCAAAATTGGCCCAGCCGTTGGCATCATAATGAATCGGCAACCTGTCTCCGAAATCCGTAGCATAAGTGGCCATTGAAATTCCGAACTGTTTGAGATTACTGGCGCATGATATTGATGCCGCCTGCTGTTTGACTTTGCTGAATGCCGGAAATAAAAGGCTCGCCAGAATGGCTATTATCGCTATCACAACGAGCAACTCTATAAGAGTAAAGTTGATAAATCTTCTTTTCATAAAAAAGCTCCTTCCAGTCGTTTCGTTAACGTGCTTTTGCGTTCGACTATTTCATACGGAAAAACTATGTCCGGGGCCGAAACGCCTTCGATGGCGAACCATTCATGGGCCTTGTCAAATATCCTGACAACAGTTTCGCCTATTCTGAAATAATGAAAATCCACAGTCGAAAGAGGAGGATCAAGATATGCCCCTCCCGGAAAACCGCAATATCCCATCACGGCCAGGTCATCAGGTACTTTTATCCCAAGCTCTTTTGCCGCCTGCAGGAGATGCATGGCATAAAAATCCGAATAGCACAATACCGCCGTAGGCGTTTCTCCAAGCTTCATAAAACCAGTAAGCGTGTTTTTAATATTGGCATAGTCGTATTTTACTATTTTTATAAGATCAGGATTGCATATTCCTTCTTTTTCGAGAAACCGGTAATAGCCTTCAGTATCCTCTTCATAGCCACGGAATACTTTGGCATTAATTGTGGCAATACACTGATGGCCTTTTGATTTAAGATATCTGATACCTGTACGCCACGAATCAAGGAGATCAGTTCTTATTGACGCGAAGCCGGTAGTTCTGTAATCACCCGGATACGCATGTGCCATTACCACAGGTTTTCCAAGCTTTCGTAGCATCCTGATATAGGGTTCATTTCCGGTAAAACGGCCCCCGAATATAACGGCTCCGTAAATATCGGCTTTTTGAAGAAAACTGACTCCAGCGTCTATATCCATGCCGCTGACAAAATGAAGGGGGCATACTTCGGTTTTCATTCCGAGTTTTCCGGCTTCGTTTTCAATGCCGGGGATTATGTAGTTGCTGGGCCAAGTTATATCGCTTTGATTGATGGTGTCCAGCAGTATTAAAATTTTTCGGGTTTCTGTTCCCTGATTGCGCGGTTTTACGAAAGTGCCTTTTGAACGAAGACGAACTATAAGACCATCGTTTTCAAGCATGTCAAGAACATTCCTGAGTGTTCCGCGGGCAACTCCAAGAGATCTGGCTAAATCCACTTCTTTCGGCAGTTGGGCTGCTTCTTTCAGACGGCCCGCAAGTATATCGGCTTTGAGCCTGTCGTAAACTTCTTCCTGCTTGAATTTTATTGTCTCAATCATTATTAGGTATACCTAGGTTTATTTAGGTATATTATAGTACAAGATATAGCAATTGTCAATAGTTTTAAGAAAAAATCTGAAAGGTTGTTTTTTTTTGAATTCAGGCGATGAGGAAAGCGAGGGCTATGGCGAATTCGGTTGTTTCGCAACAGGCCCCCAGGACATCGCCTGTAACGCCGCCTATTTTATGGCCGGATTTTATTTTCCAGTAGAATATCCCGAATGCCGTGACGAAAAAGCATAAAAGCATCGTATAAATGGAGAAATACTTGAAAATAAGCCAGAAAATAGGTATAACTGTAATTGCGGCAATGAAAAGGGAAAGAAAAGATACATTGCCTACAATAAAAGCGCCTGTTCCGGTTTTTCTCGGATATGTGCCTATGGCCGCCAGGCAGACTATCGCAAATCTCGCGAATGCCGGAATCGCTATCAGAGGCAGGATAAGAGCGGCTACATTGTCGCTGATAAATGAATTTGTAGTTATTAAAAGATATAATGCCGTGGTTTTACCGAGCAACAGGAGTATCGCGCCGCCGACAGCTGAAGAACCGACATGAGGGTCTTTCATTATTTCCAGCCTTCTTTCCTTTGACACCGACATTGCCGTAAAGGCATCGCAACAGTCACAAAAACCGTCAAAATGCAGCATCCTCGTAAACCACTGGAGAAGGGCCACATAAATGAAAGGAGTTATAAGAATAATCCTCAGGCTTATACTGGGAGGCGTGACAACGGCGGCTATAAAGAGCGGCAGCAACGCAAAAATACCAAGAATAATGCCGCAGAGAGGATAAAACGCCGTACTCCATTTCCATACCGCCGGATCTCCGGCATATTTTACTTTTACCGGAAGGCGCGTCAGAAAAGACAGGGCCAGCAAAAAACCCTGCAAAGGCACCATGATTGGCCCGGCTTTAAGAATATTCCCATTTTCGTCCGTACTCATCTGCCTTGAATTTCCTTCAGTTGTTCAAGTTTTTCATAAGCTTTTCCTGAAGATAACGCTTCCTTTGCCATTTCAAAGCCTTTAAGATAGCTTTCCGCCAAATCTGAAATATAAAGGCAGGCCGCGGCGTTTATGCAGAAAAAATCGGCTTCCTTTGAATCGTGTTTTGTCTTCAGGACATCATTTATGAGTGTGGCGTTTTCCCAAGCCGTCTTGCGGCTGGCAATGCTCGGAAAATCAAACGGCTTTATCCCGAAATCCTCCGGCGTAACTTCATAATTTTCTATTTTTGAATTTCTCAGTTCAATGACTTTAGTAACGCCGCACGGAGAAAACTCATCCATTCCGAAGGCCGCGTCCATTCCTTCAACCATTCCATACGGCGAAAGGGCGGCGGGGATATTTATACCGTCAAGGACATCTATGAGCTGTTCACAGACTTCCGGGGAATAAGCGCCTATTACAATGGAGTTTGTCTTCGGGCAGGGAAAGGTCAGCGGACCTATTATATTGAAAACAGAAGTAAACCTCATTGATTTGATGAGCCTGGCCCAGCCGGATTTGAGAAACGCTTCTCCGGGAAGATAACAGATGCCGTATTTTGAAAGGGCTTTTTCAGCACAGGAAAGAGGAGCGTTCAAATCTATTCCGAGTATCTCAAGTATGTCCGAAGCCCCCGAAACACCTGTAACAAGCCTGGCCCCTTTTTTGGCTATCGGCAGGCCGCACGCGGCGGCTATAAAGGCGGCAGGGGATGAACAGTTCACTGTTTTAAGGCTATCCGAACCGGTGCCGACTATGTCGCATACCGGGCCCGTGATATCGACCGAAATTTTAGCTGTGTCGTAACGGTCAAGCGCTTCCCATGCCCCGGCGAGTTCTTCCTTTGAGGGGCCTCTGGCAATATGTGCCATCATAAACGCGCCCTGCTGAAGCTCGGGCTGCTGGTTCAGTATCACCTGACGGTACGCTTCACGCGCCTCTTCACGGGACATGAATCCCCCTGAGGAGACCTTGCATATAAGTTTCCCAAAATCATGAAGCTCTTTTTCCGTAGCCATTTTTTAAAACTCCACTATATATTTAAATTTTGTGCCTGACAATACTTCGTCCATCGCTGAAGCTACGTCCTCGAGTTTCAGCTTTTTCTCTATGAGTTCTTTGAAAATCTCTCTATTGCCGGAAATTATTTCCAGTGCTTCCGACATCTGTTTTCTCGTGTTGCCGTAAACGCCGCAAATCTTTAACTGCCGGTAATGCACTTCATTCAAAACTGATACCGGAATTATGCCGTCCCATGAAATGCCGCTGAAAAAATAAAGAGTTCCTCCCGGTTTCAGTCTTTTGACGCATTCGCCGAAAACGCCCGTTCCCGGCGCGGCGTTTAACGTCATATCAAAAAGCATATCTCCAAAATCGTTTTTTATCTCAATACCCGTCTGTTTTGAAAAGACACCGCATTTCTCTATTTTCAAAGGGTCTTTATCCATTATGGATACCTTTGTTTTTGAAAAATGAAAAGCCAGTCCCGCGAGTATCCCGGCAGGTCCGGCCCCGACAATCAGGATCTTTTCTCCGGGGACAATTTCCTGCTGTTCGACGGCATTCAGACCTGAAGCCAGAAGCTCCGCGAAACAAACGAGTTCGGAAGGAATTTCATCGGGTACCTCAAGAAGGGATGAACGCAGTACGCTGATATATTCGGCAAAGCCTCCGTCACGATGAAAGCCTGTTATTTTCATATTCACGCATAGATTCTCAAGCCCTTTTTTACAGAGAGGACAGTTTCCGCAGGAACGGCCGGGCCATACGGCAAAGCGTTTTCCGTTTTCAGGGTTGAAAGCCGATATTTCATGTCCCATGACGCGGGGCATTATCAGATCGCGGTGTCCGCTCCTGAACATTTTTGCGTCGGTGCGGCATATCGAACAATGGGATACCTTAAGCAGTACTTCGTCTTTCGACGGTACCGGCAAAGGCATTTCCCTTATGGACAGCTGTCCTTTATCTTCAAGTAAAAGCGCTTTCATGTGTTAATACTATAACTGTTTTCGTCAGCCTATTCAAAGCCGGTTTAAACTATGTATTAATTAGAAGCATCTGAAATGAATTTTTCATGGAGAACGGGCGGGAAGATAAGCAATTGCAGACGTCTGTTGAGATTGCCTTTGCGCTGATGCTGGAGTTAAGGGAAGCTCTGAAATTGGCATATGACGCGAATTTCCAGAGTTTCCCTCCATCATTATTTACGATTGAACGCTGCTCTCTGCTGCTCCTGACGTTCGCGCCAGCCGGGAGTCAAGTACCAACGGGATCTGTTACCACCGGCAGCTTTCATGAGATCCGCATCATTAAGCTCGCCGTTTTCGTTGTTCATGAGTTCAATGTGGAAATCATGAAAATCTGAATCTGTAAAACTGAAACCGGCCTTATTTCCGATTTCAATCAGTTTTCCGGCGAGGATCTCATCGTATTCCTTTATTGCCTTCATATACTCCGCCTTAAGTTCGGGATTTCTTTCGAGCTCCGCAAAAAACATCTTTACATTTTCTTTACTCATATCCTATCCTTTTTTTTAAGTTTAATCTTATCGACTACATATAGTATCTTACATTATACGCAAAAAGTAACACATGATATTATTATTTTCCAAAAAAAAATTATAATTGCCTGAATGCGCAAGTTTTTTTTGAGGAATATCAAATTGTAAAGTACGGCAATGCTAACGGCATATCTCAATTCAGGGACTGGAAAGATTCTTTCCTGAACGGCTTGAATTACTTTATGCGGTCAATAGATTAACGTTCTTACAAGCTTTCCATTAAAGAAAGAATTCTGAGAAATGAATGATATAGATGTAACGTTTTACGCAAAAGCATTCATCACCCTGTTATTGCTGGTCAATCCGCTTGAGGGAATTCCCGTCTTTCTTGCCGGAACGCAAAAAGCGTCACCCGAGATGCGGGGAGCTATCGCCAAACTGGGGGCAATTGCCGTCACGATTATTCTGCTTGCCGCGCTTTTTCTGGGCAACGCATTGCTGACAATCTTCAGCATAAGCTCGGGAGCGTTTCAGATCGGCGGCGGTATCATCCTCTTTTTAATCGCCGTAAAAATGGTGCTGAGTTCCGGCGAATCATCGTTTGGCAATCCGGGCGCGGAAGGGGTAACATTGCAGTTTGCTATTGTTCCCCTGGCTATTCCGATAATGGCCGGGCCGGGCGCTATCAATGGCGCGGTCCTTTACGGCACCCGGACGCATTCATGGGTGGAAATGTGTATTCTTGCCGGAGTAACAATACTTGTCGGCATCGCCGCATATCTTTCGTTATGCGCGGCATTGCCTTTGGTAAAATATCTGAAAGAGACCGGGATAAGCATCGCGACCCGCGTGATGGGCCTCATTATCGCGGCAATCGCCGTGGAAATGGTAGCTCACGGCATATCCGCGGTCTTCGGCATCAAAGCTATATAACTTACCTTATGCTATTCAGAACTGTCTATCATAACTCATCTGTAATATTATATTTACGATAAGTTTGCCGGAATTGTAGTGGGGAAAGTCCCATTTTTTTCTTAAAAAAGTGGCTGAATGCATAAATAGAGTTGTATCCGCAACTGTGAGCAGTCGCTTCGATATTCATATTGGTATTCAATAACCGATGCTTTGCGGCATCAAGTCTCAGATTGCTGATATAGCGGCCTAAGCTGATACCCATTTCACTACGGAAAATCAGACGCAAATTGCTCTCTGAAACTTTCAGATGTTCAGCAATTGCTTCATTTCCAAATATGTTGTGCAGGTTATTGTTGATATATTGTATTGCCATCGCAGTCGTCGAAGATATATTTTGTTGTTGGTAAGTAATGGGATTACGGGAAATTTTCTTCATCAGCAATGTCAGCTTCAGCGCTGTTTCCAATGTGTCACCGGCCAGATAACTATCAATTATACCCGCAGTCAACTGCCAGCCATATTCTGTCATCTCCATCAGTGGTGAAGTTGGTATATATGGTTGTTTGCTAGGAAGTTGAAATGTGATGAAAAGCCGTTCGTATACGGAACTTGACGCGTCTGTATATCTATACTGATGCGGATATATAAACAGTATATTGCCAGGTTTAATGTCAAATTTGACATTATCCACGTAATAGGTCATAGAGGCAAATGCTATTATCAATGTATAACGTAAATGGGTCTGCGGTTTTGAGTATGCCCATTTGTGGTAAAACAAAAGAATGTTATCAGGTATCGCAAAATCGGCTGGCAACTTCTGTCCTATATAATAGTTAGCAGGACTTGAAATTTTCGACAATTTTTCTTTGATGCTATTAATCATATTAAATAAATAATTCCTTTTGATACTAGAAAAATAGTATTTAAAATGGCTTTATTCAATGTTGTCTTAATCGAAATTAACAAAAAATTAATCAAGCTAATCATTGTCCTTTAATATGTACAATGTTATAATTTAGAACAGAAATAAATGTTTTAATGAATTGAGAGGTTGAAACATGAAAATTCGAAATTTGGGTTTCACGCTTGTTGAATTGCTCATTGTAATTTCTATAATAGCTATTTTAGCCGCAATTTTATTGCCGGCACTTGTTAAAGTGCGCGAAAAAGCTGCCGCGATTCAGTGTATTAACAACAGCAAGCAAATTGGACTTGGGGTTATTCAATATATTTCCGATACCGACTATTTCCCTCCGTTTGAGATTGATACTCCATGGAATAATATTAACTATCGTGACGGATATCCAAACTGGGCTCAAATTCTGATGGAATTAGATTATTTTCCTCTAAGTTGCAAGGGATCCAGAGGGAATAGTGTCAGAAAATATGCAACATTGGGAATTTTGGAATGTCCCAAATACAATCTTGGTGCTGTTTTTCTTTCAGATTATCCGGGTGAGTTCTGTAAATACAGCAAGGGATATTATACTTCTTATGTATATAATAATAACTGGTGCAATACTACTCAGGAAAAACGTTTATGGGGATGCGCTGGAAGAAAATTGAATGAGATCATATATCCATCAAAGACCATGATTACCTGCGACGGAGATTATTCCTATGTTCCTGATCCGAATACTGGCGCTCAGCGAATCGCTAAACGGCATTCAAACTTTATCAACGTCTTATATTGCGATGGTCATGCAGGGTCCGTAAAAACGGTAGTTTACAGTTTTTCCATCTTATATGGTGGAGTTCAATAGACAATATGACTAATAACATATGGGGAAATAATAAAAATGAAAAAAATCTTCTGCCTTGTCTGCTGTGTATTTTTCGTATTTGTTTTACATGCGGAAAACCTTCTTGTAAATCCTGAATTTAAAAGCAGCAATCAACAGACACCTGATAAATGGGAACAATTTCAGAAAGTTCCCTGTCTTTCGGTATTCAGCACTCAGGACGGAATACTACGTATTTCCGAAAAATCTCCGTCCTACGCCAACATGATTAGCCAACGGATTAATATAGATGGAACGAAAAGCTATTATTTCGAGGTTGAGTATAAAGCTGATGCGTTACCTTATCCGGCAGGGGTGTATTATTATTTCTTTGACGAAAAAGGAACGCGTCTTAAAGAAGATTATTTTGCACTGAAAACACTTGGCCCCCAGCAGGACTGGCAAAAAATAACCCGAGTAATAAGCATAGACAACCCTGTTAAAGTCAAAGGGATTCGCTTATCTTTTGTAAGTTACAGCAAAGGGGAAAATTCTGACAATGCCATCTACTTTCGCAACCCGGTGCTGACTGAATATAAAGGGCAGAAAATTCAGGCTGAAGCAGCTGTGAAAAGCAATTCCTCCGACCAACTGCCGGACAATCTGTTTACTCACAACTTAACAAATACCCAGAGCGGGGTTCCCTACAAACTTGAAAAAGGTCAGGTTGGATTTCTTCGTTTTGATACTCCAAAACTTGGCAGACGACGTAATATGCGTTTAAACATTCAGGGGCCTGAAAATATGGTTTTTGAGGCTTATTTTTATAAAAATACCGGACTTGATTTACTCACTCCGGTCTCGAATAATAAAGGAAATCTTTCTTTTGACATCAGTTCTGCTTATAATTGGGTGTCATGGGGTAATATGGTTCTTTTCACTGCGGGGAAAGATGTACCGGAAAAGTTTAATCTACAAATTACATTAACGGCTGTTAAAGAGAAAAAATCATGGAGTTTTTCCATTCCTGTGGAACAAATTCAATCCGACCGTAAATACGCTGTACCAAAGTATTATGGTTACTATTCCTGGCATGTTTTTCCTTTAGGCAGAATTGATTTAAAAAAGTGCGGGCCTTTGGCTGAAAGATTAAAAAATAATTGGGAAAACAGTGGTTGGAAACAGATTTCCTTTAGCCACATAGCAAGAGTTTTCCCTACTTTTAAAAGTCATTATTCCGGCGGAGAAACCAGCATTCCGTTGGGCGTGAACGCCTCAGGTGCTCCTACTGAACTTTATTGTGACAGTGCGCTGCTTGCAGGAGGAACGGCCTTTTTCATCGAACAAATCAAACGCAATGGGAAGATGGAAGAAATTAAAAACTATACCTATGTCCTTTGGGATTATGAACCTTATTGCGCCGGACCTGTTACGATAAGCTGTTTTTGCGATGCCTGCATAAAAAACTTTACGAAGGATTTTCACCTGCCTGCAAATCTGAGCGGAATTGAAATTCTTCAGAAATATGAATCGCAATGGGTAAAATTCCGCTGTCGCCAACGCGCAGAAACCGTTCATACGGCAGTAAAAGCTATAAAAAGTATTAACCCGAACGCAAAATTCATGTTTTGCTCTATGCCTCTGCCGCCGCAGAAGGATGATGATTACTTTAGAAGATATGGAATTGATCTCAGACTTTTTGACGATTTTGTAGATATTCATACTCCTATGAATTACGGGAAATCTTTGGACTTTTATCGTAGTATTGAACGCGAAGCTAAAGAATTGCATCATTCTCGCATGACAATAATTTCTAACGGCTGGGGGGATGCTTCCGTCATGGACCCAAAACGTATGGCTATACAAATGCTGGCTGCGTTTTTTTGTGATAATCAAACCCCATTTATAGGACAAGGCTTGTTTATTGCGCAGGGTGATCAAGTTAAAGCCATAAAAGAGATGATGACGGACGTTGCTCAAACTGAGGAAAATTGGGGTCAGGGGAACTTTGATCCTGAAAAAATTATGGTTAAAGCAGGCTTTAAGGCTGAGAAAAATTTATATTCCATTGATCGTAAAACGAAGAATGGGAAAAAATATTTGCTTCTGCTCAACAACGATGATCGTGAAACTATTTTTGCTAAAATCTGTCCTGAACGTAATAAATATTTAGAAGTTGCTGATTTACTGTATAAACACGTTATTGTTCCTGAAAAAGATGAATACATCCTGAAACTGTATCCACTCAGTTACCGTATCATTGAATTATCCGCACAAGAAAACCGGAAGGATTGGAAACGTGAGTTTTCAAAAGATAATCTGGCGGATGAAGAAAAAGCCATAAACAACAATGAAAAACTCTATCGTACTATAAGTAAAAATGGAATAACCTGTCGTATGACTCCTGATGAATATCATGTAATGACTTTATCACAATCCCTTATTTTTAGTCTTAAAAACAGTGCTCAGGCCGAATGGAAAATCGGGAAAAAAACAGTTATTTCCTCTTTAGGCCGTGATTCATTCATGCCGCAGTTCCAACTCAAAAATTATCCTGCGACACTGGATGCATGTCAAATTGAGCCGGATCATGTCAAGCTTACATTATCATATATGATTGACCAAATACCATATGACGGGCTGATTGTCCGCAAAAGTTTTATTGTCTATAATAATAAACCCGAAATTACAGTTGACGTTGCAATTATTCCTGAAAACGGATTTCGCCAATTCCGCTACAGAACTACTCATGTTCTTGCGATAGGAAAAGAACTTGCATCCAAAGAAGACTATGCGTTTCGTATAGAGTATCAAATCAATCAGGTAAAAGACAATTCAGGTAAAACTGTAAGCTATATACGAGAAGGTGCAAAGTTTCCCGAAAAACAGCCATTTTTCCCAAAATATGTGTCAGAATATAAAATATTAATCGGAGATACATTTGTTGCCAAAGATAAAATCGGTGCCGGTAAAATCATCCTTGATGCCACGGGAGTGGATCAACTTTTCTTATGGCGTATTCAGAGTGAAGCAACACTGGAAACGATTTATCCTGATGCCTATCCGGTTAATGATCCTCACACAGTAAAAACCTGGGAAATTTCCTATGTTCTTAAATATGAAGATAGTTCCAAATAAACAATATAAGGAATGAAAGTTATCTTGAAAATTATATTTGTTTTAATAAGTATTTTTATCTTTTTTACTGGTGTAAGTAATGCTGCAAATATAAGCAATAAACAAGGTTTGTTTACTTTGCAAAGCGGTGATTATAGGGTGGCCATAAGTCGTGATTGTAAATATACAATGGCCTTAATAGAATGGAAGGATTATAAGATAGTGCCTCTGACTGGGTACGGGTACAATGGAGCAGTGCTGGTTTATCCTCCAAAGGGTTTCGTTGGCTGCGGACATACAGAAGGTGGATTGGAGGAGAACGTAAAAAGCTTTTCTATGAGCGCGGATGGTCTTATTGTTGTTCCTGAACCAGGAAAGATTTATAGTGCTCAGAAGTTTATAATAAAAAAAATATCTATGCTCGGCAATCTTCAGCTTACAAGTGAAATAGAACTTACTCCAAATGGAATAAGGGTAACCAGAGATCTCTTTGCCGCTGATAATCAGCAAATAACATATCTTTATATTTTCATGTTCTGCTTTTCAAATAAATTTAAGGATTGGTATGTAATGAAACTTGATAGTAATTCCGCAGAGGGAACTTTTATGGATAGTGAAAAGTTTCTGCACAATAAAAATGTAAAATGGGCAGCAATGTTTGACCCGCTTGCCAATAAGGGTGTAGGATTATTTTATCCTCAGACGATAAATGATAAAAATAGCAAAACGACATTTTGGGATAGGAAGGGAGATAATAAATTTTATCTATTTTTTGATGTGCCGAAAAACGTTGAAAAAGGTTTTTCAACTGTTCCAAAAACTGTAGTTGTCAGAGCTTTTGAGGCAGAAAAATTTAATTGGAAATCTATAGCTGAATCAACTTTATCAGAATGAACTACCCCGGCCCGGGAGGTCGAATAGTAGACCCCAATATAATAAAAGCCGGATTACAGACGCCCAAACACGGGGTGCCCAGAAATGTACTCAAAATGCTTCTTGATAATACCAGAGAAACAGACTACTATATAAATCAAGAAAATTTTTTATTTGCAGAAGTTATAAAAGGAAAAACCAATGCCGGACGTAAGTAATATAATAGCAATATTTTGTCTGCTTAATTCTTTCGGGACGCTGCCATTGTTTTTAGCATTGACAAAAGATGAGAATTTCCGAGGCAAAGCATCTACAGCGTTATATGCCAACATAACTGCCGTAATACTTTTGTCCGTGTTTATCTGCCTTGGGAAAGGATTGATGACGTTTTTTGGGCTGACACTTTCAGCCTTCGAAATAGGCGGCGGAATCATACTGTTTAAAATAGGGCTCGAAATGCTTAACTGCACTTTAGGCATCGAAGGATACATTAAAGAAGCCTCAAAAATCCAGTATAAAAGTTCCTCCGCGATAGTTCCGCTCGGCATACCTCTCCTGGCCGGTCCGGGATGCATAGCTGTTATCATGACGATAACTGTTTCCAGGACAGAAGGTTCCGGAGTAATCGGAGTATTATCATCTCTTGTTATCGCCAGCATTTTTTCTTACATAGTGTGGGTGCTCGGAGGCTATGTGTTTCTGAAATATAAAGGCGAGGTGATTCGGGATATCATATCCAAACTGGGCGGTTTATTTTTGTTAATCCTGTCGATTCAAATGATTATAAATGGAATCTCAAAATTATCATTCTTTAAATAAGCTATTTCATTTCCCATTCATAAACAATCTGATTCTGCCCCCAATATGGGCTTTTGGAATATTACTGTCAAAAGGCCGCCGGATCTATATTTGTCTATCGGGAATTTTATGTATTGGTAGTAGGGGTCTTCCTCATTCTCTCACGATATTCTTTACTGAGAGTCTGCCCATAACCTTTTCCCCATAGTCTGCCGCCGGCAACTGCTTTAAGCGTCTCATCAGACAGCTCGCCCTGATTGTTTTCCTCTATTTCTATGAATTCCTGAAGGTCTGCATTGCTGAATTTGAAACCTGCGTTCCCGGCGAACGAAATAATTTTTTCCCCTAGAAACTTGATTGATTCCTCATGAGCTTTCTCCAGCAAATCAACGAACTTGGCGTTAAGTTTCTGGTCTTTTTGCATCGCTTCCGAAAATGTTTTGACCTCTTTTGTACTCATAATAATCTCCATTCCTGGTTTTTCATTCTTCTGTTCTCTTACTCTATAGAGTAATTTCAAAAGTCTGAATTAAAACTTAAAAAGGCGCATAAGAAAATTCATTTTAACCTCCAGCATTAAGAAGTACGAATAAACAGTCTCCACAAAGGATACTTTAGTATTGATCAGTCGCTTTTCCAATACTGGAAGAGAAGTCAGGCGAATTAACTGCGTTTCCGGGTCTTTTCCGCGGTTTACTTTCGGGTGTGTGACCACGCTCGTTAATTTGCAACATTATTGTCATTAAATAGTTATGCGTTTTATTGAATTTTAATGATACCGTGTAAATCAGTTTTTCCCTATCAAAAAGCTGATTTGGCCTTTTTTAGTCCCTGTTTGTTGCAGTTTCAGGCGGACGCCAGTTTTCAATGTTAACGCGCTGAGCCATTCCACATCTCCAACAGCAAAAGCCCTGCTCCAGAAAGCTTCTCGCGCGTACTTCCTGTTTCTGAGTTTTTCCCTTAACGTATTTTTATACCATTTGCGGAATTCTTCAAGGCTTTTTATTCGCAAAGCTTTCAAAAGATACTCCATATTAACTATGCGCTTTCTTTCTTTTTCATAAAAAAACTCATGGCATCCGTTATGCGTCCATTCCATAGGCGACTCCACCACTCCGGCCCTCACCATGTTCATGTCTATGTAAAAAAGGCATTTCCCGAAATGTTCTCCCTCCTGTA
>MHBF01000096.1 GCA_001803225.1 Lentisphaerae bacterium GWF2_44_16 | reverse complement strand
ACAGGTGTTAAGTTGATTAAGAGACCACTTATGTTCCCAAATTTAGACTCATTATCTGAGGGTTGAAGCAGAGCTGTAAAAGAAAATTGTCTCAAGAATTAAAAGCGAAAAGAAGGCGGCAAAGCTCCGAAAATAAGCTTGATTTTAAATAATCATACAATATCTTCTGCAAATTATTGTAAATCAAAATTCCTGTCTGTAAAAAACTTGCGGAGAATGAATCTATGGAATCAATCACTGGCGCTGATGGCATGAAACCGAAATTTTCGACTATTATTGAGATACCGTATGACTTGCGATTCACGGGGTTAGCCTTGGACTGGATATCCGGGCTCTCCGGAGTGGCTGGCGGAGCCAGGAAGGAAACGGACGCGTTGCGCTTAGCTGCCGATGAGACGCTGACATTTTTAATAAATTCGTATCCTGAAGCCGAAATATGGGAGCGGATCTGTATTGACTTCGCACTGCAAGAAGGCGGAATTGCCGAAATTGTCATGACGAATGCCGGACCGCCTGTGCATTTGGACCGGATTCCCCAATACGATCCTCAGACTCCTTCAGGGACGGACCTGGACGGCCTTTGGTATTTCCTGGCGTCTGAAGCTGTGGATGATTTTAAGTTCCAAAACCGCGGCAGGGACGGATGGCAGGTCGTCATTCGAAAACAGCTGACTGGCGCTTCATTTGAAATGAAGGTTCAGGCGCTTAAACCTGTAAGCGCCGCGCCTGCCAGAAGAACGCCTTTTCTTGTTCGACTGGCCGTCCCGGAAGACGCGCCGGGCCTCGTTGACTTGACCTATGACACGTACCGTTATTCCTTCCGGTTGAGATGTTCTATCATGGGCCACGGCTTCAGAAAGCGTTGGAAACGGGAGAAATCATCTCCATCGTCGTCGAGGCGGACGGTGTCATTATCGGCAATTCGTCATTTGTCATCTCGCCGCAAACGCCACGCTGCGCTTACTCCTCTTCTCTGATGATAAAGCCGGCGTTTCGCCAGTCCCAAGCCATCATTTATCTTCTCAAGGAAATCGACCGTTATATCGCCAGCGGAGCTATGGACGTTGATGTGTGCTACGGCGCCACAGTCACCACGCATACGGGTTCTCAGAAAGCCGGGGCCAGGATAGGTTTTTCGCCGCTGGGCTTGCATTTGGCTGTTTGCCTGCTTTTGGATTTTCGCGGCATGAAGCATGAATCCACCGAACGGGAGACTTTCGTTATTTGCGTCCGTTTCACGACTCCTCCGACACTGGAAACCATTTTCTTCCCGGAACGCCATCATTCAGTCATGGCCGGATTGCTTGCTCAGGCCGGCTTCCATTGCCGGCTTTCAGCGGAAGAGCTGGCGCCAATCGCGGAGCGATCCAAATTCACATTGAAGGAAGACACTGTTGAGCTCTGCGCTTATCTGACTGCACTCGAACTGGGAAAAGATTGGGCGGAGAGTCTGCAAAAAAAGATATTTGCCTTGAAAGCTAAGGGAATGAAGACTGTTATTATTCTCGTGCCTGCCTGGCGCCCTGTACCGCCCTATTTAGATCGGGAGATGAGTCGCATCAACGCCATTTTCAGCGGTATGAAGCCATTGTCCGCCGGGGAATGCTATCTTGTTTACAGCGCATTGTCTGATCCTCTGGATTTTGACCGTCTGCTCTTTCATGATCCGCTTGCGGATGCCCTCAAGGAACACTGCCGACAGCTCTATAAGGAGATGACCGAGGAAAAACCGGAATAAGGAACGTTGCGGAATTTCAAAGGGCCTGTGCGGTTAAATCCGGGATGTGAAGAATTTTTCAAGTTAAATTCTCTATGGCGTTTTCAACCCTATTTTCTCCTTTTTTTGCTCTCAAATTTTCAATCAACTTTTACGCTGCTATATTCCAAAGTAATATTCTTAAAAAGTTCTCATTTTTATCTGCCTTACATTAGTTTTTATTCTCATCCGTAAGTCGCTGTTTCCCTACACCATGGTTATTAGAAAACAGGGATTTCAGGATAATAACATCACAAGCAAACTGTATTGTACTGTATTTTTTATCAAGTAAATATTGACAAGAGTATTAATTTGTGTTATAATGATAAATATCAATTAGGAAGGTACAGTAATTAATGAATTTGTCCGTAAAACATACAAAATCTCAAATCATATATATTACTATTGAGAAACAGATATATGAAGGAAAGCTTAAGGCTGGAGAAAAGCTTCAAAGCATCAGGAATATTGCAAAACATTTTTCCAGCAGTATTTCCGTAGTACAATCCGCCCTAAGAAACTTAGAGAACGATAATCTAATTGAAGCAAAACCAGGAAGCGGCACTTTTGTAAAAACATTGAAATTTCAAAACGCTTCCAAAAATGTCTTTCTAAGTTTGCCAAGTGAAGGACATATATATGAAGATTTTTCTCAAATGCTCAGGAATAAATTATTTGAAAGAGGTTTTGTACCAATCACAGTAGATTATAACCAAATGATATCAATGAGCCCAGCTTCTGCTTTCCAGAAGAATATTGATGAAATATTAAGATCCGGTATCAGAGCAGTAATTGTGTATGGAGGCAGTTACTGGCGCCATCCATTTTTGGAAAAACATAAAGGGGTACGTTCGGTTTTTTTATGCCATGTAGATTATTCCGGTAAAATCCCGGATAGAGCAGTTCTTCTGGATCATGAAAGGGCTATATATTTAACGACAGCGCATCTTGCTGCAAATGGGCGTAAAAAAATCATTCTTTGTACATTCAAACCTAATCCTCGCTCTCTTTCACCTGAAACATTTACCCGACATCATTCAACTCAATTTATTTCCGGTTATGACAGGGCTTTAAAGGAATATAATATTGCCTCCTACAGAAAAATATTTTATCATACAGGAATTGATATAAATGAGGATCTTTTAAAGAAACTCATGCATGCGGCAGAACCGCCTGATGCGATTGTTTGTGACTCTGACTACCATGCAATGCTTTTTATTAACTCTGCGATAAAACTCGGAATAAAAATTCCAGAAGATATCTCTATAACCGGGAACTATAATACCCCATGGTCAGAACTTTCCCCGATTAAGATTACATCAACATGTTTTGATTGGGAGGACTTGGCATTAAATGCAGTCAAACTAGCTATAGACGACAATTCTGAACACAAAATAATATATTTAAAACCTATCCTCAAAATCAGAAAATCAAGCACAGTATGAAATTAAAGAAGACGAGAAATATAAAATACGAAATGGCAAATTTATTTTGATAAAAAAAGGTAATTATGAAAAATAACAGGGGGAATAATATTGTGATCATTACTGCTGATCAATGGAGAGGAGACTGCATAGGATGCCTTAAAAACTCACGCCATCCGGTGATGACTCCGCATTTAAATCAGCTGGCTTCTGAAGGGGTTCTTTTTACCCAAGCTTATACAGACTGTCCTATATGCATGCCTCAACGTGTAACGACTTTGACTGGGCAAGTTGCCAGTCGTTTTGGATTGACAAGTAATTTTGCTTGCAGATCTCCAATAGAAAATAGTCTTCCGGCAAAATTAACTGAAGAGGCAAACTATCAGACTAAAGCAATTGGTAAAACACATTTTCACCCTTCGCGAGCTCGCTTTGGGTTCGAACATATAACTCTCCATCCAAATGATTATGTTAATTGGCTGGAAGAACAGGGATATGGAGGTTTATATAGAGGTCATGGACTTGGAGGGAATGAGATTTATCCGGCAACTTCGGCTGTCCCTGAAAGATATTCTCATACTCATTGGATAATAGATGAAGCAGTAAAATTTTTAGGCCAAAGAGACCCTGATTGTCCATTTTTTCTTTGGCTGATATTTGAGGCACCTCATTCGCCTTTTGATCCGCCAGAACCCTATGATCGCATGTATGATAATTTTAAAATTCCCAGTCCTATTAATGGTGAATGGTTGAATAAAAAAAATAGTCCTGTCAGTATTAGAAATAGACAAATTTCACAAAAAAATGATTATCTCTCAGAAGAAATAATACTTGAAAGTAGAAGACGATATTACGGGCAAATAACTCATATTGATTACCAACTTGGAAGATTTTTGGGAGAGTTGAAAACGCGGAATTTATATGATGATACTGCTATAATTTTTACTTCAGACCATGGAGAACATCTTGGGGATCATGGGATTTTTGCCAAACAAACATTTTTAAGAGGAAGCGGCGATGTCCCTCTGATCATGAAGTTTCCCAAATGTTCATGTTTAGAAATAACCGACTCCATAATAGAAACTCCGGCTTTAACCGCTGACATTTACCCTTCCATATTAGAACTGGCATCCATCAAACCTGAAAGTGATATTGACGGGATATCATGGACAAACAGGATTTTTAATGGGAATGTTGTATTTGACAGGACAATTCACGGTGAATGTGGAAATTTTGCTTTTGCCGCCAATAAAGAATTTAAATACTTATATTATATGGAAGATGGAGCGGAGCAATTATTTAATATGAAGGAAGATCCTGATAATTTACATGATTTGGCTGGCATCCCATCCTTTAACGGCACAATGGAATATCTTAGACAATCATTAATAGATTATTTAAATAGGTTTAAGAGGCCAATGGTTAAGGATGGCAGACTTCAGGTTATTGGAAAATCATATGATGAGAAAGAACTAAGAATGCGTAATGGAACTGCGTGGCGAGGACCAATGCGCTATGGACAAGGTTATCACGGGTATGAATGAGCCAATATATTAAATCTGAACTATAAATTATGGAAATAGTCAATATCTCACGCAACAATAAAAAACTGATGAATGGAAAAGGAGAAAGTTATAAAATGGATAACTATTCATATGGAGTAAAAGAAAGAAAGAAAAATAGAGAAAAGCATACCCATGACTTTCTCAACGGGGCAATATCTACAACACATAAACCATTGTCAGGCAAATGGTTTACTTTAATTGAACTCCTGATAGTAGTTTCAATAATTGCGATACTGGCAGGCATACTGCTTCCAGCGCTCCAAAAGGCCCGTGATACCACAAAAAGAATTTCCTGTATTAACAATCTTAAACAGATAAGTTCTGGATTACAACTTTATTATAACGACAATAACGATTTTAACCCAGGCGTTATTCTCTCTGCCACTACTAGTGATTTATGGTTGTCAATACCTGCTTTTTGCTTAGGGGAAATTGACGAAATAAGCAGAACTAAATTCGACAACAAATATTATTCCACTCAAAGCTTCAAATTTTTCAGATGTCCGTCGGACAAAGGACGGCGACCTGGAGATTTGATGCAAAGCAATTACGGAATGAATGGCATAAGCGCACTCACCAGTTCTTCGGCTTATGGAATGGACAAGCGAAGATTAAGCTCCATACATAATCCTTCCAAAGTCATGCTGATTGGCGATGGCAGAGGAAACCTGTATGTAAACAGCAATACCAGTGCTAGAATGTGCAATATTTCGCCGGGGCTCTCAACTTCAGAAGAAGTTGAGGAGACAAACAGGCACATTGGTAACACTATCAATTATATATTTGCCGATATGCATGCTGAAGGAAAATTTTCAAAAGACATCAAGACTGAAGTCATCCTTGGCGCAAATTCTATATTTTTTGATAGAACCCAAAAATATTGAAAGGAAAGTTATGAAATGCTCCATCTCTACAAAAAGTCTCTTTGCGTTTTTCAGCCTGTGCTTTTTCTGCAACTGTTTATCTGAACAAAAAGACAAAAACCTGATAGTTTTAGCCTCCAAAGGGAGGGCTGAGGCGGTAATTGTCATTCCCCCAAAAGCCCCGCCCCCTGTGGCGTTTGCCGGAGAAGAAATCAAGTACTATCTTGACAAAATGACCAAAGGCAATTTTAAAATAGTCCATGAGCCTCCTCCTGAAACTCCAGCTATTATCCTTGGGGAAGAATTCGCACTTGAAGCTGGAATCAAACCAGAAAAAATCAAAAGAGACGGATATGCAATTAAAACTATTGGCAACAAAATTTATATAGCAGGCAAAGATGACGATACTGAAAAATCCAAAATATTGTTTATGCTTAAAGATAAGTCACGTCAGGAAATAGAACAAAAGCCGGACGAACGCTTTCTCTTTTTTGGGATGCCGTCTTGGGACTTTGAAAGGGGAACGTTGTATGGTGCCTATGATTTTCTTGAACGCCTCGGTGTCAGATGGTTTTTCCCTGGAGATATGGGAGAAATTGTCAATGAAAAACAAAATTTAACAATCCCTCCCATAAGTATTATAGAAGAACCTTTTTTTGATTTGAGAGTTGATGGCAACATTATATTTCCAACGTCCGCTTCAATAAAAAAACATAAAATTAATCTTGATGAATATGGAGAACTTGGCTGGAACGCTCAAAATCAAAAGCTTTGGCTAATTCGCAACCGAGAATCTTCAAAATGGATGGCTTTTAATCATCGGCCAATTAGGCAGCAATGGCCTCAACGTTTTGGAAATTCACATCCTCAATATTTTGCTTTATTGAAAAACGGCGAAAGGGCGCTCACTGCCAGGCAATGCTATCTCAATTACACCAGTGAGGAAATGCTTACGGAGACTCTGAAAGACATGGACGCTTTCTTTTCTGGAAAAAATCCCGAGGCACGTGGAATAAAAAGTAATGAAAAATTTAAGTACAGCAATGGCTGGGAACCGAATGTAGCTTACGGAAACACGTTTTCCCTTTTGCCAAACGATGGATTGAAAGTCGACCAATCGCCAGAAAGTCAGAAATTTATTAGGGAAGACAAACCATTGTATTTCAGACATACCAATTATATATGGCAGTTTATAAATAAAGCCGCAAAAGAATTAAAAAAAAATCATCCTGAAAAATTTATCACATGTATAGCATATCAATCTTACTGCGAAGTGCCGGATCCTGATGTTGTAGCAAAGCTTCCTGACAATGTCATTGTTGGCATGGCAGCTCTTTCCGGAGCCAGCCGGATAAATACTTTTATGCGAGATAAGGAGAGGGAGCGATTTATTGAATTGCTTGACCGCTGGACGAAAATCAGCAATACTCCGTTTCTTTTTTGGGATTACTGGCTTTGGCGGCATAAACAGGCAGACCGTAATGGAGTTCCCATGTTTTTGCCTCGCAAGGTACAGGACTTTGTCAAAACAAGGGCAAAATATGGCAAATATATACATATGGAACACGACAATGATAATCTGACGTTCGAACATCTCAACCGATATATGATGTTCCGTCTTCTCTGGAATCCCAACACTGATGTAGACGTTATTTTTAAAGATTACTGCGATAAGTTCTATGGTTCTGCGTCCGAAATCATTCATTCAATGTTCACTGACATTGAGGAAAAATGTTTTCAAATAGCAAAAAACAATGCTGATATGATAGCAATATGGGAACAATATTTTGATAGTAAAACCATGGAGAAATATCGTTTCTGTATAACTGAGGCGGAAAAGCTGGTTAGAGAAACAAATTACCAAAAAAATGTTGCGATTATTTCCAAATGGTTCATAACGCCAATGGAGGATGCCAGAGGCAGCTATGTCAAAAACATCAAGGATTTAGTATCAAAAGGGAAGAACATACTCATATCATCAAAAACACCTCAGCAATCCATGAAAATCGATGGCAAAATAAGCGAACGTCCGTGGATGACAATAGGCGGAACACCTTTATTCAACAACATCAATGGGAAATATAATCGCAATGAAAAAGCAACAATCCGAATACGTCACTCCTTACAATCGTTATTCTTTATCTTTGAAATCAATGAAGCAGATGCAAAAAAAATCGCAAAAGAAGCACAGGATTATGTTGAGATATTTCTTGACGCAAATAACGACCGTGAAACCTATTATTGGCTCATGCTCTCAATGGACGGTAAAAGGACAACAAGCTTCTATCCGGGGCCAGGAGAACCACCTAATGATTGGAACAATGAAATGAAAACCGCGGTTGAACTTACCGATACAGGATGGACTGCGGAAGTAGAAATACCATTTAAATCAATTGGCTTAGAAGAAAAAAATCTGAAAAATCAAGAAATAGGAGTACTGTGTTGCCTTACTAGAAAGAAACACATTAAAACAAAAGATGTTGAAGCTTTTACCACAAGTAATCCGGTTCTGCGTGGAGCTTTCCACCAACCAGGAATGTTTAACAGGTTACACTTCGTCAGTCCGCAGAAAGTCAAAGAAGAAAAAACAAAAGGACTAACAAATGAATAATCCAAAGCCGAACATACTCCTATTAATGACCGACCAGCAGCGTGGCGATGCGTTGGGAATTGAAGGACATCCAATTTTACAAACCCCGTATTTGGATTCACTCAGTATGTCGGGGATAAGGTTTACCCGAGCCTATTCAGCTTGCCCCACATGTGTACCTGCACGCCGTACTTTAATGAGCGGTAAGACACCACATGGGCACGGAGTATATATTAATTACGATACATATATGGACTGTCCGACATTGCCGGAATGTTTCTCAAAGGCCGGCTATCAAACCCACCTCGCAGGCAAACTCCATCTTTGGCCCAAGCGCAAACTCTACGGTTTCCACAGTTCAGATTGGGCGGACGGACCCGGCTGCAAAAAAGAACCTAATGACTACACTAAATTCTTGGAATGCAATAATATTAACATCCCAGACGTATCCCAAGCCCATGGCATGGATGGCAATGGCTGGGTTGCCCGTCCCTGGCATCTTGAGGAACGCTTCCATATTACTAACTGGACAACCGACCGTGCCATAAACTTTCTCGAACGGCGTGACCCTACTTTACCTTTTTTCTTGAAAGTCAGCTATTTTCATCCTCATCAGCCCGGAGTCCCACCTGAATATTATTTTAATATGTACATGAACATGGAATTGCCTGAACCCGCCAGGAGCAACTGGTCAAAAATTGATGAAATACCCCGCCGAGGAATCTCGGTTTCATCTCCCAGAATTAATCTGGACCGTCAGGTCATCAAGCAATTTCAGGCAGGATATTACGGCTGTATTACCCATATAGACCACCAGATTGGCAGAATTTTGAAAATTATTCCCTCAAATACTATCATTATTTTTACCTCTGACCATGGTGAAATGCTTGGGGATCATGGCTATGCGAGAAAGGGATATGCCTTTGAAGGTTCAAGCCGGATCCCATTGCTTTTTAATTTTCCATCAGAAATGCATATCCCCAAGAAACAAGTACGTAAAGAAGTGACGGAACTTATGGATATTATGCCGACATTGCTTGATGCCGCTGGAATTCCGGTCCCTGATAGTGTTGATGGTAAAAGCCTGATGCCGTTAATCACCGGTAAAGATTCCTCATGGCGGGAATATATTCATGGTGAAATCGCGGCACTCGCAGACTCTTCAAACATACCCCAAACCGGAATGCAATATTTAACTGATGGTAAACGGAAATATATATGGCATCCGGGAACAAACGAAGAATTTTTCTTTAACTTGGAAATCGACCCAAAAGAAACTGATAATTTGATTTCAGTTTCTCAATACGCTAATGACATAAAATTATGGAAAGAACGGTTGATCAAAGAACTTGACGGCCGTGATGAAGGCTTCACTGATGGCCGGGAACTAATCAAAAAGGACGGGATCAGCAGATTATGTTCTCCTGAACTTGCGCGTTCAGGTATGCCTTATGTCAAAAATGGTAAATGGATTGAAAATGCCTGAAATTTTTCAATCTGCAATCCCTTCAATTTGATTTTGTGGCTCTTGATGGAGAAACAAATCTCCATTCTACCCCATTCTATTATGGTGTTTTCGATGGAGGTTTGGGCGGCGTTGCTGATGACAACAGAACTCATTGGACCCGACATGCAAACGGAGCAAATTTCGGAATTTCAGACGGAAGCGTTAAAAAATTGAATTATTCCGCGTGGAATAACAGTTATCGCAACAAGGGCGATTATTAAAATACTCTTTAGCGTGGATGCATTCGAGGGTTATTTTGTCTTTTTATACCTTTACATCGGCTCTGCCGAAAAGCATTTTCGCGACAGTTTTTTTCAGCGTGTATCATTTTGTGACCTCATCTTTTTTGGCGATGCTCCGAAGTGCTTTTTGAAGGCAGTTGAAAAAGCATAGGCATTACAATATCCGCATCGTTCTCCAATCAACCCGATGGGATAGTCGGTGCTTAACAGAAGTTTTTTAGCCTCATTCATCCGCATGGAAACAACTTTTTTCATGGCGGGCATTCCCAAATGTTTCCTGCATAATCTGTTGAAATGAACAGAAGTGTAAAACATTCCCGATTCTTTAATAAGCGATTTGATATTCCAATTCCGCCCCACATCGGCGCCTATTTTGTTTTTAAGCGTCTGGAATTTGACACACTCACTGTCTGCGTCCGCCTTGTCAACGGCAAACTCCCGCCAGAGCGTTATCAGCAAAAGCTGCGCTATCGAAGTCAATGCCGTAAAAGAATGCCGGTCCATTTTAAGATATTCATTATTTGCGGCCACAATCAGTTCTTTAATTTTTTCTCCATTTTCGGAATTCCTTATCAACGGAGAAAGCTTTATCATGGCATTCAGCTCATTGGGAATGTCCGCCACGTTCAGCCATGCGATTTCCCAGTAATCGCCGTCAAGCGTATAATGCTGGGGCATCCCGTGAAGCCCCACATACAAAGTTCCCGGGAAAAGTTCAAATTCGCCCCCGTCAACACGGAGCTTTCCTTTTCCTTTCAACGTAAAAATCAGGTGACTGTTCCGGGGTTCGGGCCTTATTATCGTGTAATAATCCTTTAAGAAACTCACGCCCCCGTACATAATCCCTTCATCTCTGAGATTCTGAAGGATGCCCGAAGAAAGGGGCAGATACACTTCCCGGCAGGAAGGCGCTAAAATGTATTTTTTACAAATCTTTTTGTTTAAATCCGACATTCTATTCCTGAATATTTATGTTATAATATATTAAATCTTTCAAGAAAAGAAAGTCCCTATATAAAAAGAAGGAGTAAGACAAATTGAAAGCGTCAATGAAACTTCCGGTCCTTGAAGATTATGCTTTTTTATCTGATTTGAATTCGGGAGAATTTTTTATAATCCAGAGGAGCGGCGAAATCTGGCGGCAGGACGGCTCGGAAAGATGGAGCGTGCCTTCACGAAAATTCGAAAACGCTTTCTGCAACTGGAAAGAGATATTGGGGGACAATTGCCGCTGGTCATGGCTGAAAGGATGGCTTCCCGTATTACAGATAAAAAATGAAACAGAAAAACAAATCCGCCTTCTGGCAAAAAACGATTCACTTTGGATTGAAAATGAAAACCTCGTTACCGCCTATCCTGAAAAAATCAAAATCCCCCCTGCGCAGTTCGAGGAAGAAATACGGAAAATCGACATGTTCTGGAACGCCTGGTTTTCAAAAGGATGGATGCCTCCGGAAATCCATCCTTACATAGACTCCGCCTGGAAATCTTCTTTCGTTCAGTCAAGGATGGCATATTCCGCCAAACACCCCCACTACGGGGCCGCGTATTACGGCAAATGTGAACATGACGGTTTTCCTCCGACTACATTATCCATGGTTTCCGCCCTTCTTGACTACGGGCATATCACTTATGCGCAGGAAATCCTCTCATACTTTCTTGAGCGTTATATGCTGCCCGATGGAAATCTGGATTATTACGGGACATCAGTATCAGAATTAGGCGGACTGCTTATTCTATGCGCCCGGATGCCTTATTATGAGGGCGGCAATGACTGGTTGAAAGACCATCTTTCTTATCTGACGCCCCTCTTTCATAATCTCCTGAGAAAACGCAATCCTGTAAGCTCCCAGCTTGTGAACGGACTGATAATCGGTTCTCCGGAAGCCGACCAGAGAAAGGACTGCGGCGCGTTTTTTCACAACAACGCTTTTGCGTGGCGCGCTTTCGAAGAGTGGAGCAAGGCAATGGGCAAACTCGGACTTCGCGAGGCGGAGCTTGAAGCATTGAGAAACGCAAGGGAATTGAAGAGGGACATGGATGCGGCAATTCAGTCAAAAAGAAATTCGCAGGGGCTTATTCCGAGCCGGGTGGATAAGGAAGAAAATTTCAAGTCCTTTACGGAATCAAGGGAAGCCGCCTACGCTAATTACCGCTATTACCCTGAAATGCTGGAGACCGGAATGCTTTCCACTGACGACGCATACGCCATAATCAAAGCAAGGGAGGAAATGAACGGGGAACTCTGCGGGATGACCTATCTGGGATACGCTGACAGGGAATATCATTTCGACAACTGGACACTTGCAAGTTACGCGCGCGGCCTTCTGGAACTGAATGACAGAAAACGTTTCATGAACGCATTTTTCAGCCATGCCTTATACCATCAGACGCAGGACACTTTTACAGCCTATGAACAGGTTACGGAAAAAGGCAATCCAAGAAGGGCCTACGCGGACTGGTGCGTCCCCAGTCAATTGGTTCTCCCCAAAATGCTGGCTTGGAGTTTCAATTACATAAAGTGGAACGGCGAAACAGTCCAATGGAATGGCCCGGATAAAAACGAATTGAATCAATACATGCCTTTTTAAATTCCGTGCAAAACAGAGCATAAACCCGTCTTCCGTCTTTTGCACTGTACAAAACACTTAAAAAAATAATTTTATCTATTGACAATGCCATATTGATATGATAAAATTATAACTGTTTTAAACAGTTAAAGGGTTTTAAATGAAGAATCATCTCAATGCCAGTTCACAGGAATTGATTTACGAGGATATAAAGAAAGGGCTGCTTGCCGGGAAATTCTCAAACAACAGTGATATGCAGCTTCCGTCTTTGAGAGTTCTTGCCGCTCAATATGGTTCATCTGCGGGAACAGTGCGGCAGGCACTGGTCAAACTCGAATTTGAAAAATACATCAGGGCCGGACACGGCAAAGGCTATTTCATCATTCCCCCTGAACAGAAGCTCAAGCAGGTAATTGTAATAGAACGCAGCGGTGAACCCCATCTGTTTTCAGGCTTTCTGAATCAGTTTCAAAAGTATTTCTCATCCTTCCCGAATATTTCCATTTCAGTAGAAGACCCGAGACTGATGAACAGAGAACGAAGCCTTTCGATACTCAAACGGATTCGCGAGAACCCTGATGATTTTGAAGCAATGTTTTTTGACACACAGACTTTCGAGGGAAACTTTACAGATAACGAACTCCAGGAAATAATGGGAAAAATAAAACTCTTTCATTACTTTCATACCAGCGATAAATGCAGAGAGTTGAAGATTCCCGGTATTTCAACGGATTGGCATCATGGCGGATACATAGGAACAAAACATCTGATAGAAATCGGGTGCAGAAATATTCTGCTTATCTCTCATATAGAATTCGATTTTACAGAGGGATGCAGAGAGGCGATAACAGATTCTACCTGTAAAACCTGTTTAACATTTAATAACGGCAAAAACATTCCTGCATTGAAAAATTTATTTTCAGAAAACCCCTTTGATGCTGTTTTTGCGTTCGGAGATAGTCGCATCCTTCCGCTTATCCCTATGCTAAAAGAGTTGAATTTGAAAATACCGGAAGATATCGCACTTCTCGGCTTCTATAATACCCCTTGGGTAAATGAATTGACAGAAGTTCCTTTATCATCCATAAGCATCAGAGAAGATGAAATGATAAATGAACTATGCGATATGTGCCTGGGTAATTCAGTCCCATGTCAGAAGATCTTAAAACCTAAACTGATAACACGTGAATCCACGATAAATTTCAGAAAAACAAGAAAATAAAAATATTAAAGAAGGGACATTATGATGAAAAGAATGAGAAGGATTATTGCGTCTGTAACAGCGGTCATGATTTCATGTGTGGTCTTGTCCGCCAGTGATGAGAAGAAAAACACCAACGGACACTATTGGGAATGGGGATGGGGTGTTTATTACGGAACTCTGATGGAGCCGCTGGATATTGCCCGCTATGACTGGTCGCTAATAAATCTGGGGAGCATTCCGGCAAATCAGAAAACTCTAGAACTCTTAAATAAAGTCCTCGAAATAAATCCTCAGCATAAATTTCTATTGCGGGTGTGGCCTATCGGGGGCCTCAGCAAACTGGCAGAAAACCGTTACCAGATGACTTTGTTTGACTATTTCTATTGTGAAGGAATCAAGGAAAAACTCTTCCAAAAAACAAAAGAACAGATCGAATACTTCATAAAGGGGCTTTCAAAGCCGGAAAGCATTGATGGCATATCTTTTCTTGAAGAGTTGCCAGCGTCGATGTCTTCAAACTCATGGAACAGATGGAAAATCGGTAAACCTCTTCCATGGGATATAAAGGCTTTCGAAAAAGAAATAGAAAAGGAACTCGGGGTTCCTTTCGACATGATGAATCCCCAACATCGTTTATGGTGGGGAAAAAAATATGCGGAAATGCTCGGCGATATCCACAAAGTCATGAAAGAGGCAAGTGGCGGAAAAAAAGTTTTTTATTGGCAACAGATTGCTATGGTAGGCACTTTGGATGAATTGAAGGTTGGGGAACCGATGATTGACAAAATGGGCCATTCTCCTGTTCCTATTTATTATAAAGACATAGTCAAGCCAGGGTTTTGCGATGGCATCTTCGGATATCCCGGAAATGGAATGGAGGAACGATGCGTCATTCCAGCCGAAAAAATAAATTGCCTTTATTTTACCCAGTTGTCAGTGCCTTCATTCATGAGGCGGCTTAAATGGAACGACATTCTGGATTCAGTGACGAAAAAAGACCCACGCAATATCGGGACGTTTGTATATGCTCAGAATGAAAATGCAAGGGGCGTCTGGAACGCCGTTCCATGGCGTGATAACAACAAAGCATACACTAAGATCAGCGATTATCGAATGGTAGGATATTTTAATAAAGTCGGCATGAAAATACTTGAGAAGGAACTTAGGCCGTCTGTGAAATTTGATTATAAAATTGATGGCATGAAACAGGGTGATTTTGCTCATGTATTTGTCCAGATATTCAATCCCGTAAACCCTTCATGGTATGGAGGCAACGCTAATGAAGCAACAATGAAAAATTTAAGTGTGAGACTGGAAGTCCCTGAGGGTTATGACTTGCCGCAGAGTAACAGCGCCCCCCCACTGCTTAAACTCGGAGACCTGAAACCTTACGAATGCATCGCAGGGGACTGGTGGCTACGAAAAACCTCAGACGCACCTTCCCAAGTCGTTGTTTTAAAAGCTATTGTAACGTGGAACAAAGGACGGTCGATTACCCTTGAAGCAAGAAAATCCAATGAAGAAATAGCCGCCTTTCAGCCACATTATATAATAAGCAATGAAGAAAAATGGGTTGAACCTGCATACCGTATGCCGTCTTTTGAACCATCTGTACAGATTGTTCCACTGTCAAAGGAACTTATTGCACCGGAACTGAGTTCCGGCTATTACAATGTTAAATACAACGATGTGCTTTATCCTGATGAAGTGCTTGTCATTGGTCCTGGGCTTAAAGCCGAACTCCACCAGAAAACTCTCTTCAGTGAAAAAATCTGTGACTTCGAATCCGATAATCAGGATGGAACGATTTATGATAAGGGTTATTTGGTTTACCGAACGCCGAAAGTGGCTACAAAGGCCGGAAAAAAATACCTCTTTAGACTAACAGGCAGAGCTTCAGACGGAGGAAACTCGCTTGTCGTGATAATCTTCACCTGCGGGAAGGATAAAAAGGAAATAAGTGTGCTTGAAAATAAATTCAGTTCTGAGACGACGACCTCTGAAACGGAAGTATCCGTTCCCGAATTAAACGGCAAAGGACAGATTTATATGGAAATGTATTTTTACAGGCTGAACCAGAAAGGTTCCGTCACGTATAAAAATTTTTCCTTCATGGCTCAAGAAAAACCGAAAGATGTAAGTTTCAAGCTTCAGGGAAGGCTTGGGCCTTTGGAAAAATTCTTCACAATATGGCAATTCAGAGATAATTCGGAACCCGACTACCACGGGAAACCCAAAGCCATTGTAAAATTTTTCAACCCGAATGAAACCAATAGCATAAATGACGTCAGGAACCTTCCGTATTTCTGAAACAGGAACTTTAAAATGTTAAACAGGCAGATTATGTTTAGTAGTGAATTATGACAAGGGGAAGCAATGTGAAGGCGGGAATGCTTTTCTTATGGCGGAAACTCAGGAATTTCACTTTGGTGGAACTCCTGATTACAATCTCTATTATCGCAATACTTGCGGCATTACTTCTCCCTGCATTGAAGAAAGCAACTGACTCCGGAAGAGAAACCAGCTGCAAAGGAAATCTGAGACAGATAATCGTACTCCAAGCATCTTATACAAATGATTTTAATGATTACCTTCCAATTTCATTAGCAGTTGCATTCTCTCCCAACAATCCGTGGTCAGCCTTTTACAATCTTGACTATGTGTCCAACACAAAAATATATGACTGCCCTTCGGATAAGACAAGGACTCCCAGTTCAACAACATGGCCGGGCAACGGACATTATTATAATTATTCATGGCACAAAGGTAACAATCAGGGATATTTCTGGTGGTTTTGTTATGGTTATTATTCTGACGGATCTTTAATGCAGATTCCTCTGAAAATATTCAACATTAAAAAACCTCAATTTGACCTTGTCGCCACCGACGGGGAAACTCATATGCATAGCACTCCCTTTTATTACGGAGTTGGAGGCTCATTCATAGTGGGCGTACCTAATGCCGCACACTGGACCCGTCACATCACAGGTGCCAATTTTGGCATTCTGGATGGAAGCGTGAAAAAGATAGACTATCTTAATTATCAAAATAATTATCGTAACAAAGGCGATTACTGAAATTAAATCAGAAGTTTCCAGCGCTCATTACGCATCAACATGGTTTACATTTGGGTCAGAGATTGGACGATTGAAATCTCCTACCCAAACGGTGTTCCGTCCCGATGGAGAACAGACTGATCAACATGCCATTTCGGACAATGGATATTCTCCGGGAATGGCGAAACTCAAAAGAATCAGCGGACAGGTTTTCAACAAGATCGCCTGAAAAAACACAAATAAATATACTACTCGTAAGATCAAAAGATATTATAATATGCAGGAGAATTAGTATGGCCCAAATAAAAATTGCGCTGATTGGTTGCGGGAATAATGGACTTCAGCATTTGAATATTCTGAAGGATATAGAGGAGGTTAAACTGGAGGCAATAGTCGATCCGCAAATAGGTAACTTTAAAAAAGAGCAGTTTCCCAAGTGTAATCTGTATAAAGACTACAAAAAAATGTTTCAGAATGAAAAAGTAGATGCCGTGTGCATTTCAACTCCGCATAAATTCCATTATGAACAGGTGATGGCGGCTTTTGAACATAATTGCCATGTTTTACTTGAAAAGCCAATTGCGCTAACTGAAAAAGACAGCAGAGAAATTGTTAAAAAAGCCAAAGAAAAAAAATTAGTGCTTCAAGTTGGTTTTGAATGCCGGAAATCAAGTCTCTATATGCGTATCAAGGAGATCATAGCATCAGGAGAAATAGGAGAACTTCTGTCAATTTCATTCCGCCATTATCGTGGGACATGGATGAAAGACTGGTACTGCAAGCGAGAGTTAGGAGGCAACAGCATGGGCATAATTGAAACTTGCCATTATATTGACCTGATGCGTTTTTGGAGCGGTAAAGACGTTGAATGGGTATTTGCGTCAAGTCCTAAAGCGAATCTTCGGACAGAATATGACTATCCCGACACATCCTATTGTCAACTTGGTTTTCAAGGAGGAATAGTGGCGAATATCGAAGATTCGCATGCACTCTCATGTGATTGTTTTATGGATACTGGAAAATCATATGGAACTGGTGAAGGGGAGTGGATGGACCCCGTTTACGGGCATTGTTTTGAGTATTCAATTGTCGGCTCCAGAGGCGCATTATACGTAAGAATGCTCTCCAAACAGATATCAGTACTTGAAATGAAAACCTCGTATTCCCAAAGACCACAGCTTTCACTAAAACGTGTGGAGGATTACAATAAGGTTTCTCTGCATGATCTTGTGCATGATCATTCTCTGCTGGATCGGTTATTTATTAACGCAATTCAAAACAATACGCCTCCAGCTATTCTACCTGAAGACGCACTGAAGTCACATCTTGTAGTTTTTGCTATAGAGAAGAGTGAAGAAACCGGTGAGAAAGTTTATATTGAAGGATAATCATCCATTAACGAATTAATCAGCGGGGGGTGTATTCGAGGGTTATTTTGTCTTTTTTGACTTTTACGTCGGCTTTGCCGCCGTTGACAAGTTGGCCGAAAAGGATTTCCTCGGCGAGTTTTTCCTGAAGTTCGGACTTTATCAGGCGTTCGAGAGGGCGGGCGCCCATTTTCTCGTTACAGCCGTTCTCGGCAAACCATTTTTCAGCCTGAACGTTGAGTTTGATTTCGACTTTTCTGCTCTTCAGTTCTATGGAAAGGGCAGATATGAACTTCCTGACAATCCTGAGCATCAAATCAAGAGTAAGATGCTTAAAGTAAACGATTGAGTCAAGACGGTTCCTGAATTCAGGGTTGAAATACTTCTCAACAGCCTTGCTTGTCTTTGAGGATACGTTTTGGTCAGCGGCAAAACCGATAAGATTGGCGTCCATTTCGCGCGCGCCGACATTACTTGTCATTATAATTATGGCATTTCTGAAATCGGCCTTTCTGCCGTTGTTGTCAGTCAGCGCGCCGTAATCCATCACCTGAAGCAGGATATTGTAAATATCGGAATGCGCTTTTTCCACTTCATCAAGCAGGACGACGCAGTGAGGTGTTTTTATCAGCGCTTCGGTCAGAAGCCCGGCCTGTTCAAAACCCACATAGCCGGGAGGCGCGCCTATAAGTTTGGATACGGTATGTTTTTCCGAATATTCGCTCATGTCAAAGCGCACGAAGTTTATGCAAAGCTGCGCGGCAAGCTGTTTGGCAAGCTCTGTTTTGCCGCATCCGGTGGGGCCGCAGAAAAGAAAGGAACCCATCGGCTTGCCCTTGTGCCCGATGCCCGCGCGTGAAATTTTAATCGCCCTGGCGACTTTGTCAACAGCTTCGTCCTGTCCGAAAATCACGGCTTTCAATTCTTTCTCAAGGTCCTTGAGGACGGTCATATCCGAAGAGGAAACCTTCATGGGCGGAATATTGGCTATTTCGGCAACGACCTGTTCAACATCCCTGCTGGTGATTATTTTCTTGCTTTTCTTGTCACTGATGGAATTTTTCGCGCCGGCTTCGTCGATAACGTCTATGGCTTTATCGGGAAGGAACCTGTCATTGATATAACGGCTGGCAAGCTTCACGGCGGAAGCTATGGACTGCGCCGAAAAACTTATGCCGTAATGTTTTTCATAATACGGTTTCAGCCCGTTGAGAATGGCTTCGGCCTCGCTCTCGGAGGGTTCCGGCACATCGACCTTCTGGAAACGGCGGCTGAAAGCCTTGTCTTTGAGTATATGGTTTTTGTAATCGTCGTAAGTTGTCGCGCCGACGCATTTTATTTCACCGGAATTCAAGGCCGGCTTGAGGATGTTCGAAGCGTCAAGGGAATTGGAATTGACCGCGCCCGCTCCGACAACGGTATGCATTTCGTCAATGAACAATATCACGTTGTCAAGCTGTTTCAGCTCGTTGGTAATTTTCTTCAATCTGTCCTCAAATTCGCCGCGGTATTTGGTGCCCGCTATCATGGAGCCCATGTCCAGCGCCCATATTTCGGTGTTTTTCAGAGTATCCGGGACGTTGTTCTGCGATATGTTCAAAGCGAGACCTTCGACTATGGCTGTTTTGCCGACGCCTGATTCTCCTACAAGCAGGGGATTGTTCTTTTTGCGCCTGTTCAAAACCTGCATTACCCTGGTCAGCTCTTTTTTTCTGCCGATTATGGGGTCAATCTTGCCTTTGCGGGCGAGCTCGGTAAGGTTTACGGCATACTGACGCAGGAACTTGACTTTGATTTTTTTGTCATGCAGCGCCTTGTCGTCATCCCCGTCTTCCGTATGATGATGCGTACCGGGCGAAGAATGCTCATGCTCACCGGAAGCTTCTTCATTTTCATCCTCCGGATAGTAACTGCCCCATGAGATTTCCTTTATCACCGAATAACGCTCAATCCCGGCCCTTTTCAGGTAGTAGCAGGCATATGAATGCTCCTGTTCCAGTATCGAAACGAAAATATCAATGACATCCATGCTGTCTTTTTCAGCCGAAATGGCCCTGGCGAAAGCACCGTTTACAATTCGCGAAAGAGCAAGGGATTCTATGGGCTGCTTTATGCTCTTGAAATGTTCCAGTTTGTCATTGAAATAATTCTCAAGGTCCGCGATTATGTCATTCTCATCCGCGCCTATCGTTGAGACAAGACGTTTTATGCGCAAGTTCTGCAAGAGCAGATAAAGCAGGTGCTCGGGAAGTATGTATTCATGGCCCTTTTCAGATACAAAGCTGTGCAGGACGGTGAAAATTTCATTCAGATCTTTGCTTATATGCGGCAACTTGTCCAAGTTTATTCCTCCTCCATTGTGCATTTCAGGGGAAACTTATGTTTTTCAGCTATGAGGTCAACCTGTTTTATCTTGGTTTCGGCCACTTCATAGGGATAAATCCCGCAAAGGCCCCTTCCCTGTTTGTGGACAGCCATCATTATTTTATTGGCTTCCTCGCGGTCCTTGTGAAAAATCACCATCAGGACCATAACGACAAAATCCATAGTAGTATAATCGTCATTATTCAATATGACTTTATACATGGGAGGCTCTTTGAGCTCAACATCTTCCAGCACTTCGTGTTTTGTCTGTCCCATAGAGTCGCGTCCTTTTTTGAAACCCCATCCTTTATATACTAACCTTGAACAGCGGATTTTGCAATCAGTTTCCCCCAATCCGCCAGTGAATATCGTTCTTTATGTGCCTTCATTTCATCAGGCACATAAAGCTCCACCTCTTTTTTTGCACTGGTGTGCATTTGCCTTGGAGACAGGGCGACCAGCGTTTCCACCGCTGGACTACGGGCAGGGCCAACGGCCTGCATCATATTGTTTGCTTTGCCATTTTTTCAAGAAAATATGCGAGGGGTTTTTCAGAAATCGTCTTCGATTTTTTTGCCGAAATGCGTATTAATATACTCACAGGCATCTTCCAGGGCCGGAAGTATCTTGGTTGAATACCTGACCATCCACGGACTGCAATCCTTAAACTCAAATGGAGAAAAAGCCACGACAAATTTACCCAGATCAT
>MHBF01000095.1 GCA_001803225.1 Lentisphaerae bacterium GWF2_44_16 | reverse complement strand
GGATTTCAAAATATGCCACAGGATGAGCGCTTCCGGGAGAGATGTCGGCAGGATACTTTATCAGCTTACCCTGAACAACCGCCGCACTTGGAAATCTTTTGTCCCTGATATATTTCTGGAGAAGATTACTTACGATACCGAGAGGCGCTATGAGCTTATTTCCACAAAAGAAGGCGTGCGTGAATCTTTTCTGAAAGCTATCGGCGAGGAAATAGAAGTGAAAACTTACGGCGAAAAGATGAGCGTTGAACGCTTTGAGAAGTTCAGCATGATAAGTAATTTCAGGGAACTTTTCATTTCCGGAAAACTGAGGAGCGGAACTCCTGTAGTCCTCTGCGGCTGCGGTAAATTCCCAAGTCTTTGGATTGATGTTTTGAAATCGCATGGAATTAATGATATTGTGCTGTCGGACCTGAACGGCGGTCTTGTCGGAAATAAATACCGTGAATATGAAGTGCTATCCCCCGATGAGGCCGAAAAGATGATGGGAAAAGGTTTTCATGCCGTATGCGGACACTCCTCCAGAACTGATACGGACACCTGGAAAAGTTTACTGCGCGGAAAAGCTTATAATATAACAGACCTGCTGAAAGAGGTGCCTGATGAAAAATCTGCTTAAAACATTTTTTGCTCCCGCTGAAAGATCGTCCGCGCGGGAACTCCAGAAGAGCCATGAATATTTTTCCAACGACGAACTTCTCAGAAAGGTACTTAACTGTGTTCCGGATATTCTTCTGGTACTCAATAAAAACCGTCAAGTCGTATATGCAAACAAAACATTGTACAATGCCTTGGGTATCAAGGAATTCAATGATATAAGAGGCATGCGCCCCGGCGAAATACTCAATTGCGTTCACGCTGAGGAATGCGGCGGAGGCTGCGGCACTTCGGAGTTCTGCCGGGAATGCGGCGCGGCAAATGCCATTATACAGAGTCTCATCGGCTATGAGGACGTCCGCGAATGCAGAATAATGCGTAAAGATACCGGAGAAGCTTTTGATTTCAGAGTATGGGCTTTTCCGCTTTCCGCGGGAAAAGAGAATTTCTCTATCTTTACGGCTAAGGATATAAGGCATGAAAAAAGGCGTGAAGTGCTCGAGCGTATTTTCTTTCATGATATTATGAATATAGCCGGAAATTTTGTAGGAATTACTGAAATGCTTGAAGATATTCCGGATAGAAAAATCTCTTCTTATGTAAAGATGCTGAGGCTCAGTTCTGAAAAGCTTATTGACGAAATAAATTCACAGAGGGAACTCATGCTTGCTGAAAATTGTGATCTGAAGGTCAATCCTGTCCAGATAGACAGTTCTGAACTGCTCAAGGACATACTTGAAACCTGCAAAACAGGCGACGCCGCAGCAAAACGCCACATAAAGATAGGGCATGACTCGCATAAGATTCTCCTTATCAGCGATATTGTTCTTTTGAGGCGTGTTATGGGCAATATGATTAAAAATGCTTTCGAAGCTTCCAAAGAAGGCGAAAGCGTAACAGTCAATTGCGAGTATTCAAAAAATAATGACGTTGTCTTCAGCGTCCACAATAAAGGTTTTATCAAACCTGAAGTCCAGCACCAGATTTTTCAGAGATCATTTTCAACGAAAGGCCCAGGAAGAGGCCTTGGTGCTTACAGCATAAAGCTTCTGACTGAACGTTACCTTAAAGGAAAAGCATCGTTTGAATCGAGCCCGGAAAAAGGGACTGTTTTTAAAATCACACTGCCCTTGAGTTGTGTATAGCTAATAAAAATAAGCTTTAGTTGTCAGATTTAATATTTTAACGGATTTTGTCTTGAAAAAAGCATACTTGATGTTAAAATACTGAGGATATAAAAAAAATCGCATCGGACATAGATACATTTAAAAAGATTCAGTGAGGTTATAAAATGTCTCTACATGATCATCAGCCTACGCACGAAGATTTTCTCAAAGCGCAGCGGATAAGTATCAAAGATATCAAGGAACATGTTACCGGGCCTGTTGTTTCTGTAGTTTTCCATATAATCGTTATATCTCTTTTGGGATCGATTATTGTATTCAAGGCCCCTCAGGAAAAGCACGATATAGCGGTTGAGATGAGCGAGGTTGATTTGAAGGAAATAGATAAAATACCCGAGCCGCCCTTACCGCCTGAAGATGTGATTGAGGAAGTTAAGATTGAAATAGAGAGGCCCCAGCTTCAGCAGACCGCCGTTAATGTCGCCGCTGAAAATATTTCCGTATCCGAATCGGCATTGACGATAGCGCTCCCTGACCTCAGTTCCGTAAATCCCGGCAACGCGGCTATAAACTCAGCCTTGAAACTGCCTGACTCATATGCCATGCGTTCAAATGCTGAAAGCAGATTGAAAGCTCTGAGGACATATGGCGGCGACAGCAGAAATGAAATTGCCGTTACAAAGGGGCTTGACTGGCTTATGGCCAATCAGAATGAGGATGGCTCCTGGGGCATTTTCCAAGGTTCCAAATATGCTTTTACCGCCCTGGCTACGCTCTCATTTCTTGCTCACGGCGAAACTCCGCAGTCCCAGAAGTACGGCCCCACTCTCATCAAAGCCATCAAAATGCTTACAAAATGGTCTGATGATCAGGTGAAGAACGGTAGATATATCGGTTCAGGAGGAAGCTATGACCATGCTATTGTTGCTTATGCTCTGGCTGAATCTTACGGGATTACCAAGATACCCAAAATAAAAGACGCCATGAACAAGTGCATGAAAATCGTCATAAGTTATATGAATTCAATGGGAAGTTATTATTACTGGTATGACAGAATGCCGAGGATACATAACAGGGATGCCATTACCGGAAGAATGCCCAAAGGGTATAAGCCGGAGCCTCCCTGCGACTTGTCATTTGCCGGCTGGAATTATCAGGCGCTTAAAGCCGCGTTCTCAGCGGGTTGTGATCTCCCCGGGCTTCAGGATGCTATTGACAAGGCTGTCGAGGGCTTGAGACAGCATCACTATAATAAAAAAGAAGAAGGTTTCGGTATTACCGGCGCACTCGCAAAGCCTGACTTCGGTATGACCAGCGTTGGTATATTGTGTCTGGGACTTTTCGGTGAAGGCGAGTCCAGAGAAGCGCAGGGCGCCTTTAAATGGCTGAGAAAAAATAATTCCGAAGGCCTCGCTAACTGTTCATGGAAATATAACAAAGCCGTACATGATAAATATCAAAAAGCCTTTACCTACGCTCTCTATACATGGTATTATCAGACGCAGGTGCTTTTTCAGGCGACAAAAGGCAGGGGCGGGGTTTGGAAAAGATGGAATGATTCGTTTTCAAAGGCCCTTATTTCGGAACAGGAAAAAGATGGCTCATGGCTTTCCCCAGCTGAAAAATACGGTTCACATCTGGACCCCTCGAAGACAGTGGCTGAGTGGTCCAAAATTCCCGCGTTCAAGGAAACTAAAGACCTTAAAATCTATGCCACTACTATTTGCGTACTTACCCTTGAGGTATATTATCGTTATCTGCCCACTTATAAGCTGATAAAGTCAGTCACAAAGGGCAAGACTACTTCTGAAGAAGATGAATTAGGTTTGAAAATCGAATAAAATACCGGAGCCTTGATAATGAAACGGACTGTTTTTATTAGTATACTTGTTTTAGTTTCTTTCGCATTTGTTTTTTCCAGTCTTGACGTTACTGCCGCGAATATCAGTTCCATAGTGCAGAAGGCCAGGACACAGAAGGGAAGCAAAACCATCACATGCAGTCCTAATGGAGAAAAAGAAGGTACTGTTTCCCTTGAAGAAGGCATGAAAGAGCTCCGCTCTGGAATGGTTCTTCATCTGCTTCCGGGTTATTATAACCCGAAAGAACTGATAATGATTGAGCAGAACAATGTAATAATAGAAGGCGATGGTTCCGGCGGGGAATGTCGTCTTCCTATGGTGATTTATGGTAAAGACTGTATAGTTCGTAATATACATTTGCGGTGGCTTGAGGCTGGAGACATTACAGTTGTGGATACAAAGGCATGGAATATCGCGATTACGAATGGGGGAAAAAAAATTGAAGTTGTTATTTTCAATACTATTGCCCGTAGCCTGAGCATATATGCCGACAAGAGCGATATTACTATAAGCGAATCAAGTATTCTGCAATCCTATCTGCCAAAGGAAGGCGGCGAGGTTGATGCCGCATGGCGCTATAATACCAGTATACATGGAAGTTATTATACTATTATAGCTTCCGGCAATATGGAAAAGAAAGGCAATGTAACTTTCGAAAAGTGTATTTTATATTCAAATTCCGGCATTTTTTCTGTTCCCGCTAATAGCAAACTTATTGATATCACATTCGATGGTAACATCATATTTTTTAAAAAAAACCTTGCAATGACGAAGGAAAAAACTGTAAACGACCTAAAGGACCTCAAGGATTTTTTCGGTGTAAAACTTAAAGGCGATAATATTGTAAAGGAGCCCATCTTTCTAAAAACTCCTGACATTAAAAGTCATTGGCAGCTTAATACAGATACGTTGACGCTTAAAGAGGGGTCTCCGGGGTATGGCAAGGGCATCGGCGCCAATATGGGCCCCAAAAATGTGCCTGTTCCCAAAGTTGTTGAGGAGAAAAAATAGTCAGAGACGGCGGAAGGCTGCAAGAGGTCTTGCGTGATAAATATCGAAAGCCTTTATCTGTCAGCCTTTTTCCGGGAAAGATGAATTAAGTCGAATAAAATACGGAGCTTTAATAATGAAACGGAGCGCTTTAATCGGGTTCTTTGTTTTAATTTCTTTTTTCTCTCTCTTTTCCGGCCTTGACGCGGCGAACATCAATGCCATAGTGCAGAAGGCCAGGACACAGCAGGGAAGTAAAACCATTATATGCAGCCCCAATGGTGAAAAGGAAGGTACCGTTTCTCTTGAAGAAGGCCTTAAAGAACTCCGTTCGGGAATGGTGCTTCACCTGACTCCGGGTTATTACAATCCCAAAGAGCCTGTAATTCTTGAGCAGAACAATATAATAGTGGAAAGTGATGGTTCCGATAATGTCTGCTATCTTCCTCTGACTGTTTATGGCAAAGATTGCGTTATTCGAAAGATAAATGTCCGCTGGATTGAAGCGGGAGATGTCGTGATTGTGGATTCAAAAACAAACTGGGGCGGAATTACAATCTCCAATGGCGGCAAAAAAGTTGAAGCCGTCATCTTCAATACAATCACACATGGTATGTCCATTTACGCTGACAAAAGTGATATTACTATTGCGGAATCTACCATCCTTCGCGCCTATGAGCCGAAAGAAGGCGGAGAAGTCGAAGCGGCGTGGCGCTACAACACCCACGTCAGGGGAGTTTACAATATCATAAATTTCGGAAAAATGGAAAAAAAAGGCGATGTAACTTTTGAAAGATGTATTTTGTATTCAGGATCAAATATTTTCAGTGTTCCTGCTAACGGCAAGATGATCGAAATCACTCTGGACAACAATATCATATACGCGAAAAAGGGTATTGCGGCGACGAAGGAAAAATCTGTAAACGACCTGAAGGACCTCAATGATTTTTTTGGTGTAAAGCTTAAAGGCGATAATATTCATAAACAGCCGACTTTCCTCAAAGAGCTGAACGTGAAAGCTGATTGGCAACTTTATACCGATACTCTGACCCTTGCGGCGTCTTCTCCCGGCTATGGCAAAAATATCGGCGCCAATATGGGCCCGAAAAATATGCCCGTTCCCAGGGAAAACGCGACTCCCGAAAAGAAAAAATAGCTATTCTTTCGTTTTGCTTTTTGAGAGAACGTTCAATATTTCGCTTCCCACCGGAGGGCAGCCGGGAACGAAAATGCCTTTATTTTTATGTTTGGAAGTGCAATTCCCTACGCATAATGTATTGAGCGGGACATCATCGTGTCCCTTGCCTATGGCGATGTTGACGGCTTCGTTTTTCGGAAAATAATCAGAGAGTTTACCTGCATATTTCTTGAGGAAGAGAAGCAATGTTGACTGACACGCGCTGCATGAGGATTTGTCAAGCACATTTATGTTGGGAAACTGTATTGAGAGGTTTTCAGGGGGTTTTTCAAAAGGCGAAATAAAATCCTTCCAGTTTCCCGGTTCTATTTCAATGTTATCAATATTTATTGTTCCATAGCCTCTTTCTGCGCCAAGCCTGAGATGATCTATATTTTCGGCGTCCAGTCCCATGAGTTTGCAGGCTACCGCGTCCGCGGCGAAGGCGTCCGCGCTTACGATTACCGTGTTCAACGCTTTCGGGAAACCCGCGCTTGGCCCCAGCCCTTCCATTCCCGTCATGCCGTCAATGATAGAAAGATGAGGCCGGAGTATCCCGGACACGTCGGCGATAGCTATATTTATGGGCTTTTCGCTGTTTCCTTTTACAGGCGGCAGCATGTGGAGAAGCACTTTGCTCCTGCGCCAGAGGCAGCCTTTCATGTTTTTTACGGAAAGTGTCACTCCGGTGTGCATGTGTGTTTTCATTACCGGGATTGAGACAACTATGTCATAGTCGAATACCGGAGCGCATACCTTGAGGGAATTTATAGCTTTTCCTTCCGGCACATCCGTTTCGACAGAAGGCAGTTCATCCATATCTATCAGGGGGCAGTTTCTTGACGCGGCAACAGAAGCAATTCCGGAAACCTCGAAGGCTTCCATGGTGTTAACTCCTGTGATGGGGCTTTCGCCTACGGCTGTTTCGGCGGCCCCGGCTTCCCTGAAAGCGTCTATCGCGGCGGCTACTACCTGAGGGTCAGTTACCACGCCTGAACCGGGAGGCGCAACCCTTCCGGCGTTAGGTTTCAGAAGTACGCGTTTTCCGCATACCGGGGAAAGATCGAACAGTGAAAGGGCTTTTCTGGTATTTTCATAAGCGCTTTTTCCGAAAGCCGCATATACAAAGGGCCGTTCCCTGTTTTTTGAAAAAGGACTTTCCGAGAGTTTTGATTTCACGTAATGCCCGCCTCTCGAAAGTTTTTTAATCCGTTTTCACCTTCATATTGTTTAAGTCGCTTATATGCAAGGTATTTGCTCTGTCTACCATGTATGGTATCAGGAATATGTCCACTATCCAGCCTATAAAAAAGAGGCCGCAGGTAAAAAGCCATATAAGTCCGGTTATCCATTTGCCGCAGTAAAATCTGTAGAGTCCATGGATTCCGAAACACCCTAAAAACCACAATAAATATGCTACACCACTACTTTTTTCCATAACTTCACCTGTTTGTTAGATTTTAATATTTTCAATTGTTTTAATAATTTCTTCAGAATATTCGGGTATCGCTCCGTTCTGCGAGGCCACATAGGACGCGATTTTTCCGGCAAAAGCGGCGGCTTCGGAAGGGCTTTTTCCCGAAAGGAACGCAAAAAGAAAAGCCGCCCCGTAACTGTCGCCGGCACCTACAGTATCGGCTGTTTTAACTGGAATTCCGGGAATTTCTCTGAACTCGTTTTCATAAAAGACAGCGCTTCCGTTTTCGCCTCTTGTTATGCAGACAATCTCAATGCCGTATTCGACGGAAAGCCTTGCGGCAAATTCCTTTTCAGTCATTGTCCCGTTAAAAATGTATTGGGACAGAAAGACAGCTTCCTCACTGTTGAGTTTCACGATTGATGAAGCTTTCAGCGATTTCTCAATATGCTCTTTTTCAAAGTAATTCTGACGGAGGTTGACATCATAGAATATGTGATCGAACGAAATATTTTCAATGATTTTCCAGAGGCTTTTTCTATTTGTCTCAGTTCTTTGCGCGAGTGTTCCGAAGCAGAAAACGTTCCAGGATTTTTCTTTTATTCTCAGTATGGCGTTATCATTAACGTCAATGTTGTCCCAGGCGGTATTTTCGTTTATCGCATAGGACGGGATGCCTTTATTATCGACTTTTACGTCAACTGTCCCTGTCGGGTATCTGTCATGTACTTGGATGAATTCGGTATCCACGTTCAGGTCTTCCGCATCGAACAGAGCGTCTTTTCCTAAATCATCTCTGCCGAGAGCTGAGATAATTGATACTTCCGTGCCCATTCCGGCAAGGTGGGCTGTCAGGTTGAACGGAGCGCCGCCGAGATATTCCTTATTGCCGATAATATCCCAGAGGAGCTCTCCAAATGAAAGGGCGCGCATATCTTCCTCTTATATTTCTTTAATATCCTTTTGTATTAAGAAATATCTGCTTTTATATTAAAAATACCAGTTTTTTAATGAAAAAGAAAAAGAAAATCTCATATGGATTTGCAGAAACACATTATAACCAGGGCCATGAGAAACGCTATCGCGGCACAATGTTTCGGCATACAGGGTGTTCTGGTGTTCAGAAACAGCCTGATGCTTCTTTATCTGCTGGCCATGCAGCTTGCCGAGGCAAGAGTGCTGACTTATATTGCCATTTACGGGCTGGTCTGCTGGGGACTTACTGTTCCGGCGGCATTTTTATCTGATCGCATGGGAAAAAAGCGGATTGGAAATGTCGGGCATTTTCTGAGCATCAGCGGTTTTGCGGTAATAACGCTTGCCGCGTTTCTTGAAGACAATTTTATCAAGGAGTTGTCTGTTGTTGCCGGGATTGTGGCGTTTGCCGGCGGACAGGCATTTTTTCAGTCCTCATGGTTTCCTCTGCTCAGACCGATTGTTCCGCCTGAAATCAGAGGCCGTTATTTTGGCAAAATGAGAATGGCATGGCAGATTGTCGGGCTGCTTTTTTTCGCGCTTGCGGGCTGGTTGCTGGCATTGTGGGGCGGCATATCCGCATATCAGCTTATTATGGCTGTAATCGTGGTCTTCATGTTTATAAGGTTCTTATTTTACAGAAAGATTCCCGAGCTGGAAAAAAGCGGGAAGGACGGGAAAACTTTCTTTTCGGTATTGAAAACTGTTATCAGGCACGAAGGCTACGCCCCGTTCGGAGCTTATATTTTTCTTATAACTGTTTTTACGGCTTACGCGCCGGCGCTTTTCGCGATGGTTGAGAAAGAGTATCTGAAAATCAATCCGGCAACCGTGGTATGGTTTGCAAATATGACGATGATAGGTTCTGTTTCAGGCTATCTCCTCGGTGGAATGGCAGTGGACAGGCTTGGCACAAAAAAAGTTTTCATGAGTTGTCATTTTGCGTTTGCCTTAGTGCTTTTCCTCTTTGTCATGAGGGGTTTTTTCCCTGTGATGATGATGCCGCTTTTATGGACCTCGCATTTTATCTTCGGCCTTGTCCTGGCATCCAGTTCGATTGCCATTACTTCCGAGATAATCGCGCTTATGCCGGCGGAGAATCAGTCTTTCGCAACGGCCCTTCTGACATCAATGCTTGACGCGGGGATGGCTGCTTCCGGCTTTCTCTGCGCCTTTGCCGTAAAACTGGGTTTTCTGAAAGAAAACTGGACATTTTTTAAAATGTCCATGTGCAATTACGATGCCCTGATACTCGGATTTGCGGTTATGATATTCATCCTTGTAATAACCCTCGGACTTGTCCCTTCCGTGATAAAAAAAGCGGAATGGGGAGGATGAGTTTTACCGCGCTGATAATTTCTCATAGGCTTCATTGTAATAAAGCGCGTTGTCCACGGGCGTATTCTGGGGTATGTGATTGCCGACTGCCATTATGAAGCCCGGATATTTTTTCCCTGTATTCATGCATCTTTCCACTTCCTTGTAAATGTCTTCTTTGCTTCCGTCAAGAAGTATCCTGCAATCGGCGTTGCCTACGAAGCCGTGAGTTTTCCCGTATTTCTCAGCGAAAAGCGTCATGTCCGAACTTGGCTCCATTACCAGCATGTCCGCGCCGCAGTCCACGATATCGTCAAAAAACATCGTATAAGTTCCGTCCGAAGTGAATATTATTTTTTTCCCTGCCTCTTTTAATGGCGCGAGGAGTTTTTTGTATTTCGGGAAAAGATTTTTTCTGTACCAATCAGGAGAAGCGAAGGGGCCGCTCGTCCAGACCATGTCGTCATGGCACATGAAAACAGGTATGCTTGTTTCCGCGCAGGCGTCATAGAATTGTTTAATCCACTCGCAATACATGTCCATAAGCTTTGCGAATTTTTTTTCATCCGTTCCAAGGGACAAGAGGAACATATCCCATCCGAGTATGTTGAGAAGCCCCGATACCATTGTGGTGTAAATACCTGTCATATTAAGGGTATTCGGATAAGTCGTTGAAATACGTTTGTATGTGTCCTCAAAATCTTTCACCAGCGTTTTTTTGTCAAACTCTCCGTATTCTTTCCAGACGTCAAGTGCCCAAACATCTTCAGGATCTTTAAAGGGCGCCTGTACGGTATCCCTGAAATCACTTCTGCCATTGGCGAGTTCGGCGTATTCTGCGTGTCCCATATCGGTTGTGCGGCCGCCTCTCATCTTGAGGTACTGTCCCGCTCCCGAGGTGCTCCACATAAAAGCGTAGTCCCATTTGCGCAGGAATTCCGAGGAAGCGTTTTTCCTGTTTTCCTCTTTTGAAGTATCAATGCCTGTTACCTCTTTTACAAGTTCCCAGTGATTATGCGCCGAGTATTCGGTGCGCGGCACTTTATCCGTGAATTCCATGTTCAAAGCTTTCCATCCCGAATTGTATGACATCTTGAATCTCCTTTTTCTGAATATTAATATTATACAGTTTGAAATACGCTGTGTGAATAGGTATTTTACAGCATTAAATGGATATAATACAGGTGTTCGCTGTGAAAGAGATTCTCTCAAATCTGAAAATATGGATACATAAAGTCGATTATACCGTATGTGGAAAATCCTGGAATTTCAGGAACATAAACAGCCCGTTCGCTCGTTTTTATTATCTGGAATACGGGGAGGGGGAAGTCGAGCATAGCGGAAAAGTTTTCAAGCTTCGTCCCGGCTACGCGTATTTTCTGCCCTCAAGAGAGCCTCTGCACCTTTCATGCTCTTCCGAACACGGCCAGTATTATATACATTTCAACGCCGAAATCCTTAACGGCATTGATATCTTCCAGTTCCTTCATCCAGCTCATCAGGTGAAAGTAAAGGATAATGAATACATAAAAAAACTCCTTAAAAATCTTCTGGAAAAATATTATAAGACAGAGACATCCGATATCCTTGAGAGTCAGGGCATCATGAGGATACTTGTTTCGCTTTTCTTTTCGGAGATAACGGAAACCCAGTCATCGCAGAAAATAGCCGCCGTCGTCAGATTTAAAAAGGCGCTTCATTATATCGAAGAACATTTTACGGAAGACATAACGCTGACACAGCTTGCCGATCTCATGCATCTTCAGCCGACATATTTTTCCAATCTTTTCTGCAGTTATTTCAGCATTCCCCCGATGCAGTATATTACGCGCAAGAGAATTGAAAAAGCCCAGAACCTTCTTATAAGCAGCGAATATTCGGTGAATGAAATAGCGGCGCGCACAGGTTATGAAGATGTCTTCTATTTTTCCCGGCTTTTCAGAAAATATTCCGGCAGTTCCCCGAAGCATTACCGGAAACAGAAGTTGTATCTGGTCAACTGATCTTTTTTGTTGTCCCCCAAAAAAGTTGATTTTTTTTTTAAAAACCTCTAAACCTTTTCCGGTGTTGTCCGATAAATGTTCTCAACAGTTAGGTTTATAAGATGTTTTCAATAATTCCCGTAGATTGAAAACAATCATAAGAAATACGGGACGCTGACAAGGATGTTGGCTGCGTAACAAGGAAGTTACAGAAAATGAGCACTAATACTATTGCTTTCAATGTATGGACTAATTATACAGAGAATGTGACCAGACTCCAGAAAGCAATGTCCAAGCTTTCAACAGGTCAAATAACTAACACTGACGATCCGGCAGGTATTGGTATATCTGAACGTATGCGGGCACAGATACGCGGCACGGCAATGGCCCGTCAGAATTCGGAAACCGCGGTTTCCCTCGTCCAGACAGCCGACAGCTGGCTCCAGAAAATAAACGACCAGATATCAAGGATGAAAGCTCTTGCTATCGAAGCTGAGGGTATAACCTCTGCCGCGGATAAAGCCAATGTCCAGACAGAATTCAAAGCCCTCCAGGAAGAAGTTACGCGCATTACTTCAAGATACACTTCCGCCGCCAAATTCAACGGCCTCTACCTTTTCCGCGGCGGCAACGGCGTGGCCGTCGTAACAGGAGACCAGGTTGACGGAACAGGCGGAGGAACGGCAGCTCATTATACAGGTACCTCCCTTTACAGCGGTGCTGATATCAGCGTTGCTTATGCAAATCAGATAAATCTCGCCCATGCGCCAGGTTCTCTTGAGCTGGTGCTATGGAATGGAGTTGGGGCCGTTACTGCTGGTGATGATACCTATGCAAATGCGTTAAATATCTTTATGTCGGGCAGTGCCGGCATTGCAGATTGGGTTAATACTAATCTGGGTGCAGGTGGTTTAGATGCACGTTCTCAGGCGCTTATGCCTGATCGCGCCTCACTTGATATCGTGGATTCGTTGTATCTGAGTAGAAAATGTATGGATCTTGTATGTTCCCCTGTGTTCCTTGTTGCCAGCGATTCCGCATGGGTGGAGGCTACCGCAGGCACCGGCATCGCCAAAAACATAACTGTGCAGATAGGCGCGGACGTTGACCAGAAGATTGAAATAACCCTGAAAAATCTGGAAGTTACGAATACCGCTATAATCGGTACAGTCCATACCTATTCATACGGTACTGGAACAGCTGTTACCGCTTCTTCGCATAGCTCCGTAACGTGGGGCAGCATTATCGATGTTTCAAAAATGAGCGTGAGCTCAATGGACTCAATAGGCAAGATAGACTCTGCCATCGATTTTGTCGCCAATGCCCGAGCGTCCATGGGCGCTCAGCAGAAACGTATTGAGAACACCCGTTCGGGCCTCTTGACTTATGAAGACAATCTCCAGTCAGCCGAAAGCAAAATCCGTGATATTGATATGGCCCGTGAGACCACAAATCTCTCGACATATCAGGTACTTACTCAGGCTTCCAACGCCATGTTGGCGCAGGCTAACTCATTGGGACAGGGCATACTTACCCTTCTCGGTTAATTAGTCTTGATTTTATTCCCGTTCAGGTAATTTATTTTCGGGAATACTTTTCTGCTTTTTCCGCATACTGAAAATTTCTGAACCGGCGTAGCTGTTTTTTCCGGCGTCGTCTTTTCTGATTTTGAACTTGTCTATTAATGAGTTATTTGAGTTGAAAGCCTGTACGGTCAGAAGATTGTATGTAACGTCGACCACACAGAAATGATGGCTTTTTATTATCTTTGCCAGATAGGGCCTTTTTTCTATATCATCAAGTTTGGCGCCGCCTCCGCCGCTTGTTATGAACTGTACCGGATTTAACGTATTTCCTTCGGAGATAAGCGGTTTTGTTCTCGCGTACAAGTGTTCGCCGCCATTGAAAACTATATCTATTTTCAGATTGCTGAAGTCCTCAAGGAGCTTTTCGTTTAATTCATGATTTTCCGCCGGGGACGAACTTTTTACGGCAGAATACGGCGGTACGTGAAAGAACGCTGTCCGCCATCTTGCGTTGGGATATTTCCTTATTTCGTCATAAAGGGCGTTTCTGATTTCCTGAGTATAATCGCCGAGGGAATTGAAAACCCCGTTGAGGCATACGAAATGAACATTGCCCCACATGAAGGAATAGACAGTTTTCGAGAGCGACGGAAAAGCCATTGAAAACGCCTTTTCGGTATCCTGACTGCAAACGTCATGTTTTCCTTTCGTCCTGAAAATGGGCATTGAGCCTAAAGTTCCGGGCGGCAGGGGCTTAAACGCGTTTTCATGCCAGTCGAAGCCGAAAAAATCCCCGCTGTTTTCGGTATCGCCGATGAGGATATTCCCGGTATGCAGAGCGAAAGCCGGAATATGGCCTTTGAAATATGAAGCGAGCCTTGAATAAATTTCCGTGTTCCGGCGGCTTCTGGAGTCACCGTAAACTATGAATGTGAAATCCTTGTGTTCAATCGAAGGCGCCGTCCTGAATTGACAGGATACGTTTACGCCTCTTCCTTTTATAGAGTAAATGTATTCAGTGTCGGGACTCAGGGAATCGAGCCTGAACGTATGTACTTTGCCTGAACTCTTTATCTTCCGCAACGGCTTTTTTTCGCCTTTGGCGTAAAGGGAGAATTCAAGGTTTCTGTCTGCTTTGCCGAGCATCATTATTACGGCTTTTGACGGCCCCATCCATTCGATATAGGGCCCCGTAAATATATTTTTGCCCGTTGGAAAGAAGTAAGCGACAATCAATATAAGCCCGATTACAAGCAGAAGCGCCAGTATTGTTCCCGATATGATTTTTCTATCTGAGTAGTTTGACATATTAAAACTTTCATGAAACGGAATATTTTCAACACTCTCAATTAATATACCTCAGGGAAATACAGAAGCAATTTCAATATTGCCGGTATCGCTTCCTCCCGGAACTGATATCGGCAAAAAACCTTTGAATAAATCCGAATAAGCTCTTTTATTTATTTTCACATGGCGTTAACTTACAAATTTATTGTTTCATTTTTTAAAGTGATTTGAAGCTGAAAGAAAAGATATATGCCTGATAAGAACAAGATAAAGAATCATGAAGGCCATGCCGGAGAAGCACTTAAGCATGGAAAAAACTCTTCCCCCAGGGGAAGCAGGCTCCTGTGTTGTTATCAGTTGTCCGCCGATACACTGAAAGCCCTTTTCAAGGATGATGCCGGACATATAGAAAAAGTTGAAGTCTCCGGATTTAAAGGAACTGAAAACAGTGCGGACTGCACGTGCGGCGGCAATAATAACGGCAAATTGTGTCAGCATGCCAACGCCGCGCTGGCGCATTATTCAAAATTCAGGCACCAGGACCACCACGAGACGCTCCATGCCGATGCCCCGGCTAAATATGCCGGACTTAAATATGAAGGCTTCCCCGAACTTATTTCAGGAGCTATCAATCCCCCGAAAGCGGAAATATCACTGAACGCTGAAACCGAGTTCCCTCATGTTCCCAGCAAATGGGAAAAAGTTATAATTTCAGCTACTCTCCACTACGGGACCCGCGATTATATAGGGAACCTGAGCAATTTAAGGCAGCTTCATTTCGGAAAGAATATGGCGGCTTCACTTCAGGTTTCTTATTTCTCTCAGCAGGACAGGCAGATAATACGTTTTCTGGCCATCAACTCGGAGTCCGAAGATTCAAAGCTCTCCCTGGACTCCGAACAGACCGCGGAACTCTTTCACTGTCTTTCCGGATTCAAGAGATTTTCACGCAACGGCGAACAGATTATCATTCACAGGGAAATAGCCGAACCCGTTCTTGTCTGCCGGAAATCCAAGGATGCTTATCAGCTTTATCCGGCGGCATTGGTGGACGGCTCGCTTCTTCCCATGAAATCGGAAAAAGTGATTATCGGCAGGGCCGGATGCTGGCTTGGCGTGTCAGGTGAATACTGGTGGATGCCTGCTTTCGTTGATGTCGGCTGGCTCAGAAGTTACCTGCGCTCAGAGGAGCAGAGCTGTGATGTGAAATCGGCGGAACTCCTCCTCAGCGGAAAAACAAATTTCCCGTTAAAGGTAATTGAAAGCAGCTTGAAAGAACTCCCTTCCAAAAAATCCAAAATACTCATGTGCGGCGATTTCGACCTCGAAAATGTTTTCAACTTGGATGTCTCCTTTGATTACGAGAAAAAAATCTTTTCCGCCGACGGCGCCAGGCTCGCTTCCTCCGACGGGCATTTCTGGTCCAGGGACAGCCGCCTTGAAAAGGATTTTCTCAACGAACTACAGAGTTTCGGTTTTGAAAAAAACAGTTCCGGTGTTTCCGATTATTCCCTTAGCCTTCACGATATCGAGACGGCAGGAATATTTCTGGATGAATATATTCCTCTTCTGATTGGAAGATATGACGGGATTTATCTTTCGGCAGTCCTCAGTGCCGTGAGCGGAACCGAACACAGAGTGCCGGAGCTTAGTTTCATCTGTTCGCTGGAAAAAGAAAATCATGATAGTTTTGATTTGAAATACAGGATTTTCGAGGGCGATTTCAGAATATCCTGGAGCAGGCTTGCCGCAGAACTGAAACACAACAGAAACTTTATGTTTGTCAGAGAACACGGACTTATAAAAATACCTCCGGCCCTGAGAAAACTCGTGGAAGCAGCTTCGAATATTGTAGAGATTCCAGAAGGAAATAATGAAATACTGAAAATACCCCGCTTCGCCGCGGCTTACTGGGCGGAAATGGCATCAAGAATTCCCGGGGCCGTTCCGCCTGAATTCCTGAGTATCGCCAATTTTATGAAAGATGCCGCCAGAGATGGCGAAAACGCCAAATTCTTCATGGATGGAGAGAACGCGAAGGTTTTTAAATTTGAAGGTTCGCTCCGCAATTATCAGAAGCAGGGTGTCGCATGGATGAGGGAGCTTTCGGCAAAAGGCTATAACCTGATACTTGCCGATGAAATGGGCCTGGGAAAAACAATTCAGGCGCTTGCCATGCTTGCAATTTCCAAAAGTGAAAACCCGTCTCTCGTGCTCTGTCCTTCGAGTCTGGTCGAAAACTGGGCTAGAGAGGCCATGAAATTTGTTCCTTCATTCAAGGTACTCAGCATCAGCGGGCCTGAAAGGGAAAAACTCTGGAAAAAATATAATGACTATGACCTGATAATCAGCTCCTATGCCCTTGCCAAAAGAGATGTGGAAATACTCAAGGATTGCGCTTTCAATTATTTCATTCTGGATGAAGCGCAGCATATCAAAAATCCCTCCACCGCCAACGCCAGAAGCTGCAAAATAATCAAATCCGCGCATCGCCTGGTCCTCACGGGAACCCCCCTTGAGAATTCTCCCGAAGACCTCTGGTCAATATTCGACTTCCTCCATCCCGGCCTGCTTGGAAACCTCAACGCTTTTAAAAATAATTATGCGGACCTGCACAAGAACAAGGACAAGCAGGATGACCTTGCCGCCAGAGTTTCGCCTTTCATACTGAGAAGAAAGAAAAAGAAGGTCTGCTCTGAACTGCCCCCGAAGCTTGAACAGGCCCTCTATTGTGAGATGGACGGCGGACAAAGAGAAATTTATGAACAGTTCCTTGTGAGAGGCCGTGAGCAGTGCGAGCTCCTGAAGACAAATAAGGACACCTCAAAGTTCAAAATCCTTACCGCCCTTCTGCGCCTGCGCCAGATATGCTGTCACCCGGAGCTGCTTCCGAAAGAATTCGGAGGCGCAAATGTCGCTTCGGCAAAAATGGACCTTCTGCATGAACTCCTTTTCGAGAATATCGACAGCGGGCACAAGCTCCTGGTATTCAGTCAATTCACTTCCCTGCTGAAAATAGTCAGAAAATGGATGGAAGAGGAAAAAATAAAATATGAATACCTTGACGGCTCCACCACAAACCGGCTTGAGCATGTCGATAATTTCAATAACAGCAAAAATATCCCGGTCTTTCTCCTGAGCTTGAAAGCCGGCGGCACCGGCCTCAACCTTACCAGCGCCGATACCGTGATAATATACGACCCGTGGTGGAATCCGGCCGTCGAAGCGCAGGCCGCCGACAGAACGCATAGAATCGGACAGACTGTTCCCGTCAACAGCATCAAGCTTGTGGTAAAGGATTCCATAGAGGAAAGAATTCTCGAACTTCAGAAGAAAAAACAGCTTATCTTTGACAGCCTTGTGGAAAATCCTTCCAACAGCCTGAAGCATTTTGATATAAGCGATCTGGAATTTCTCTTAAAATGAAAATGAATTCGTGCATAGTATTTGATTTGGACGGGACTTTAATAGATTCCCGTGAAGACCTGACCACAGGAGTTAATCTCATGCGCGCCCATTTCGGACTTGAAGGGCTTTCCGTCGATACGGTAACATCATACGTAGGGAACGGCGCGCGCAATCTCGCAATCCGGGCGTTGCAGGGACACGATGCCGATATAGAACACGCTCTCTCACTGATGAAAAAGTTTTATTCCGAAAATATGCTGGTCAAAACACATCTTTATCCGGGTGTCGCGGAAGGACTCGGAAAACTTCACTCCAAAGGCTGGAAACTGGCAGTCATAACCAATAAGCCTTCCCCCGCCGCCAATGAAATTCTCGAAAAACTGAAAGTGAAAAAATACCTTTCATACGTACTCGGCGGAGACAGCGCTTTTCCGCTGAAACCTGACCCGGCATCATTGATTTATGTTTTGAATGAAACATCTTCCCTGCCTGAAAAAAGCTGGATGCTCGGCGACAATTATACAGATCTGGAAGCCGGCCGCCGCGCCGGAATCAAACGCTGTTTTGCCCGCTACGGTTTCGGCAGACAGGGAAACGAAAACTATGATGCCGCCATCGATTCCTTTGACGGAATTTTAAAACTGCTCCTTCCTTAAAAAGTCTCACGCATCCTGTCGCAGTAATAACGCACATTGTCCCATTTAGCGTCCGGAGGGATTCTGTGATCAGGGCAGGGGATATACGCGCCGAGAGCGACCAGGGGTTTCAGTCTTTCAATCTCGGCGTCAATCGCATTGCGGTCATATGCGAAAACACATTTGTTCATGCCGCCCACGCCGCGAATTTCTCTGCCGTATTTTTCGCGCCACGGCTTTATGCTGGCGTTCCATGTGCCGACTTCTATGGGGAACATTGTATTGACGCCGTTTTCCAGCCATGTTGAAATAAGCGAATCAATACAGCCGTCGCAGTCAACTGAAATAAACTTTATGCCGTGTTTGTTCAGAAGCGTTGTAAGCTTTTTATAGTGAGGGCCGGATTTCTCCCTGAAAACAGACGGCGCCACCAGAGGCCCGTTTTTGAAACATATATCCTCCCAGAAATTAGCGAAGTCTATCTTTATCCCGCAGGACAATACTTTCTCAATACATTTATAATTCAATTCGGCGCAGGTATTGATTATCTCATCAAAAAGCTCAGGGTCGTCTGCCCACAGATAGCTCAACCCTTCCACTCCCAGCCAGTTCCTTATGACGCCGATCATGCTGCCGACACCCATTATTACAGGATTTTCAGCTGTTTCAGATTCGGATTTTTTCTTCGCCATCAGTTTATAATCGACACGCTTTTCCTCAAACTGAAGGCGCGGCAGAAAATGCTCTTCCCATGACTTTCTGTCTTTCAGATGATGATCGAACTCAGCGGGTATTGAGTTTGCGTCAGGGTTCCGGAGCACTATCACTCCTGAAGAATTGCGGACTTTTTCCGAGCCGTCCGGCAGTTCCTCTATTATCTTTTCCTCAAACGCGGGGAGAAGCCCCGAATGCGCGCCGAATGTCCCGCCCCAGCCAAAATCAAAACCCAGCTTTTCGGTTATATGTTTTTCCCTTTCCGGTTCGCGCATATTAAATTCTTCTTCGCTTATGAAACCCTCTTCAAACCATTTTTCATGCGTTTCTTTCCAGAAACCGAAATGCACTACAGGCATCTTGTCATATTCTTTGTAACTCAGAATGGCGTGGGTGCGTTCCCTGTTATTCATAAAAACATTCCTGCATTTAAATAAGATTTATTCTCTAAATAATATCAGAAAAAAGAAATAAATCCAAGTATATAATTGTGATATTTCATGGACAGGAATTATTTTAGCATGTATAATAATAAGATGAAGAAGATTTTGAATACAATAAGTCCTCCTGAAATTGACCCTGAAGTGAGGGTGTCCAACTATATTGATGTGAAAGCGGGAGTTTATTGGGGGCCTCGTGAAATAAACGATTTTGAGCTCATATATATAGCGTCCGGTTTTTTTTCTTTCAGGGCGGGAAATAAAAATATACTTTTAGAGGAAGGTCAGGCGCTTTGCATATATCCCGGTGAAACACATATCCTGAAATGCGAAAAGGATAGCGCTTATGGGGCGTCCATCGCCTGCATACACCTGGAGCCTGTGAAAGGATACTCATGGCTGAAAGGAGATTATAAACTGAAAACTCTTCCCTCTGTATTTACCGATATACAGGCTGACCCGCTTATACATGGACTTTTCAGAAATTGCGCTGCCGCCTTCAGCGGTTACGGAAAATACCGGAACGAAATAGTGCGGACGATGGTAAAGGAAATATGGCTTCGCTTTTCCGAATACTGGGAAGGCGGAAGCGGGAAACAGTTTTCTCCGCGCGTAAATATGATGCTTTCATATCTTCGGAAGAGCATTCATGAAAATATTACAAGGCGGGACCTGGCGGAAAAGTTTTCACTTACCCCCGAATACGTCAATTTCATTTTCAAAAAGGAACTCGGCATAACTCCTACTGAATTCACGCATAGAGAAAAAATATTCCAAGCTTACAGATACCTCAGCGAAGACGGATTGAGCGTGAAGGAAACAGCGCAGAAGCTTGCTTTTTATGATGAGTTTTATTTTTCCAGGATATTCAAAAGAATCATGAAACAGCCTCCCGGCAGGATAAGCGCGCGCCGGAAAAAATAAGCCGAAACAGCTTTCTTTGCTTTCAGTACCCCCAGCGCATAGTTATAACTTAAAGTTATGATATTCATAAAAATTATGTATTTGCGTTATTACCACGGATGATGTATAATCAATAGTTATATGAAAAGGAAAATGCCTTTATGAACTTTATTCAACTGGAATATTTCAAGAAGACCGCCGAATGCGGAAATATTACAATGGCGGCAAAAAAAATGTTTGTTTCTCAACCTGCCGTAAGCAAACAGTTAAAGCTGCTTGAAGAGGAGCTTGAGTGCAAGCTTTTCGCAAGGCGCGGAAACCGGCTGGCGCTTACTTTAGAAGGAGAACTGTTCCTGAAGCATGCCAAGGAAATAGTGTCCAAGGTGAAAAATATAAAAGATGAAATCAATTTCAGCAGGAAAAAGGTTTCCGGTAAACTTGCCATAGGCTGCGGCGCTGTCAGCGCAAAACTGCTTCTGCCGAATATTGTGGATAAGATGATAAAAGAATATCCCGATGTGGAAGTTTCGATATTCGAAGCGGAAACAAACGAGATGAGGGAACTTCTCGAAAGCGATGTCATAGACATCAGTTTCAGCGCGGAAGACTTGCGCGGCGGTTCCGAAAAAAAAATCGAATTCAAAGAAATATTTTCCAGCGAATTAGTGCTTGTGTGCTCTGAAAAATGCGCGCTGGCACGCATGAGAAAGGTCAGTTTCGAGGAAATAAAGAAATATCCTCTGATAACTTATACGCCGGATACCGGAGTTTACAGGGTACTTGTAAAGGCCCTGCTTGAGAATGCCAGAATAATTCTCCAAAGCAGGTATTCTGAGACGATGCTTGTCTATATAGAGAAAAACCTTGGCGTCGGAATCATACCCGAATATATTGCGCGATTGAAATCACTCAACGGAATTGTCGTCAGGAAACTGGATACTGACATAAAGATACATATGGGTATAAACCATGACGTGTCCAAACCGCTTTCTCCGGCTGCCCGCATATTTATCGAACTCCTTTCCGCCGAATACGGCAAATAGAAAAAACATCTATGAAAAAAATATTCATGTACCTGGAAAACAGAAGAAGCAAATTATTTCTTTTCGGAATAATGGCGGTTTTTTATTTTTTCGCGTATTTCCAGAGGGTGGCCGTTCCCGGCACTATATTTAACCGTCTTCAGTCGGACCTCGGTATTTCGGCGGCTTCGGTTACTGCGCTGAGTTCCATGTTCATGTGTGTTTACGCCTCGACGCAACTTTTTGTAGGTATGCTTGCCGACAGATACGGCGGCATGAAGGTGCTGATAAGCGGAGGAGTGCTCTTCTGTATCGGTGCGTTCATGTTCCCGTATTCTACAAGTGTTCCCGGACTTTTCATCAGCAGAATAATTACCGGGCTCGGAACGAGTTGTCTTTATCTGAGCATTGTGAAGGAAACGGACAATATGTTCGGGAAAAAGAATTTTTCCGTTATGCTGGGCCTTATTTTTTTTATAGGGTATTCAGGGGGACTTGCGGGGACGCTTCCGTTTGAGAGGGTTGTAAGCGTTTTCGGCTGGCGGGAGTCTCTGAAGGTGATAGCGCTGATATCGACCCTGATACTGCTGGCAATAATGCTGGTGCCCAGGCACAGGAGCGAAAAAGAGAAGGACAAGACATCTTTCAGTTTCAAACCGCTATGGATTATACTGAAAAACAAGTATTCACTGCCGCTTTTCTTTTCCGGTTCGGTTAATTTCGCCGTCTATTTTACTATACAGACAGTGATAGGGAAAAAGTTTCTTGAGGATTATGTTTCCATGAGTTCGTACGCGGCGGCATCATTTACATGCCTCATGATGTTGTTTACAATGTTTACCCTGCTGTCCTCGGGGATTGTGAGCAAACTTTTGGGAAACAGGCGCAGAATTTTCATAAACACCGCCACGTCGCTTTCAGTGCTCAGTTCGATAATGATGATATGCGGGTTGAAATTCGGTTTCAGCGGATTTTTCTTTCTGATCTGTTATATAATGTTCGGAGTATCTTCGGGATTTTCGACGATATTCGCTTCGATGGCCAGAGAACTGAATCCTCCCGAGTGCATGGCGCTTTCGCTGGGACTGTTGAACGGATTATGTTATGTGCTGGTGGCGATAATTTCCAATATTGCCGGATTTATAATGGACGCTTTCAAGGATTCCGTAATCAGAACGGCCCATTCGGTAATATATCCGGCGGGAGCGTACATGGCTGTTTTCTGGATGCTCTTCGGGCTCTCGGCAGTCTCATTTCTGGTCTCATTTATGATAAGGGAGACCAACGGAAATCACATTTATCCGGAGGCAAAATCTATTTAATTTCTTCCAATTTTATATCCGAGAAGACTAATTTACCCGGACCGCAATGTACTCCGACTCTTACAAATTTAGTTCCCGGCCAGAATCTGTCATTGGTTACAATCGTCTTTGTCATGCCTCCGATTTTCCCCTCAAACTTTTTCCAACCATCGTCCTGATTCAGATCTTTTATTGTAACTGGATATATATAGGAACTTGATGCCGCATGTTCTCTTACTTTTGTTCCGGCGGGGAAATTCTTTCCACATTTTGATTTCAAAGTAACACTCCAATAGTCGTCTTTTTTTTCCACACTTTTGATCCCGATAGAACTGAGTTTGCTGTTGGGCAAATCCTTATTTTCATCTGAAGCATCCACATCAAATGCAATGCAACCATGCTGGTACTCTTTCCATTTAGAACCATCCTTGATTTTCAAGACAGTGTCTCCAACGATGCATGGTGCTGTTAAAAACGTTTCATTTCCAGGCATAGGGTATGCATTGAATTCATGGGCGTTTATCTGTTTTTTATCGGCATCAAGCGGCATAAGCGAAAAATAAACATGTTTCAAATGGATATCTCCGCTGTTTTTGAACCATCCTGATAGGGCATAATTTTTTGCTTTGTCCACAGGAATAGGTATGGTATTAAAGGTGGGGGTGGAAATCTCAAAACTTTCCATTCCGGGTTGTGGAGAAGCATTGCTTTTTGTTGCTCCTTTCCAGCTTTCAAGGTCATTATTGACAAGATTCTGACTGCTGCCAACTAATGGTGTAAGGAGCATCCATCCCGCAGTCAATAGCATTAGTAATCCTTTTTCCCTCATCATAAACCTCCTTGTTTTCAGGGGCAAATCTAATTTTTCTGACTTGTTTTAATTCTTACGAAGCTTATTCCCATCCATGGAATGTTTCCTCTCGGTCCTTTGCCGGTATTGCTTATTTCTACAATGTTTCTGCCTTCCTTCAAATCGCTCTTATCAATTTTGAAAGAACGGAGAGACCATCCGGCATCGGGGAAAGTGCTGTTTCCTCTGAAGACGGTTTTGCCGTTCAGTTTTATTTCAATCGGGGCTTTTGATGGTTGATTGTCGTCCATCGCGCCTATTTCAAGGATTGGTTTTTCAATCTTCTTATTGATATCAAAAGAAATGGTAACATTCGATATTCCGCTCTCAGTACCGTATATAGTGCAAGAAGGTTCCTTTAATTTCCAGACTTCGCCTTTCTGTCCGCCTGTAAATCTTGTGTCATCGGCAAAAACAATAACTGAGTCAGGATCATATTTCCCGGCTAGTGCGTTCTTTTCTTCGAGCAGTAATTTTTTGGCTGGAGGAAGTTTTGTAACAACCCCATTATTTAGGGTTTTAAATTCCGAATCGTCACCTTCACTGAAATAGAGGATGAAGTAACGGTAAAAGTCAGGAAGTTCCACACAGACGTAGTTGCCTTCTTTCCTGAACGGCAACCCTACTGTCGCATCAAAATCAGGGGAAATCAGATATACTTTTTTTGTCTCAGGTGCGAGTACTTTCAAAGATATGGGTTTTTGGGGATCTGGAAGTAACGGACGAGCTTCCGGGAACGAGACTTCATTTATAATTGGAACAACTCCTTCCTTAATAACACCGCCGAGAAAATTGGCGACATGCACTTGAATACCCTTCATATCTTTGAAATGGTGCTTATAGGCTTCTACGACTATTCCCTGAGGAACGTTTTGAACTATTAAAGGTATATCCAGATTGAAACTTATGACAGATTCGCAAATAAGTTTAAGGAATTCAGGGTCGCGGTAATCCTTCCACATCTTGCCGGGCTTGATGAGATTGTCGTTGTAATAGTGGAAAAAATAACGCATTTCGGGATACCCCGCAAAATAAACGACATTCCCCTTTCCATATTTCCTCCAAAGCAATCCTGGGTATTCCTTGCCGTTTTCATCGACCATTTTACCGAATACTTTTACATTTTTATCCAAGTCTTTCAAGAGTATGATCGAATCGGGATATTTGAAGCTTCCGGTGAGCTTCCCGGTAACTTCATTCTTCGCATCAATTATAAGTGTTTTTCCTTTTTTTTGCTCTCCGGCATAACTGAAACCGAGTACATCGGAAAGAGCAAAATTATTGAGTTTTTCATAGTTATTATTGCAAATGGATATATTTCCGGAACATATCAGATTGCCTCCTTTTTTGACGAATTCCCTTATTGCTTGAACAGCTTTTTCTGAAAGAGAGGCGGTATTAAAGAGTACCAGTGTTTTGACCTTCTTTTCGAGTTTTTCTGGTGTTATGTCCTCGTCGATTACCACCTTGTAAGGAATGTGACCATCGATAAGGGCGTTGCATGTGGCGGCAAAGCCTTTCATCCATTTTGAGCCTCCAATGGGGTTCCTGTCACGGCTGTCCAGCGAGAACAAAACTCCTATGTTTGCCGGGGAGATGGTATTTATCAGGATATCCTGGTGCTTGACTTCCCATGAGAGGAGTGGCTTATATGCTTTTTCTGAGTTTGGTATTCCATGTACCCTCCACCAGCGCCTTGAACCCTGTGACATTGAACAGAACCAGTTGATGGTATAATCCCCCAGTGCCTTTTCATAAAAGAGAGTCCACATTCCGGTTCCTATGTTTTCAGCTATGGCCCTCAGGTATTTCAATTCCATGATTTCATGAGGCCAATAATACTGGTAAAAATAATCATGCGGTTCACATTCATACCCTACGCTGTCGGCATATTCTGTAAAATTATTGATGCTACTGCCGCTTGCGTAATAATTCCATGAGGTGGTATTGTTGCATGAGTAAGCGGAATATACGGCGTTGGGATTGTGTTTTCTGACGATTTTTTTAGCCTGTAAATGTCTTTCGATTACCTTTTCACTCCTCCAATCCAGCCACCTGCGGTATGCCGGATTTTTCATATTGAACCAATTTTTGGAATTGCCATTTTCAGGCAACTCATAACCGGTTTCTTTTTTGAATTTTTCACGACACCATTTGCAGCCGCATTTGAAGGGGCCGAAAAACTGAATTTCATCAATCATTATGCCATCGGCATTAGTTTCCAGACAAAGCTTTTCGAGTCGCTTGAACCATTCATTCATGAAATCATCGTTATTTATACAGGCATTTGCCGTTCCGTAGCGGTTCAGAGGACTTTTGCCTGTCTCCATATCTATCATGGCCCAGTCAGAGTGTTTTTTGAACAGACCGGAATCAACCATTGTACAGGTGATGTGATTGATGAATTGCATATTGTTTTTATGGCAGGCTTCAACTACTTTCCTGGTGTTTTCTATCATTTCCTCAAGGGTTCCAGCATTCAGTCCCGGTATATTCTGATCCATTTCGCCGATTCCGCGCATGATATACCGATTGTCTTCGGCAAGGACAAAATTTATGCCGCTTTCCTTAATTTTTTCCATCTCCCTGTCGGCGGCTTCCTGACTTATGATTTTATACCCGAAAAACCTCATCTGATAGGCCTGTCGCTGCTCGGAAGGGGATGAGAAAATCTTGGTATTGTTTGTAAATGGATATTCTGGATATCCTATCAGAGATATCCTCTTCTGGTAATATGGTGAATTCTGAATAGTGTTTTCTTCTGCAAAGATATTTTGCCAGGCTAATAAAACAAAAATAGCGATTGATAATTTTTTCACAATTAGGCCTTTCTTTTTTTTACTATGTTTTTATTAAAATTATTATAGACTGTGTACAGTCCACCATTCGGGATGGTTTAGCATATCAGTGTATTTACCCCAGCCGCAATGTCCGTCAATGAAAGCCAGATTTGAACCTAGATCATGAACCATGCTCAAGGGGTAAATTGTACTGGATGAACTCGAGATCAGTGAGGTTATTATTGTGCAGGGACCTCGATCTCCGAAGACAACAGCCCGCGGATCTATTTTTTTAATATGCCCGTAAGTATAATTGACAAGTAGAGAGGACCATGCGTTACATGAGCGGTAATTTATTCCATAATCTGATCTTATTGCGTATGTTGTTACATTGGTAGTGATATGCTTGGTCAAGGAGGGGCATACCATTGATTTGTTCAAGTAATAACCATAAGGATTTATAATTTTAGAAAAATAGTCATTTCTCAGATATCCGCCATCTACTATAAATGTGTGTTCCCATGACGCGCCTACAGAGGGAACAGTCCAGTCATTGTTATCGCAGGAATATGCAAGATATGTTTGGATAAGCTGCTTCTGATTGTTTGTGCAAAGTATTTTTTTTGCCGAATCGCGGGCCTTTGACAAAGCAGGAAGCAATAGCATCGCCAATATTGCTATTATAGATACAACAATAAGGAGCTCTATTAATGTAAATCTATGATCCCGGGCATGAAATTCATTTACGGTTTTTTTGTTTAAAACGTATATCATATTTAAATTACCTTTTCATTGTTTTCTCTCTATTTATTATATCAGTTACGGATTTTCTCTCAATCAAAAAAGGTTCGCATATAAGTCTTTTAGGCGAAGCGGCAGGGCGATTAAGCCTGGCGTTCAACAGTTCTATGCTTAAACGGCCCATCTCCTGCCGGTTTTGTTCAATGGATGTAAGCGGCGGATTGGAGAATTCACAGGATGCTATGTTGTCGGACCCTATTATACTTAGGTCATCTGGTACAGAAATCCCGCATTCCGGCGCCAGCTTCAGCATGATAATCGCATAAATGTCTCCGGTTATAATCGCGGTGGGCCGTTCTTTCATGGTTTTCCATTGCCGGAAGAATTTTATTACATTTTCCTCAATTTCCTGAATGTTGTATTTTTCTGCCTCTGGCAGATATGTATATTTTTCTGATGCTTTCAGGCCGAACTCCTGAAGCGTAAAATGAAAAGCATTCAAAAGATGTTCAGGGTGTTTGCTTCTATTTTGTCTCTTGCCGTAATTCCACATGCTCCAGTAGGCTATTTTTGAATGTCCTTTGTTTACCAGATATTCCATTGGAAGAAAAATTGTTCTGAAATTATCAGGTTCGACACTGTCAAAACCGAGGAAGGGATTATCGACAAACACAGTGTTTTCTTTTTTGAAAAAGGGCTTTCTGTCTATAAACGCGCTTTGTACTATATATCCCGTCACATCGTTGATTTCCATGATATCGGAGGCTTCATCCTGGTTGTAATTTTTTATGACAATTTCAAAAGACGCTGCTTCCGCTGCTTCCGTCACTCCAAGCATATAAGGTCTGTAAAGGTCGGTATAAAGTTCAGGAATATTCAGGCAGGTTATATATGCTATTCTACGTAAAGGTGTTTTCTTTTTTCTTTTATGCTGGTATCCGCTTTTTTTGAGAAACGCGAAAATTTCATTTTTTTTGCTTTCAGGTATGCGGGTTGTTTTGGGGTTATTGAGTATATGGGATATCAGTGCCTGAGAGACTTTCAATTCTTTTGCTATTTCTACCTGGTTCATTTTTCTTTGCCTGCTGATAATCGCTTGTATTTTGCTTATATATTATAAATAATATTGATAATAAAAGCAATACTTAAATGTAAGAAACATGAAATTTTCTTCTGTTTCAGCTGTGTTTTTGGTAAAAATGAAGTATGCAAGGCCAGTCAGGAGTATCTGTGTTTTTTGGGATAGATACCAGCTTTATCAGTCGTTGCTGTTTTTTCTGAGCTCTCTGAATTTGAGATAGGAGAAAATGACTATGGAAAGGAAAGTGAACGCTATAAATGCCGCCATTGCCCCTATTACGAGTTTATCCTGATTCAGTCCCGTGAATTTTGATATCAGGATGGCGCAGATAACGAAAAAAATGAAAGCCCCGGGAAAGATAATAATCACAAAGGTACTTAAAAGCAGACGCTTTTTGATAACGCCTTCATCAGTCTCGGAAACGCTCTTTTTGTCTAAGCCATTTTCATTCATCGTTAAAATCCCGAGTTCAGCGCAAATCTACGGAAAGCCCGGACGCGAGTTGTGAACGCAGTTTTTCATGCGCCTTATTTACTTCTTCGTCGGTAAGCGTCCTGGCTGAATTTCTGAATGTCAGCGAATAAGCCATGCTCTTTTTGTTTTTGCCGATATTCTCATCCCTGAAGATGTCGAAGAGCTCGACTTTCTCAAGATTTTCAGGCTTGGATCTCATAATAAATTCAACGATTTTGTCGTGCGAAAGAGACTCGTCCGCCACGAAAGCCACATCCCTGGCGACTGACGGGAACATCGACAGCGGTTCGTAAAGTATGTTTCTGTCCTTGAGCCCGAGAAGAACGTCAAGTTGTATTACGGCCAGATAAACGGGATATTGCGTACGCATTCCGCGCGTGAAATTTCCGGCGAGCATTCCGAATGAACCGATGTATTTTCCTCCTGCTATGATTTCCGCGCAGGAGCCTTTTTCAAAGCGGGGGTCGTCGGCTTTTCTGAAACCCGTATTTTCCAGTCTTCTGTGTTCGAGCCATTTTTCCAGCAGTCCCTTCATATCGAAGAAGTCATAGGTTTCATTTTTTTCGGAAGAAAAACGCTCGGGGTGCTTCCGTCCGCTCAGGACAATGCAGCATTCCCTGCGTTCTTCGGGGTATAGATTTTTATTTGCGCAGAATACCACGCCTGTTTCAAAGAGTTCCAGATCGAGGTTTTTTCTGGATATATTGCGTCTGACCGTATCAAGGATTCCTGAGAAGAGGGAAGGGCGCATATAGGCGAAGTCAGAGCTTATCGGATTTTTCAGTTCCACGAGGTCTTCCTTTGTGAACTTGCCGTCGCAGACGGCGGACTTTTCATCGGACATGCTGTAGTTCATGCACTCGCAGAGCCCCAGAGATATAAGCTCGTTCTTTGCGGTTTCAAGTTTCAGGTATGCGTCTTCCGCCAATGAAGAAACCATTTTAGCGTTGACGGGCAGGGCGGGGATTTTGTCCAGTCCGTAAATTCTGGCGACTTCCTCGCCGAGGTCGGCTTCGCGTTCAATGTCCAGCCTGTAGGATGGGACATCCACGCGGCAGCTGTTTTCATTTATTTCCGAAACTTCGAGTCCGAGCCTTTTGAAAATTTCCACTATTTCCTGATTGTCTATTTCAGTGCCGAGAAGTTTTCTTATGCTGCTGAAACGGCAGTTTATCGGGGCTGGCATTTCTCTTTCCGGTGCTTTAACGTCAATCAGATCGCTGACGATTTCGCCGCCGGCGAGTTCCAGAATCAAAGATACGGCCCTGTTGCTTGCGGCTTCGGCCATTTCGAAATCAACTCCTCTTTCAAACCTGTACGAGGAGTCCGAGGAAATGCCGAGTTCCCTTGAGCTGGCGCGTATATTAGGAGGAAAGAACACGGCGCTTTCGATAAGTATATCAACGGTTTTATCTGTTACGCCGCTGTGTTCACCTCCCATTATTCCGGCAAGCGCCACAGGTTTTTCGGCATCGGCGATTACCAGATGTGAACTTTTGAGTTTATGGGTTTTGCCGTCAAGCGTCATCATTGTTTCGCCATCGGAAGCTGTCCTGACTATGATTTTCTGTCCTTTCAGTTCCGCGAGGTCAAAGGCATGCAGGGGATGGCCTAGTTCCATAAGAATGAAATTAGTAATATCTACTATGTTGTTAATAGGGCGCAGGCCAATGCTCTGGATACGTTCCTTGAGCCATTCAGGGCTCTCCTTGACCTTGATGCCTTTCACGATGCGGGCCGTATATCTTGGACAAAGTCCTTTATTAAGGACTTCAACCGAGTCTTTATATTTTGCCGCTTCAGCTTTTAAAACGGCGGGGATTTTAATATCGGGAAATCTGAGAGTTGTTCCCATGAGCGCTGATATATCCCTGGCGATGCCCCAGTGTGAAAGGAGGTCCGGGCGGTTGGGTGTTATTTCCAAGTCGAAAACAGTATCGGATTTGATTATGCTGTTCAAGGGCGCGCCTACGGAGGCGTCTTTCGGCAGATGCATTATTCCGCTGTGGTCGTCCTGAATGCCGAGTTCTCTGGCGCTGCATAACATTCCTGAAGATTCCACGCCGCGGAGTTTTGCTTTTTTAATCGTGATTTTTTTCCCTGTTTCATCATCTTCGAGGACAGTGCCAAGTGTCGCGAGCGGGGCCTTGACGCCAGCGTCGCAGTTAGGGGCGCCGCAGACTATCTGAAGTTCTTCCGAGCCTGTGTTTACTCTGCATACAGAAAGCTTATCGGCGTCGGGATGGGGTTTGCGTTCCAGTATTTCGGCGATGATAATGCCATCGGGGATAATTTTTCCGGCTTCAATGGCCTCGACTTCAATTCCGGCCATTGTCAGCTTGTCTGCCAGTTCCCTGATATTTTCCGGGATATCGGTATATTGAGACAACCAGTTATAAGAAATTTTCATTGTTATAGTCCAATTGTGATTTAGTTTATCGAAAGCCGTTTTCAGAACTGCTTCAGGAACCTTACATCATTTTCAAAAAGCAACCTGATGTCGTTTATTCTGTAACGTATCATTGCTATGCGTTCAATTCCCATTCCGAAGGCGTAGCCGCTCCATGTTTCGGGGTCAAGCCCGACTGTTTTGAACACGTTGGGATCGACCATTCCGGCGCCGGATATTTCCAGCCATCCCGAATTTTTGCAGACACGGCAACCCTTGCCGCCGCACATGATACATGAAAAATCATATTCCACACTTGGTTCGGTGAACGGGAAGAAGTGAGGCCTGAGCCTGACGCCTACACTTGGCCCGAGCATTTCATGGGCAAAGGCCAGAAGTATGCTTTTCAAATCAGAGAGCGAAACATTTCTGTCAACGTAAAGTCCCTCAATCTGATGAAAGTTCATGCCGTGCGTGGCATCGGGCGTGTCGCGTCTGTAAACGCGCCCCGGTGCGACGATGCGTATCGGGGGTTTACGGCTTTCCATTACCCTTATCTGAACGGGAGAAGTCTGCGTTCTGAGCAGGCGTCCGTCAGGGAAATAAAAAGTATCCTGAGGGTCTCTTGATGGATGTTCAGGCGGCGTATTGAGAGCGTCAAAGTTGTGATAAACCGTTTCTATTTCCGGGCCTTCCGCGACGATGAAGCCCATTCTGCGGAATATGGAAACACAGTCATCTATGACCATTGTAACAGGATGTTTTTTGCCGAGCTTCCATGTTCTCCCGGGCAGTGTAACGTCAATTTCATCGGAGGCAGAGCTGGATACTGATGAAATTGCGGCTTTTGCCTCGTCGATAAGCGTCTGAATTTCGTTTTTAGCGTTATTCAGAGCGTTTCCTACCTCGCGCTTCTCTTCGGAGGGAACGGCTGACATTTCCTTGCTGAGCGCCGGCATAAGGCCTTTGCGCCCGAAGAGGTCAACCCTTACGGCTTCGATATCATTTTCCGTTTTTGCTTCCCGGAGTTTTTGTCTGGATATTTCCAGGGCGGAACTGATTTTTTCTATAATTGGATTCGGCATTGTGATACCAGAATTGAAAAATTAAAATCTTATGGCCGAATGTCCACAATATCGGGACATTCTGGCCGGACATGCGTTGGGACAGCTTGCTTAGTTAGCGGCAACAGCTGTTTTGACGCCTGACTTTTCAATTAAGGCTTTAAAAGCTTCGGGATCACGTGCGGCTATATCGGCAAGAACCTTGCGGTTAAGATCGATATTTGCCTTTTTAAGGCCGTTCATAAAGACACTGTAAGTAGTGCCGTTCATTCTGCATGCGGCATTTATTCTTACTGTCCAGAGGCGGCGGTATTGACGCTTTTTCTGTTTGCGGCCTACATAAGCGTGCGCGTCAGCCTTATCTATCGCGTCATAAACTGTACGTATGCGTTTGCTTCTCGCGCCGTAAAAACCTTTTGCTCTGTCAAGCGCGCGCCTGCGGCGTTTACGTGATGCCGGACTATTAGTTACTCTCATTGAAGTAAATCTCCTCGTTAAAAATTAAAAATTGACAACTGTAATGTTTTTTAATGGAATTGAAGTCTTTTTATTTCAGCCCATAAGGCAGTGCGGCTTCAATCCTTCTCATTTCAGTGTCTTTGACTACCACGCTTTTGCCCAAACGGCGTTTGCGTTTAGCGTTTTTGCAGGTGAGAAGATGGCGAGAGCCCGCTCTGTGGTGCATGTACTTGCCCGTACCCGTCTTTTTGAGCCGCTTGGCGGCACATTTTCTTGTCTTTTGCTTTGGCATCGTTAATACTCCTTGTATTTTATTTTTTGCTCATCTGAGAAGGCCGACGCCAGCCGGTCTCAGTGGTGATGTCCCTTGGGTGCAAAGGACACGATTATATTACGCCCGATAAGTTTCGGTTCGTTTTCAATTA
>MHBF01000094.1 GCA_001803225.1 Lentisphaerae bacterium GWF2_44_16 | reverse complement strand
TTTTGAGTGTAAGTGATTCATAATCAAGGCCGTTTTTCCGACTCATAACCTGAAGGCCGTTGGTTCGATTCCAACCCCCGCTACCAACTTTCCCTTGCCGAACTGAAGTTTATAGATTTTTTGTAGTTCAGTAATACCTATTGAGCGTATAGAAAATAAGATTTTTTATATCAGAGACTCAAAAGTAATGCTTGATTCTGACCTTGCTACTTTATATGGAGTTTCTGTAGGCAGGTTGAATGAGGCAGTAAAAAGAAAAATCAAAAGATTTCCTTTGACTTTTATGTTTCAGCTTACCAGTAAAGAGTTTACAGACTTGAAGTCGCAAATTGCGATAGCAAGTTCCAGTCATGGAGGAAGAAGAAGCCCACCGTATGTTTTTACATAACAAGGCGTGGCTATGCTTTCCAGTGTGCTCAACAGTGAACGGGCTATACAAGTAAACATTGCAACAATGAATACTTTTGTCTGGATGCGTGAAATGTTGTTATCCAATGCAAAACTGGCATCACAACTAAAAGATATAGAAGAACGCATGGACAGTCAGGAAATGAACACCATTCTTCTTATGGACAAGCTGATAAACATTGAAGCTAAACTTGTAAAGTCCATCAAAGAAAGCAATGACAAAAAGAGGATAGGATTTAAAGGCTGTGTTTTAAATGCTCTCAGAAGCGAGCTTATCAGGTTAGTTCATGGAGCATGGCAGAAATTATTCTTTTCGAGTATGCTGGAGGCAATGAGCATGCCTTGCTAAGTGCGATGGTTAGTTTATCCTCTTTATTATACGAAGAGATGAATTTCCCTATTTCAGATGAAAGTTTTTTATCAATAGCTACACAATCACGTCCGATAAGTTCGGCCCCGGCAACGATCCAATCAAAATCGTCATTGTCAAGAATATCGGCATCCAGGGCATTATCAGCATATACTCTTGCGTCAACGTCAATAATATCAAAGTAATGGTTTGCGACAAAGTAAAAGTCAGAGAGGTCTTTGGTACGTGAATTATCATCCAAATAAGAAATCAGTTTTAACAACGCAAATAAAGGCGGTTTAATAACTTTTACCATTATTGTTCGGCCTATTTGGATTTCATCAGCAGAATGTAAGGCCACTGTAAATCCACGAACATTCAGGCTTGTATCAAAATCGGGAGGCCAGAATATTTCACCTTTACTGTTCTCTATGCCTCCAAACGGAATTATATCAAGAGGCATATCTTCGTCTCCAAAAAGGAAACGGTGAATCTTGGACGGATCGCGTCTGAAATTGTATTCATCAAGCAGGATTTGAACCAGTGCATGGTATTCTTTCCAGTCCTTTACCTGACATGCTACATCAACATCGTAAGTCCAACGAGGTGTCGGAACTGTCGGCTTATTCATAATAAAGAGGTTTCTGGCATAAGCGCCTATCAGCAGAAAATCAATATTTTTCAGCTTTGCCGCCTCACTTACTATTTCAATTACACTGGTCTGTACGTTGTTTTCCATAGAAGCATTTTACCGTTCAATAAGATATTTCTGATGTATTTCCATGGCAATTTCAAGATTTCTGGAATCGCCGCTGCCAATCAGATCTGCATAAATCAGCAATGGATGAACCGTTGTCAGCGTATTGCCTTTTTCCGGCCAGAAAGCATCAAGTATTTCAATCTTGCCATTTGGATCGGGGCGTAATTTTGCCTGGGCTATCAACTTATTAATATTACCCCATCGATAAATACTCCAGATTTCGGGATGGATATGTCCATTGAGAAAATACGCGGCAGCTTCTCCGCCCCAAGCAGCCGGCAAACCTGTCAGAAATTGAACATCCTTAATGTCCACGTCAGTGCTGTACCGTTGAATATTAAGCTTTCCCCTGAGCTTTTCACTGTAAGCAAGGCACCAGCGCTCTATAAGTTTTTTCTTATCGGCAAACTGCAAGTTCCCATCGAGTTCCAGCAAAAAGCCATATTCCTTTAAATCAGCCATAATATAGCCGATAGAGCCCAGGCTTACTCCACTTCTTTCCTGAAGGATGCGATAGTTTGCTTTTAACATTTCAGGGACTGTAAGCAGGATAAAAATCAACTTCAACCCGGAAGGAGCAAATGCCCGGCCTAAATTACGGTCCTTATTTATATCATTAGTTTTTTTGCAGTTCATTATTAAAAATGTGTGTTCGGGCAATTTCAGAAAAAGATTTCCGGCCATATCTGCAAATTCAATACCGTTCCCCGCCAGTTCTCCGGCTATCACTTCAGTAACATACTCAGTAAAAAGGATACAGTTATGAGCCTTGCATTGGCAGATGACATGTAATAATTGTGCTTTTGTAAGCACCTTTTTTACTTCAATATTCTTCTTGAGTTTGCCAATAGACAGCACCCCATCACAGCTTTTAGCATTTATGCCAGTAAACTTTACATTAACAGATTTTTTGACCAGCGCTAAACTGGTTCGCATCTTTTCCAATACCGCCGGAATGAGATTTTTTTCTTTCATAATCTTGTTCAACTTATATTAGTGTTCAATTTTTATGAACAACTGTAAAATAATGAACAAAAGCCTATTTGCAAGCGGATTTCAATAAAAACTTGTTATTGAGTTCAGTGAATACATTGATGTTGGCAAAGACAGATTGTGAGTTCAATTCATGACCAAACAGAAGAAGGTTCAAATTAAGCGGATGCTCTAGCATATCATTCGGAATCCTTTGCAATATTATCCAAATTGCTCAAGAGAATGGGACCGTTAGAGATGGCCCAGTCAGCAACATCCGGTTCAACTCTTGCGCCATGAACAGCTTGATTACCTGCAGATATCAGTTCCTGAAGACCGCTCAGAGAAGAGGATGTTAACACCTCATTCTGGCGAAGACGATGTAATGTTTCTATAAGAGAAAGTTGGTCAGGTAAGCTATGCTTACGGGCAATAGTTCTAAGTCTTTTTTCAATTTCAATTCGTAGTCCAGCCAATGCAAGATTTGGATCCTTGTTGGCAACCGCTAGATACGCAGGTTTCTCTGACTCGCTTGATGACTCGCTTGATGATGAGTCAACAGATGTATCTGCCACTTTTTCTCCAGCTTTTTGGATGTCTCGAAATGTTATCTCCCATCCACCAGGAAATTTAAGAGTTTCAATTATCTCAGAAAACCATGGTAGGAGTGCTAAAACAACAAACCCGAGTGCGATCGCATCAATCTTGAGGTCTGGGTAAACTAGGCGCACAACAATTATACCAATGGCAGTAAGTGAAATTAAAAATTTCAACCATGATAGAGAAATGTGCCAGTTATACCATCTCATACTCTTTTGCTTTATCCATTTTTAGGTTAATATTTAAATAATATACAGTAATTTTCACAAATCTTCAACTAACACGTTGGTATAAGCAGAGTATTTGGGACACTTTCTTTGGAATTCTAAAATGCTCATCCTCTCAATGATAAAAGCGGATAGGATTTAAAGGCTGAAAGATAAAATGGTTTTTAATAAATTCCTATGGTGAATTAACCCAACTTCCGCGGGTAAAAAAATCGTGAAGATTTTTTTGAAGCTAACTTCTTCCCACGGTGTTATCACTTGAACTCAAGAATTTTAAAAAGCGGCTTTGTTGTGCCACCTATTATTTTAATTTCATATTGACTTTTGCATGTTATGAGATAGAATGTCTGTAGTCTTTTTAAGGAGTATATCGAGTGTACATTCGGGAAAAAAATACCAAGTACGCCACGGTTCTGCAACTGGTGCGCGGAGCGCGGGATGACAATGGGAAGGTCAAACAGGAAATCATCCTTTCACTCGGCGACATCAAAATTCCAGATGAGCTCAGAAAGACTGTTGCGCACGAAGTCGAATACCGCATGGACGGTTATCAGGCGCTGGCGCCGCTCGAATATGAAGTAGCCAAGGCGGTGGATGCCATTATTGCCAGGCTCAGGGAGGAAAAGAAGTTGCCGGAGGCTTCGCATCAGGAACACGCTTATGCCGAACTGCCGGCCCCGGAACTTATTCATGCTGATTTGGTCGAGCATGAAAACGGTCGCGGACTCGGGCCGTTATTACCGCTGATCACGGCATGGAATTCGCTCGGGCTGAGTGAGTTTTTGCATGAGCACAAGTTCAACCCGCGCCAAATCCGTTCCGCGCAGATTGCGATTTTCAATCGTCTGCTGGAGCCGGTCAGCGAAAACGAGCTGATGGATTGGGCCTCAACAACCGCCTTGAACGAGTTGCTGGGGGAACGGATTGAACTCGGAGGGGAAGACCGCTTCTACAGGCTCAGCGACAAACTTCTGTCTTGCCGTAACGCCCTGGAATTCCATTTGCGCGAAAAAGAACATGAACTGTTTCATCTGAACCGCACCATTATTCTTTATGACCTGACCAACAGTTATTTCGAAGGGCAGGCCGCTGAAAATCCCAAAGCGCGGCGCAGCGCCAACAGCAAGGAAAAACGTTCGGACTGTCCCATCGTTTCCGTCGGGTTGGTGCTGGACGGCGAAGGTTTTATTTTGACGCACAAGGTTTTTCCAGGCAACCTTCACGACAGCAAATCGATGGTCGAAGTGCTGCGTGACCTGCATGATTCCTGCGACGAGGGACAAGCTCCGATTGTGGTGCTGGACGGCGGCATCGCATCGGAAAAAAATCTGGCGTGGCTACGGGACAACGGCTATGATTACGCCGTCAACGGCAAACGTACCACCCGGCGGAAATTCGCGGCGGATTTCATGGAGTTGAACCGCTTTCATAAAGTTGGAGAGCGTGATGATAAAGCCCCGGTGTTTGTCCGCCGGCTCGAATCTGAGACGGATCACGTCCTGCTCTGCCGCAGCGACGAACGCAAAAAGAAAGAGGACGCGATAGTCAGCAAAACCGAGGAAAAACTACTGGAAGCTCTCGAAAAACTGGCCGGACGCATTGCAAAAAAAGACGGCAAACTGCACCTTGAAAAAGGAGCGGAAACACTTAACCGCAATATCGGTAAAATCACCTCTCATTATGTCAGGGCCGCAAAGTTCTATCATATCTCTTACGACGAGAAAACGCGCATTCTCACCTGGAACCGTGATGAACCGGATTACCAGGCCGATGCCGAATTGCACGGCTGTTATCACCTGCGCTGTAGCCGGGCCGATCTCAGCGATGACGAAATCTGGCGGATTTATATCACGCTGACACGCGTGGAATCCGCCTTCCGGCTGATGAAAAGCGAACTCGGGCTGCGACCGTTTTACCATTATAAAGAATACCGCTGCGATGGACATGTGTGGCTGACGATTTTGGCTTACCACCTGCTCCACTGGGTAGAATATATGCTCAAACTTTCCGGTTACGAAACTACCTGGCCCAGTGTCCGGCGGATTTTGCAAACCCATTGTTATGCCACGCTGATCATCCCGACTAAAGATGGCTTGGAATACCGCATCTGCCGTCCGGGCCGCCCCGACGAACGCCAACGATTTATCTATTCGAAATTGGGAATCAACCTCAGTCTTTTGCCGATCCGAAAACAACGCTTCAAGAAAAAGATGTGAAAGCTTTGTTGTGCCACCGTAGCCTCATTTTATTTAAAAAGCGCGGAAGTTGGGTTAACTTTTTAAATATAACTTTGACATGAATTTTGAGATAAAAATACTGTTTTTTTCAGAAAATTCTTGTAAAAATCTCTATTTTCTACAAAATGTTAATTATAGAGCATTTACATTATATGAAACAATATAGAAGGTTTCGAATTTGAATGAGGTTTTACTACCATTCTTTTTTCATGACAATTCGTGACAACTCTATCATCTTCAAGACGTTGAATGTTGTTTTCTTTATCGCGGGAATTGACAAAAAATGACGAAAAATGCCCCTTTGGGACTGTAGAAGCGGCACAATTTCCCATAATTATATAAAATAAAAAAATCAATAATAACGATTTTTCTTTTTATTTTAAGCCCTAACTCCGCTTGAATTACGTAATATGCAGGCCGAATTTTCCAAGCGTC
>MHBF01000093.1 GCA_001803225.1 Lentisphaerae bacterium GWF2_44_16 | reverse complement strand
TTTTTATTCATTGGTTTTTCTCTGTATTTTTAAAATCCGCTTCCGTTCCAGTATTTGTTCCATTTCCAGTCTTTAGGAAGGCCGAAATATGAACCCGAAAGAACAACGTATTTTTTGTTCCAGTCGGTATGCCCGTCTATGAACAGGTAGTTTGCCCCCCCTGAATGCGGCCACGCGCAACGCGTGTCCAGGCTGTTGCAGCAGAAATAATAACTCGCACCGTCTGTTATAAGCGGAATTCTGGAGGAATCTTCCTCTCCGAGGCGGGCCGCATATTTCACTCTTTGGGCATAATATGGAGCTTGCTGCGTCACGCAGGCGTTCATTACATAATTGCTTGTCATATTGGATATGTTTTTCCGGAAAGAATTGGAGGGGCATATCCAGAAAGTCCCTTCCTTTCCGCGGAAGTTTTTAGCCTCCATTACATTATTGTTCAAAATGCATTGCCAGACGTCCTTATCATCATAATAAGGAGGCAGGTATCCCTGCCAGTCTTCCGCATAAAAATATACGATGTTTCCAAGCTGTTTTAAATTGGACGAACAGGCGGTTGCCTTTACCCTGTCCCTTGCCTTGGACAATCCCGGAAGAAGGAGAGAGGCGAGAATCACCATTATGGCAATCACTACCAGAAGCTCCATTAATGAGAATATCCTGCTTTTCATAAAGCAATACTTATAAAATTTTCCTGCCATAAAAACACTTTTAAAGAGTTGTGAAAATTACGTTTTCCTTTGTGATTTCATCTGCATCCTCACAGAAAAAAGCTTCGCGGACATCCGGGGCCGACTGTTTTATTTTGATATTTCTGAGACACATGTTTTTGACATGCCTTATGAAAAACGCCCATGACGGAAGAATGCCGAACATGTTGAAAGTCGGATAATTTTTTTCGTTTTCCGGCACATTGGACGGGACTACCCCGTCAAAGCCTCCAGGCATTTCCAGAGTCATGTTTTCAAAGACGACGTTTTCTATCCTGTGCCCCGGAATGCCGCTTATGCATATCCCGGCGGGACATCTTTTATTTTCGCTTACCTTCGCGATAATCGAACTTATCAGGATGTCCTTCATGTACCCGGCCGGACGCGCCTCCTGCCCTTCAAAATAAGTCCTTTTCCTTTCGCCGAGCCTCAGCATCACGGGCCCCATCACATTGTCCATTATTATATTGGATATCACGATGTTCTCCATTTTCGCGCCGTCGACAGAAAAAAGCTTTATGCCGCCGTGCTCCGTATCGTATATCACGCAATTCGACACGGCTATATTTCTGAAATCGCCGATTGATTCGGTTCCGATTTTAATTGCCGCGCACGATGTGGTAATCAGGCAGTTTGCAATGCTGATGTCCCTGGACGGTTCCGGACTTGTGCTCTTGATGCATATCGCGTCGTCCCCGGTGTCTATCGAACAATCGGATATTTTAACCCTTTTGCAGCTGTCTATGTCAATGCCGTCGTTATTGTCGTTTACTCTGCTTTTGATGAGGAGAGAGCTTATCCTGAGATCCTCGCATTTGAAATAATGGCTGACCCATGCGGCTGAATTTTCCAGGCGGAGGTCTGATACCGAAACGTTTCTGCAAGCATTGAAACGCAGGAGGAAAGGACGTTCCTTGAACTGCGGATGTTCACGGGGAAAAAGCTTCCCTGCGCCGCGGATAGTCCCTCTTCCCTCGAGTGAAACATTTTCCGCGTTTTCCGCATAGATAAGGCTGCGGCCAAGCTTGTTGCCGACGGCGTCAATGAATGTAGCCATGTTCCCCGGATAATCGTTGATATCACCGCTGCCTTCTATCACCGCGCCGTTTTCCAAATGCAGGGTAACGTTGTTTTTCAGTATTATGGACCCGCTTTTATACAGGCCTGCGGGCAAAAGTACCGTTCCGCCGCCTTTAGCGGCGCATTCATCTATGGCTTTCTGGATAAAGGCTGTTTCCATTCCAGTCCCATCGCCTCTTGCGCCGAATTCTTTTATATTTGTCACTGCAATACCCTTCCTTAATTAATATTGAGCTCTCACCATCCGCTTTTCTAAGGCCCCCGTCAGATGAAGCTCCAAACCATGTTCAATATTTTTAGTGTCAGCCTTAAGAAATTTTAAGGCGGTATTCCAGGCATTCTTCATTTTTTTATTCATTAGCTTTTTCCGTATTACTTCAGTTCAATCTTTTATTTTTTGAGCCATTCGCCAATGAGGTTGTTCAAATACTGCCTCGCCGCTCCATCCTGATATTCGAGGGCTTTGGTTGCCTCCAGTTGGGAAATAATATAACGGCCTTCTCCGACTTTCCGGTCAATAACCAATGCTCCGAAAGTAGCGGGCTGTTCCAACTGGGAAACATCCAGCCCGATGATTTTAGCGTCAGCGCTCAGGGGCGCAATCAGATAGCGGTACATTTCTCCGTTGGGATTGTTGAAACTCTCCCAGTAGCGGCGCGCGGCGAGTCCCTTGCAAAGCGGGTCGTCATAGCGGAGAGGAATGGCGTCCGCCCCCGTGGCAGGCAAGGCATAGTCAAGCTTGCGAAGCAGTCGCACATAACTGGTTTCCGGGGCCCACGGCAAATTTCCGGGATAATCCTGTTCAAAGCAGAGGAGTTTCCCCCCTTTTTCCAGCCATGATTTAAGTTCACTCATATTTCCTGCGGTAGTATGGTCTATTGAACGCGGCGACAGAATCAGATATTTAATCTTGTCCGGCTGACGGTTGTAATAGGTAACCTCCAGAAGTTTTTCCTTCGGGACATAAACAACATTGAGTTTCAGGCTTTCCATGAATCGTTTGAAAGTCTCCTTCGTCGCAGGGTCATAAGATTCATATACATAAACTTTTTCTTTCGATTCAGGTCCCACTGCCTCGGCAGAATTGAAAACATAAAGTTCATAGCCATTTTCGACGATGGGCCGTCCTGACGCAGACATTTTCAGCGCGATCCGATAATCTCCGCTGATCAGCTTCTTATCAAATGGAATTGCCATCGGTATCGTCGCTTTTTCACCGGGCGGCAATGACGGATGGGTTATTTCCATCGCAAAAGCTTCACCTTTTTCTCCAGAGAGAACAACTTTAACTTTAATGTCATTCAAAGCGGAGCCGGAATTGTTGAAGACATGGAGTTCCGTCTTGAAAGTTTCCCCGGCCAGGATGCTGGAACGATTGCCGTAGAAATCCAGGCAGGCAAAAACAGGCGCATATACCTGTTTAAACATTTTACCGATAGGACATGCCTGTCCTATTCCTGAAACATTCAATTGTGCCAACTGTTCCATCTCATAATCAAACCACGGGCCTGTAGTGGCGCCGAGCCCCTGGAGGAATTGGTCATTGACACGGGCCTGTTCGACCATTTTCTTTGTGCGCCCGGCCACCGCCGTAAAAAGCGCGTTTTTGTTCCCCAGCTCAGGGGATAATCCCATCAGCTGGATTTCCGAACGGTATCCCCAGGCATTTGCTTCACGGCCCGCCTTCTTCTGTATATCGCGCAAATATCTGGCGCGTTCATGACGGTCGCCGACTGTATAAGCCGCGGCCAGTCCGGGAAGAGAAAACATCTTTATCATTTTTTCCTTGTCCAGTTTTCCATTCGGGAAAAGCGCCTTCACTGTCGCCTCCGCCTGCTCCCATAATTTCTGGCGGCAGACACGGCTCAGGACTCCGTAATATAAGACTTCATCGGCGAAAATCGGCAGTTTGCGCCCCACAATACCGTAAACACTGTTACTGAAATATTTAATGGAACTGCTGAACATCGGCCAGGGATATGCGCGCATTGACGAACCGCCCGTTCCATGGGTGGCGGGATTGGCAAAATCCAGATAACGCAGCATCGCCTTACAATCGGCCCGGTTCCCGGCCAGATCAGTGCTGGTATCAAAATAGGAATGTTCCCCGGTGAACAAAACGCCGGGACAAGTCGAATGCAGCGCCGCCTCCTGGACAGGCAGATCAAATGCCTGGTTGCAGTCGCGAAACCCTTCATCGCCGCTGAGAATTGCGACCACTGACGGATTATTTCTGATGCAGCGCCCAAGTTTTTCATAAGCCGCTTTCAACCATTCATTCCGGCCTTCAATGTCGAAAATTTCAGGAGGGCAACGGCGCGCTTTTCCCTCGGCGACAAGCGCGGTGAAACTGCTGAGGTACTTCGTCCGGCTTGCAAAAGAGTTTTTAGTTTTTTCGTCGGGCTCTCCCCGCTCATAAAAATAACCGCGACTGAAAAATTCCGGTATTTCCTTCTTTTTGTCCACAATCTGCCTCTTTATGCGCAGCGGCATATCGTCGGCATACATCTTTACCGGCAGTATCATGTGAAACTGGAGAAGCCCTATTTCATCGGCGAGGTTATTTAAGACCCTGGTAAAAGCGGGCCAGCGCATTATGCTGTTGCAATTATTTTCTTTTAAAACTTTCAGGTAACGCCGCAGGCAATCGCCACCATTGTTCAGGAACTGCGGATTCTGTCCCTCCACATACATCAGCCTGGAAATACTTCCTTCCTCGGCGCAAACCCCGTAACAATGGATTTTCCGTCCGTTGAGAATAAAATCACGCCCGGAAACCTTGAATTCCCTCAAGCCGAAACGTTCCCAACCGATAAGCTTGTCGCCATTAAAGAGTTTCAAAGAGTAAAGATGTGGATTTTCTATATCCCAGAGAATGGGTTTTTCAATCTTTATGGAAAAATCCAGAGAGTTCTCGCCGGGCTTAAACGTACGGTTGCCGACTTTAAAGGAAGCGGCCCTGGCTCCGTCCTTCCAGTTTTCCACAAGTGCCGTTAGATCCTGCTGAACATCTTTATCTGTTGAATTAATGATGGAACTTTTCACATTGATGGTGTCCGGCAGAGAGGGACTGACAAGGGTTTCCGCAGCATATACAGGTTCCACAAGGTCAATATAGACGGGGTTGAAAATCCCGGAGGAATACAGGCGCTGGGTTTTGCGGAATTTAAAGAGCGCGACGGCAATCACATTTTTTCCCGGCTTGAGAAACGGAGTAATATCGGTCTGGAAAAATTCCGTAGGCCAGCCCGGCAGGAGGTCGCGGTACTCCGCCGCTTTTTTGCCGTTGATATAAACAGTAGGCGACCAACCGATACCGGTAAAAGTCAAAACCGCCCTTTTGCCGGAAGAGTTTTCAGGAATGGTGAAATCACGGGAAAGGAAGATCGCCCCGATTTTTTCGCTTCCGTAAGACGCGTCCGCGTAATTGGGTATCAGCATCTTCTTCCAGTCCGTTCCCACGCCTTCAAAGCATGCGGCATTAGCCGAAACCGTCTTGGCATAATCATTCTGTGAACACTGAAAGACCTTGTAACTCCATTCCCCGTCCAGATAAACGCGCGGTTTTTTCCCGTAGAAAATATCAGTATATTCCGGTTTGAAGACCGGATAATTGTTGAGCGCCGAAAACTCCATATCGGCCGCTCCCTTTGAAATGCCGCAGATCAGAAAAAAAATGCCCAGCGCAGTCAGTAATTTACCATTCATAATTATTCTCTTTATGTAATTGTTAATTTGTACCTTTACCATCCGCTTCTTTCCGGTCCCCACCATTCATAAAAAACTTCATTGGGGATACTGGCAATACTACCAATAGGAATCAGGTTTCTGTCCTTTGAATTGACATGCCCGTCAAAAAAAAGAATGTTGGTTTTGCCGAGATGTCTGAATAAAATAAAAGTAGGCTCGTAAAATCTAACCCAGTAAGTTATGGAGTCCATGGCTTGTATTACAGTTGAGGGATGGGTTATTTGAATTCTTTTAAACCAGCGAGGTACCGTAAAACTTGAAGATACGCAACCATTAAGTCCAAAAGATGTTCCATAATAACGGTCTTCCTTGTGACTGGAACCTTTACCGTCGGGACACATCAATATCGAATTGGAAAATATTTTTTCAGGGAGACATTTTGTTACATAATCATTATCAATCAAAATTTTTGACCATGCATAACTGTTATCATACGTCAGCTTAGGGCAAGTATAGTCATTAAAATCATTGCTGTACATATTCAGGGCCAGGCCGACCTGTTTCTGGTTTGATGAGCATTTCATCGCCCTTGTTTTGGCTTTTACCGTGGAAAGGGCGGGAAGGAGCATAGATGCGAGAATAGCAATAATAGATATTACAATGAGCAACTCAATTAACGTGAATTCCTTTTTCATGTCACTCGCTTTCATTGTTGAATTTGGCGCAAAATGTTTTGCATACATCCTCCGCTTTCTCAAAGCCCGTCCAGAGATTTATGAAACCCATGCGGAATTCTTCAGGATTAAATTTTTTCGGCGAATCATGCGCGGGCCTTGCGTATTCGAGAGATCTGATAAACGGCACGGGCAGAATTCCCGACGGAAAAGAGTATGCCGGAATTCTCGTGAGAAACCTGATGAAAGGTTTTTTATTGAAATTTCTGTAGAAACTTTCAAGGAACTCAAAGGCTTCGGCTTTCCTCCTGCTTTTTGAGGATATGGCCCAGCCCTGAACGGAAAGCGGGGAAGACCTTCTTTTGCCCATGGGCAATTCCTCCACATCCCACCTGCCGTTGAAATTTTCCTTCAGATATACATAGTCATCATAAAAACCGATGAACATGCCGAGATATTTGTTGCAGAACATCTCCTTCAATGAAAAATTCTGGTCTATGAAATGTATCGTCGGCACTATATGGAGTTTGTTTGAAAGGTCGGAGCAGAACTGCATGGCCTCGACGGCTTCGGGGCTGTCAAGGACGCATTTTCCTTCCGCGTCATAAAAATCCCCTCCGTTCTGCCTCACCATGGCGGCAAGCAGGTTTTTATTTATCTGGTAGAGGCCCAGCCCGAAAGTCTTCCATTTTCCTACCTTCTGATTTACACCTGTCATCGTTGAGGCAGCCTCGACCATATCATCCCACTTCCAGGTGTTGTCCGGATATTGCAGGCCGTAAGCGTCAAAGATGTCCTTATTATAATAAAGGACGAGAGGGGAATAAAAGAGGGGCAGGCCGTAAGCGGAATTATTCCATAAAAATGTTTTCATGGCATGGGGTTCAAAATCGTTTTTCCTTATAACGCCTGATTTCTCAATGAATTTATCCAGATTTAAAACCATTCTGTTTTTAGCGAGGTACTGGATTATCCCTTCATGAACATAGACCAGGTCGATATCCTCGGAAGAAAAGAATTTCGGAAGATCGTTTTCCAACTCACTGCGTTCCTGCAGGAGGTTTATGTTTACATTCCACTTCCTGCCGTTTGCCTGGAATTCATTATCACCGGGAAGAGGTTCGTATCCCCGGAACGAGCCTTTTGAAAGAAGTATATTGAGTCTTTTATTGTTTTCCCGTGGGTTTGTGACAAAAGTGCCCTTGCCCTGTATTCTCTGAAGAAGCCCTTCATTGACAAGGCCTTCTACGGCTTTTCTGACGGTAATCCTTCCGACGGAGTATTTTTCAGCCAACTGCATTTCGGGCATAAGGAAATCCCCCGGCTTGAGATGTTTCTTTATCTCTGACCTGAGAATGTCTTCAAGTTCCTTGCTTTTCAGAAGTCCCTTTATCACAGTCATAAGTCATCTTCTTTTTGTATTTCAACAGGACAATTATAGAACAACTTAAACAAAAAAACAATAGCGTTTTCGCAAAAATTGAAATTTTTCCACATTTTGTTTGCAGAAAGTACTTTGACCGTTATATTAGTTGACTTTTTGCGGAACCTTAATCCATGATATAAATTGGATTTATTCCGATTGCGCCGTGAAAAACGGAATGCCGGAATACCCATAAGGTTTAGTCTGCCAAGGTCGGCTGTTTTTTACGGTTGCCGTTGAGACTTATGTTATGGTATGTTCTGTAAAATATAGATTATAGATAACTAAAAGTCTGAAAACAACCGGAAGAGAGTTGACTGAAATGGTAAGCATCTTTGAGAACATACAGATATATTCAGGTTCCGCGAACCCAAAACTTTCTCAGGCAATTGCCGAATACCTCAATACATCCCTCGGGCATGTTGATATCAATCATTTCCCTGATGGAGAAATTTTTGTCCAGTACCGGGACAATATGCGCAGGGCTGATGTTTTCATCATCCAGCCGACATGCGCGCCGCCAAATGAAAACCTCATGGAACTGCTCATAATGATAGACGCGGCAAGAAGGGCTTCAGCGGCGAGAATAACAGCGGTAATGCCGTTTTTCGGTTATGCCAGGCAGGACAGAAAAGATAAACCCAGAGTGCCGATAACGGCGAAACTGGTGGCAAACCTTCTGACAGTAGCCGGCGCGGACAGGATACTCGCGATGGATTTACATTCACAGCAGATACAGGGCTTTTTTGATATTCCTGTCGATCATCTTTATGCCAGGCCCATGCTCGTACCTTATATAAAGGAAAAAATAGGTGAAGACGCCGTAGTGGTTTCTCCCGATTCGGGCAGCGTCAAAATGGCGACAGCTTACTGCGATATGCTCAACGCCGGACTTGCCGTCGTGGCGAAAAGAAGAATCGACGCCAAAGCCGTAGCCTCATCCCATCTGGTAGGCGAAGTCGAAGGCAGGACCTGCGTCATCACCGATGATTTGACTTCAACCGCGGGAACGCTCGTTGCCGCCGCCGAGCTCCTCAAAAAAGAAGGGGCTAAAGAAATTTATGCCGCGATATCACACTGCCTTTTAAACGAAAGGGGCCGCGCCCTTATTTCAAGCAGCTGCATAAAGGAAATTCTCACCACTGACGCCGTGCCTGTAAGCGACACCTGCGGCGGCAAAGTCAAAGTTTACAGCGTCGCGCCTCTGCTCGGTGAGGCCATCAAGCGTATTCATGAGGGAGAATCGGTTTCTTCCCTCTTTAAAATAAAAGAATAATAGACCAATAAAAATAAGGAAATTGAGATGAAGAAAGAACAGCACGTTATAAATGTAAAGGAACGCACAGAGACAGGGAAAGGTTTTTCCCGCAGATCACGCCGCACCGGATCGATACCGGCAATAATTTATTGCAAAGGCAAGGAAAATAAGAACCTCATAATTGACGCCAGGGAGTGGGGGCATGTAGCAAAGCACGACGTTAAACTCGTTGACCTGAAAAAAGAAAACGGCGAACTCTGCAAAGCCCTGATAAAGGAAATTCAGGAAGATTTTCTGAAAGGCAATGTACTCCATATAGATTTTCAGGAAGTCAGGATGGACGAAGTAATTACAGCGTTTATTTCCATATATGCCATGCCCGGCACAGTACCGGTCGGCCTTTCAATGGGCGGTATTCTGGAACAGCCGATGCACGAAATCGAGGTTTCCTGTCTGCCCGGCGATCTCCCGGAAAGCATAGAAGTAGATATCAGCAAAATCGAGCTCGAACAGTCTCTTCATGTCAGAGAAATCGTTATGCCTGGCGGCGTTACGGCTGTAAGTGATCCTAACGGCATAGTATTCCATGTAGGCATACAGGCCGCAGAAGAATCCGCTACCGCGGCCGCTGAAGGTGCTGAAGGCGCAACCCCGGCTGAAGGCGCTGAAGGCGCGGCGGCAGGTGACGCTAAAGCCGATGCCAAAGGCGACGCCAAAGCTGACGCCAAAGACGCTAAAGATGCCAAAGGCGACGCCAAGAGCGATGCTAAGGCTGATAAAAAGAAATAACATAAGGAAATTGTGCTTCTTTCAGCTGTCTGCCTGAAAGTTTATGATAATGTCGACAGAACGATTAGCACTTATCACGGGCCTTGGCAATCCCGGAAGGGAATATGAAAATACCCGTCATAACGCGGGTTTCGCGGCAGTTGACAGTCTGCCCGGAATATTGCCGGGGACTTACAACAGACATGAAGGCTTTTCAGGTGTTTTCTGGAAAGGGCGTTTCAAGGGTGAGATGCTTTTCATTCAGAAACCGATGACATATATGAATCTGAGCGGCAAGGCTGTCGCCGGGCTCATGAGTTATCATAAAATAGCGGTTTCTGAGCTTTTGCTGATTTATGACGATCTGGACTTGCCGTTCGGGCGGATAAGGATACGCAAGGGAGGCGGAAGCGGCGGACATAAGGGCGTTGAATCAGTAATAGCCGAAACAGGCTCTTCTGATTTCGTCAGGCTGAGGATAGGCATAGGACGCCCTGAAGGACGCGAAGGAATTGATTATGTTCTCTCGGGCTTTTCAGAAGAAGAAAAGCTTTTGTTCCCGAAGATAATCGGGAAAGCGGCGGAAGCCGTCAGGACAATGCTTTACAGAGGCATAAATAAGGCAATGAACGAAGTTAACGGGGTCCCAATGGAGTTCGGGGACACCGATAAGAATAAAAACAGTAATATTACTGATAAACAAAACATAACGGAGGAATGAATTTGAAGAAGTACGAAGCAGTATTTATTCTCGAAATCCGCAAAGTGGAGGACGAAGGCAAGTCTTTTACCGAGGAAATAACAGGCCTGATTGAAAAAAACGGCGGAACAATGGACCTTTCCGTTCCGATGGGAAGAAAACAATTCGCCCGTGAAATCAATGGTTCAAAGGCCGGTGTTTACTGGAATTATGTTTTTTCTGTTGACCCTGATAAGATATCAGTCATCAAGAATAAATTTCAACTTGACGAGCGCATACTCCGCTCAATGATAATAAACTACGAGCGCCCGGAAAAGGCAATCGAAGGAAAAAACATATAATTTTCGGAGAACATAATGGCATCTCTAAATAAAGTTTTTCTGATGGGAAACCTCACGAGAGAGCCCGCCCTGCGTTTCACGCCCGGTGGCACTGCCGTCTGCGAATTCGGTCTGGCTATAAACCGGAAGTTCAGCGCGGGAGGACAGGAAAAGGAAGAAACCTGTTTCGTGGATATCGTAGTCTGGGGTAAACAGGCTGAAAGCTGCGAACGTTTTCTGGAAAAAGGTTCCCCTATTTTTGTGGAGGGACGTCTCCAATTTGATCAGTGGGATGACAAGGAGACAGGCGCAAAACGCTCAAAGCTCCGCATAGTCGCTGAAAGAGTCCAGTTTTTGTCGCGTTCCCCTGAACGGAACGGCGCTCAGGAAAACCCGGAAGAGGAGTATGCCGAAAACAGTCCTCCGCGCTACAGGGAAGACAGCGCTCCCAGGCAGCAGCCGCAGAAAAGCAGGCCGCCGCAGGCGTCAGCGCCTCAGCAGCAGCAGGCCCGTCGTCCCGCCGCCGCGGAAACCGCGCCGCCCCCAATGCCGGAAGGCGCTTTTGACGTCGAAAACGGTGAAGTCGAAGATGACATACCGTTTTAAGAATGTAAAACAGTTATTCAATCAAAAATATATATAAATAAACAGGAGAAAGAAAAGATATGCAGAACAACAGAAAGAGGAGAGTAAGGAAAACGGTTACTCCTAAAATATGCCGTTTGTGTGAAGCGAAAGTGAACTATGTGGACTTCAAGGACGCAGAGCTTCTCAGAAAATTCCAGACGGAAAAAGGCAGAATACTTCCGCGCAGAATCACGGGTACATGCCTGAAACATCAGAAAATGCTTAGCTGCGCCATCAAACGCGCCAGAATTATAAGCGTCGTTTTATAAAAACGGGCATTCGTTATTGTACATGTTTTTTAAATTATAAAGAAGAGACGAGTTTTTTTAAGGAGAAATATTTATGGCTTCTGTAAAATTGATTTTACTTGAAGATGTTGAGAATCTGGGCCTTGCCGGAGAGGAGATCAGCGTGTCCCCCGGTTATGCCAGGAATTATCTTGTTCCCCGCAAGCTTGCGGCAACCGCATCACAGGGCGCGCTGCGCCAGCTTGCCGCACGCAAGGAAAAAATCGAGGAACACCGCAAAGAGGAACTCGAAGGCGCAAAATCCCTTGCTTCCAAAATAGCTGAAAACGAAGTTACCATCCAAATGGAGGCTTCCGACGACAACAGGCTTTTCGGTTCGGTTACAAATCGCGTAATAGCGGAAAAACTTGCGGAAAAAGGAATACAGATAGAACATCATCGCATAAGGCTGGATGGTCACATAAGGGAACTTGGTACTTTCAATATTGACATAAAACTGCATTCTGAAATAACGGCAACCCTTAAATTGTCAATTGTACGCGTCTGAAAATGGCCGAAAACAGGACAAATTATCAAGACAGAAACCAGAAACGCGCTCCGGGAATTTTGCATGAAGACAGGCCTCAGCCCAATGATCTTGACGCTGAAAAAGCCATACTTGCCTCCATGCTTCTTGAGCCTGATTTCTGTATTGATTTTGCAATTGAAAAGCTCGGCTCGGAGGAGGCATTTTATTCTCCGGCCCACAGGGCCCTTTTCAAATGCATAAAAAAACTCCATGACGAAAAAAAAGGAGTTGATCTCATATCAGTGGCCAACGCGCTCAATGCTGAAAACAAGCTTGAGGAAATAGGCGGCAGAATTTTTCTTGTTGAATTGCAGGACACCATAGCAACCACCGCGAATATTGAAACGTGGTGCGGCATAGTACGTGATTATTCCATACTCCGCGGAATGATAAACGTATGCTCCGAATCCCTGACAAAATGCTTTGAAGTGGATACGGAAGTAGGGGAACTCATAGACAAGATAGAAAGTGAAATCCTGGATGTCCGCTACAAAAATGTAAAGCCTGAGATACTTGACCTCAGCTCCTACATAACAGAGGTTTTCGAGAACGTACAGAAAATAATCAATAAGGAGGTCGAAGTCGGCATACCGACAGGCTTTAAAGACCTCGACGACCTTGTCGTCGGTCTTAAACCCGGCGAAATGTTCGTCCTCGCGGCGAGACCTTCCATAGGCAAAACATCCCTGGCGCTTAATATCATCAGGAATGTGGCGCTGAAAAAAGGCGGCGGACGTCCCGTGGCCTTTTTCAGCCTGGAAATGACGGCTGACCAGATTACCAGAAGGCTTTTGAGTACAGAAGCGGAGGTCTCGGAAAGTACTTTTTTTGACGGTTCGTTCAAGGCCTCGGACATGTCAAAGCTGACAAGAGCTGTTTCAACACTGAAAAAGGCGCAGATATTCGTCGATCCCACAGGCGGATTGACAATTTCGGAACTCAGGGCAAAAGCCAACCGTCTTAAAAAAATGAACAAGATTGAGTTGATAGTCATAGACTATCTTCAGCTTATGAAAGCCGGCTGGAAAGTCGACAGCAGGCAACAGGAAGTCGCCGAAATATCAAGCGGCATTAAAAAACTGGCCAAGGATTTACATGTCCCCGTGCTGGTGCTCGCGCAGCTCAACCGTGAAATTGAAAAGGGCACTTCCGCCAAAGCCCGCCCTAAGCTCAGCCATCTTAGAGAATCCGGTGCCATTGAACAGGATGCCGACATCGTGACATTTCTTCACAGGGACCGCGATGATCTCAAAGAAAATGAAAAAGAAATTAATAAAAACGGCGTGGATGCAGAACTTATAGTTGAAAAAAACAGAAACGGCAGAATAGGTATAGTTCATTTGACTTTCCGGCCAAAGACTATGTTGTTTACTCTTAACGCTAAACATCGTTATGGTGATGACGATAAACCGTCAGAACCTGAAGAACGCTAACTCTGAAACCGCTGGAAGACAGCAATGGAAAAAAAAAGCACAATAAAATTTATCACAGTCCTTGCGGCACTTATGCTTTTTGCCGTTTTTCCGGCATTTTCCGAAGAAATTGACAAAATCATTTTCGAGCAGGCTGAAGGATATACTTTCCCCGACCAGATGCTTTTCTTCAATATCCAGCTCAAATCCGGAGAAAATTTTGATGAAAAAATCCTCAACGAGGACATAAAACGCCTTTACTCGACGGGCTTCTTCTCGGATGTGGTCTCTGAAACCTCCAAAACAGCCGACGGCAAAATAAATATTATCTTCAAAACTACAGCAAAACCCCGCATTAAATCCATAATTTTCGAGGGAAATAAAAAGTTCAGTTCAGATAAGCTGATGAAAGAAATAACAATGGTAACAGATGTCCCCCTGAACGACGCTAAACTGAAGGAAAGCGCGGCAAAACTCCGTAAATTCTATCTTGCCGAAGGTTACAACGATGCCACTGTTATGCCGGAAGTAAGGGAATCCGAAAAGGGATACCTGAATGTCGTTTTCAAAATAGATGAACATCTGAAACTTAAAATAGACAATGTCATTTTTGAGGGAGCTACCGTTTATTCGGGTTGGAAACTCAGGCATACCATAGCCAATCAGTACTCGTATTTCAGCTGGCTGCTTGATGTCGGTCTCCTGAACAGAAACGAATTTCAGAATGACAAATTAAGGCTCCGCGAACTTTACTGGAATAAGGGTTATCTTGACTTCAAAGTCGAGAGCATTGATGTTGTCGAAGAAGCAGGCAACCCTGAATATGTGAATATAACGTTCAAGCTTTTTGAAGGCGAGCCCTATGTTGTAGGCTCTGTGAAAATCATAGGGAACAAGGAATTCACAGAAGATCAGATTTTGGAAATGCTGAGGCTCACAAGCGGCAATGTCTATGACAACAGAACGGAAAAAGGTGATGTGGAAGCAATAACCGACAGATATGCTTCACTCGGCTATGCGGACTTTAGCTGTCGCGTTGTAAGAATACCTGATTATAAAACGCATATAGTAAACATAGAATATCACATAAGGGAAGGCGTAATCTACACCGTCAACGATGTAAACATCTCCGGAAATAAAGTTACAAAGGACAAAATCATCCGCAGGGAACTCGCAATTCAGCCGGGCGACCCTGTGGACAAGAATCGTATTGAGGCAAGCAAATCGCGACTGATGGGCATGGGCTACTTTGAAGAAGTTGAAACCATGACCGTCAATTCAGGAGAACAGGGCAAAAAAGATATCAGCTTCAATGTCAAAGAAAAAAGTACGGCGCATTTCAAGGTCGGCGGCGGCTTTTCCGATACTGACAGCTTACTCGGCATGGTTGAATTGAGCCAGACTAATTTTGATATAACAGATCCCGAAAATTATTTTCAGGGCGGCGGGCAGCGCGTAAGAGCACAAGCCTTTATCGGATTAAAACGCTATGATTTCAATATCAATTTCATGGAGCCATGGCTCATGGATATGCCGTTGAAGCTGGATGTTAACGGATACCTGAACAATGTAATTTACGAATACTGGCAGGAGCAGCGGCTCGGCATCAAAGCTTCACTGGCTAAAAAATTCTTTGATGAATTTACAACCGTTACCGCAGGCTACCGCTTTGAAAACGTAAGAGTGCACAAAATGGAAAGCTGGATGCCTCAGGAACTGCTCGACGCTGAAAAATCAGAACTCGTTGGCGCATTGTCCCTGGGAATAGCGCGCGACACAAGAGACAGCCTGACAGACCCTACTTCCGGCTATCTCGTGAGCGCTCTCTCCGAACTCTCATCACAGGCCCTCGGCGGAGCTCATAACTATTACCGCCTTGAAGCCCGTGCCAGTCAATACTGCTCTCTGCTGGACAAGGCCCTGATATTCCACTTCGGCGGCAAAATCGGCACAGTTAGCGATTTTAACAGGAGTAAAGAGGTGCCTCTCTATGAACGTTATTTCCTTGGCGGCGGCGATTCCATCAGGGGGTTTCCGTGGAGAAACGTCTCCCCTACAGCCGATGCTGACGGTGAACAGGTGGCCGTAGGCGGACAGTCCATGCTGCTTCTTACCTCCGAAATGACACATCCCATCTGGGAATTCATCCGTGGCGCCGTATTTATTGACGCCGGTAACGCATGGAAAAATTCATACAGTTACGGTATAGGAGGAATTAATATCGGCGCCGGTTACGGGCTCAGAATTAAAATGCCCTACGTAAATGCTCCCGTAGCTATCGATTTGGCTTATCCCATTCTTAACAATCAGGACGGATACAAAAGCAAGTTCCGCGTCCACTTCAATATGGGCTTCTCCTGGTAAGTCATTGGGAAAGGCTTAGAAAATCTTTCTTTTTAAGGCCAAGCTCCAGGGCGGCAGAGTAAATATTATCAAAATTGCCTACATCAAGTATCCTGTGTGAATCGCTCCCTATCGAAATTTTCACGCCCTTCTCAATGGCCAGGCGAAATACATCAAGATATGACTTTCTTATCCTATCACCGTTTATCCTGCAGAAAAGCCCCTCATTGAGTTCCACCGCTACAGCACGGGTTTTGGCGGCGATAAACAGATTTTCCAGGTCTTTCAGTATGGGCCCGGTGAATTCCCGGACTATTCCATTCTGCATGATAATTCTGCACGGATGCGCGAGTATGTCAACAAGAGGGTTTTCGACAACCTTTTCCATTATTCCGAGCCATGAGGAATATATTTTTTTCTTATCCGCGGGACTCATGTTCAGAAGTTCATGCCATCCCTTGTCGAAACCGGGATAAGAATGAAATCCCGTCAATACAGGATATATGGAGCCCTTGTCGAAGTCCTCATATACAAGCCTGCCGGGATGCTTGAAATCAGGACATATTTCCATTCCCGCAAAAACCTTTATCCGCGGAGCGGCTTTCCTGATTTCCTTTTTTATGAGCTTCATATTTCCATCCGGCCCCAAGTGCCAGTCAAATGAATGCTCGGTCAAAGCTATTTCTTCCAGGCCTCTTGCCTCGGCATATCTTATGACATCAGACACTATCATATCCGGGTCCGAATGTCCCGAATAAACAGTATGTATATGATAATCGTGAAAAGGCAGTTTCATTTTTTATCATCACTGAAAAATGAGCATTAAACGGACAAGAGCTTCAATTCAAGTTCGTCGAAGAGGACAGAACCGCTGTTGCCGCTTGAGAAACATACAGCCATCATATCAACCGCGCCATCAGGAACTTTTGTTTTCACGGATATTTCCTTCCAGAATTCACTGCCCGTAAAGGATTCGCCCGCAATTTCCGCTACAGTATTATAATTCTTATCCTGAAAACGCAGGGAAATATAATTTTTCCCGCTCGCTGTCTGAACTCTTATTTTTGCTTTAAGCTCATAGGTTTCACCTGCTTGAACAGGAATGGCATAAGCTTTTGAAGTCCTCCACGAAGCACCTTTCTCCGATGTCCCGTAAAGGCGGACACAAGCGCCTTTTTCAGCCGAAACCCTGTCCCAGAGATGCATATCAAATGGGCATTTGAGGTCATTCCATTCCCTCACCCATCCGTCAGGCTGCATGTCCCCGTCTCCATCCTCGTCAAAAGACGGATTGAAAAGCAGGTTGCGGTTTTTCGCCGAAACAGGCCTCAGGGGAAGATTGTCCTTATGAATTTCATAAAGTGTATTCAATACGTCAGCGGCGGCCATCGCTGCGATTTTGGCGCATTCCACTGTTATCATTTCGGCTTCAGTTTTTTTCCCTTCTTCGACAAGGACAAGGCTTTTTTTTGCCAGGCCCTGAGCGTTCAAAGCAATCGCGTCGGCCAGTTTTCTGATTTCTCTCGTAGCTTCATCAGATTTTTTTCCCAATACTGCCGGTTTATATCCGCCGATGTTTATAAGGGAATGATTCGACAGCGCTTCCATTTCGTGATGAAGGTGATTGCGTCCTCCTGGAATTCCGATGGTATGCGGCGGCGGTGTCGCGTCTTCAATATAGTGAATGACAACACCCATAAAGCGTATGGCTTCAAAATAATTTCCTTTTCTGAATGCCTCATCAGCCCGCCTGAAATTCTTTTCGGCGGAGAAAGAACCGAATTCGCGTCTTTCATACATTTTGCGGCTGTGTTCATCAGGAGGCGGCATCTCTTTTCCGATTTCGGGGCCATGCCCGCAATACGCTCCCCTGCCCGTGAATTCATCAAAATCACAGTAAAACGAAGCGTTGATGTCCCGCCTGTCATCAGGCAGACGGGCTTGTCCGTCTTTGCCTTTACAAGATGTCCCGTAAACACACCAGTTGAAATCCGGATAATTGCAATACGTCTTTATCAGTCTAGCCGCCTCACTTCCAAGGAAGCCGATTAGCGCCGGAGAAAGCACCGACAGGGCCGCCGCAGTTATGGAAGAGTGTTCCGGCCCTCCCCAGGCAAACGCAGTAAATGAAAATCCAAAAAGAAAACTTACAATATAAAACTTTGCTTTCATTTTTTTATTTTTCCTTTTCAATATGAAAAAGCGGATACATTATTCAAGTTTGAATTCAGGGTATGTTGATGGGTTGCGGGGTTGCATTTCAGGACTTATCAGAGAAGACTCCGTAGTCCCGTCAATGTTTACGTATTGACGCATAATGCCTATTTTCCAGAACTGTCCGGTCTTCGGCAGGCTTTGAACACCGATTGACGCAAAGGGGATGCTTGTGGTACATGTCCATGAGCCGTCCCGCAAAGATGCTTCAGCGTGCCATTCGGAATTTATCTTTTCAGTTTTCCTCTCACTGGTGCGGAACTGGAGCGTTCTTCCCATAGCGTCACACGCGAATTGATAAAAAGATTTTCCGTCTGGAGAAATAAAAATCTCAACAACGTTTTCCTCGTTTCCTTTGCTCCAAAAATCCGTGTTGTTCTTTGTATTTCTTCCGGTAAGAGGCTTTCTTCCCGGCATATCTGCCATATTAATTCTGATGTAGATATTTTTCTCATCATACATTACTTGAACTTTTGACTGGTAAAAAGAACTTTGGGCAGGCGTTGAAGATAATACGGTAAAATCGCTGTAAACCGGACAGCTGTCCCATGAAGCGATCCCCTTTTTTAATGCTGTATATTTCTTTTTTTTTAATTCTTCCAGCTTCTTTTCAGGGATAAGGAGAGAACTTTTCATATTAGAGACTTTGTTTTCCAGTTCCTTGTACTTGCTTTCCAGTTTACTGAAAGCTTCAAGCATGTTTTCATACATTGCTTTTTTTTGTATTGTCGGGATTAGACAGAGGTGTTTTCCTTTTATCCTGGCAATTGCTTTTTTTATTCCCTCGTCAGCCGTTTTCAATACTTTTGCGGCCTCTTTCAAGGCTTTTCCGGCTTTTTCCTTTTCTCCATTTACTATGTATTTTTCCACTTCAAGAAACGGAACCCATACAGCGGACTTATAATACCAGTAATTCGCGAAAAGGTAAAGCATTGTTCCGTATTTATACGAGAAAGGGTCCAGCTTTTTATTGCTGTAATTATCAAGCCAGTTTTCAATTGGAGGAATAGCCTTTCCAAGTTTTTCATTCTGTCTTTTCATTTCTTTTTCAGGATTTTCTAAAAACATCTGTGTTCCACTGGAAAAAGTATTGTTCCCCGAAATTTCCAGTACTTTGGCAGATTTTTTATTCAATTCCTTCTGAAAATCAGTTGGATTTTCAATAAAATCCGGCACTATTCCGGCCTGAAAAAGTAAATCAAAATTTTTGCCTGCGTCTGCTCCCCAATATGCCCGGCATGTCCTGGGAACAATCCTTTCAAACACTACTTTCGGTTCAGTCAAATCCTTACTGAAATCAGATTCCTTAAAATAACCAGAGCCTTCCTGATTAACATTCCAGGAATATTCCGCGTTTAAAAGCATTTTGGCAGGTGGCTCTGTCCCATGAATAAATGCTTCGTAAATTGAAGGGTAAAAATATATATTGTCATAGCCTTCGAAATAAAAAGTCTTTATATATCGCGGACGGCTGTTGATGATGTTATATCCACCCGTCTCAAAATAAATGAGCATGGGGTGTTTCGTGGCATTAAGCCAGCGTTCAACACTTTTCCTGTCTGTTTCTCTGAGGCAGGTATATATGTTTTTTGGTACTTTCTCTGAAAATGTTTTAAAATATTTATTTATGAACTGTTTTTCTTTTTCAGCGTAAGCGCCGCTTATATCGGGTATTATATTCTGGGGAAACTTATCATCCAGCACCATGGCTGTATATGGATACGTTACATATACGATTTGAGTATCCGGAGCTTCCTCTTTAAATACTTTTTGAATCAGGGAAATCACATGAAAGTCGGCAAGGCCGTAATCGTCACCGTAATTTTTCTTATCAAGCGCGTCCCGCATTTTCCACTGCGCATAATTTAACGAAGTCAAACCGGTATCCGCGGTATGAAACCAGCAGAATTTTGCATTGCTGTCCTTACACAGTTTTGCGAATTCACGATATTGAGTTTCGAGCAAATCATCTCTGCTCCAAGTCAGGTAATATTTCTTGCGGTACAAATTCTTCAAATCCCCATATTTTTCAGGATTTTCCTCTTTTTCCTGAACGGTACAGGCGGCAATTGAAGGCTTTGGATAAAAGGTAAATGCATATATGCCTCTCTCATTCGCATAAGATTTAAATACACCTGTCATTTTTTCCTTAAGCCATTCAGGGATTATCTTGACTACATTTATTTTATATTTAAGGCACCAGTCAATATACTCTTTAACGCTGGCCTCATCTCCCGGATATGGAGCATTCGCAAACTCATACGCCCTCTGCGACTGCGTCAGAAAATGTGTCAGACTTGCTATATAACGCCATTTAAAGTCAGGCCAGTCTTTCACGAAAACCGGAGGGACAGCAAGCTTATCTCCATTTTTCCCGAATAACTGCATCAATGTTATACAGCCATACAAAGTTCCCTGCGGTGATGTTCCGGCTATAACGAACAAGGGTATTTCATTATCACGTTTTACATAATCAATTATGTAGCCCTGCGGATTGTCTGAAATGGATTTCAGTTCATCTTTTCCGTTTACATATCCCCAGACGGATTTGCTCAGGGTATTTTCCCCGGGAGCGCCTATTACAATCAGCGCTTTCTCATTTCCTTTTTTATATTCTTTATCAGAGACAACAGCTATGCTTTTATTGCCGAAGCCCATTTTCAAAAGATGTTTATTTATTTCTTCCGCGCCAATTTTTGTTTTTGAGGAGGCGATGCCGTAAACTATTTTTATTTCATTTAGGCCAAACTCCAATCTTTTTGCGTTTTCAGCGGCATTAACTACTTTAGGCTGCGGCACAATGTTAAGCGCGAAACTTTCCCTCGCATCAACCATCTTAGCTCCGGCGGAGTAGCATCCGTAGAGAATGAAAATACTCGTTGATAATACCAACAGTCTTAATAATACTCTTTTCTTCCGCATTTTTTTATTCCTCTCTCTTTTCTATTTTATGTTTTACAGCTTCCACAGTTCCATTTTTATTTTCCGATATATAGAAAAATCCCTTCAAATCATCATTTCCATTAAACGGGAAAAAACAGATGGTTTCGGCATCAACTCCATATTTTGAAGACGCCTGAAAAGCTTTTGAATACCTGACGTTTTTCGATATCCTGAACATTGCCATATCTGCATTGGCAGTTCTCAAAGTATCAATCTTGGTATTTCTCTTGCATAGGCCGATATAGATGTCCCGCTTCAAGTTATCTGAAACGCCTACTTCATCCTTAAGGGTTTTCACAGGGCTGCCGTCAACGAAAAGCGTGAGATTATATGTCTGCCCTCCGGTATTCTCCCATGTAACGGCTATATGATGCCAGGATTTTTCGCTCAAGACCGGTCCGCAGAGATACACCGCCTTATGGTCAAGCCCTGTTACCTGAAAATAAATCTTATTACCTTTATTGCCGCAATATATAGACATCGAATTACTGTTGCTGGCGTTACCCCAGAAAAAGAAACCGGACAATTCCCCATTCTCTTTGTTATTAGCGATGGGTCTTACCCAGAATTCAATTGTTCCCTGCCTGATATCAAGGTGATCATAAATATTTTCCCCGTTAAAACTGCCGAACGGCATTGTCAGATATTTTGAAGATAAGTCCATTCCGCCGCCGGGTATTTCTTCCGCCATCAGAAAGAAAGAAAAAACAAGGAGGCCCAAAAAGATAATCTTCATTTTTACGAATGTTTTTACACACATGATTCCACCGGTTTCTTCCTTTTATAAAATTATTTTTACCAATACGAGATACAGCTACGCTGCCCCCAAAAAATATTTCTGTACCAAACAGGGTCTATTTCCTCATGAGGAACATCTTTCATTTTCTTGTATTCTCCATGTCCATCACAGAAAACAACACTCATACCATTGTTATGTTTATACTTCTCAAGAGCTCCGGCGACACCGGAGAAATTAGCTTGATTTAAAGGATCTTTATCCCCGTAAAAAGATATTCTGCTGAGACTTGCCGGTATCGCGGAAAACTTTCCCCATTTATCACTTGCAAGGGGTGGAGTCCATATCAGGTAATTAGTCATTCCGTAATGAGTCCCCTTCCATGTGTTCCATTCACTGGCCCCGCCGGAGGTTTTATTTTTCTCGCTCGGGCATACCAGCAGTCCGCTGGGCGGTACGGAATCCAGTTTTCCCGCACTGCTGAGACGCGGAACTTTAATATACTCATAGTTCACTAACAGTGACTGCCAGTAATTATTAATGCTGTCATAATAACATGGAGGGTACCATTCATTGGAATCGTTAATATAACTTGTCGTGGCAAGATAGATTTGTTTTAAGTTGCCCAGACAGATTGTCTGCCTGGTTTTGTCCCTTGCTTTTGAAAGTGCCGGAAGCAACATCCCGGCAAGAACAGCTATAATCGCTATCACAATGAGGAGCTCAATGAGTGTAAAGTATATTTTCTTTCTAATTTCTGCCATATTTCCGACTCCACTTTTGTTCAAAGTTTCTTTTAAATTCAGGTTAACCTTTTTAACATATACCTTTAACTGACTATTTAAACTCAACCGGCCAAAAACTCCAAGGATCATGGTATTTGCCTTTCAACAATAAAGCATAACAGCTCAATTCACCTTTACCGCCAGTCATCCGATTTCGGCATAGGTTCATGAAAATTCTCCGCCCCGGCTGTGGTGAAGCCATTCCCAATGCTGAAAATGGAATTGCTAGATTCAAAATCCATGTGTTCTTCTCTTTACTGGTTGTAATATCCAGTTCAGGGTTCCAGTCCTTGTATTGCTCATGTAAATAATTGAAACGGTGATGAACATGCTTAGCATCATAAACAGTGCCGATAGCATTAATCACAATATGGTAATAAGTAAAATCTCCAGAAGCGTTTTCCTGATCGGGCATGATAAAAATCTCTATAGAATCATCCTGAAAAACATTACTATCCCTATTGTTTCTCTGAGTCACCAGCCTTTCCAGGCACGGTTCCCGGCAAAGAACTTTCAAATATAATTTGTTTGGATCATAAGTAAGCCATGCTTCAGTTGCTTCAATGCTTTTCACGTTCTTACTGAGAGGAATGAAATCCTTCAACGCATTTTCATTTGTCGGAACGAAACCTTTCTGAGGATAAATAATTGCCGGATAAGGACGCTGTTTAAGATTGTCGATAATACGCTGTAAATCCTTGCGATATTTGCCTGTATCGCTCCTCATGGCGGTAGCGAGTTTTGGCTCAAGAATCTTCAGTTTAGGATCGAAAGTATTTAACTGATCCATGGTTTTTTCAAGAAATGCCAGCCGTGTTTCACGGTTCTCAGTTGGAAATTTATAGTCGTCAATTTTCAGTGAAAATTCGCTGTATTCTTTCAGCAATTCCGCCGCTTCTGCACTACCAGCCACATAAGCTATCGCGGTTTTATAACTTTTTTCAGCATTATAACGCTGCGGCGACCACATATAGTCAGCCGCATTCAGCCAGGAAATTTTCGAAGCATCCTCCTGCTTGGGAGTAGCCGGAAGAAAAATATAACCTGTGATATTTTCATCGCTTAATTCCCTGGCACGGTCAATTGGGGCCGGAAATGCGGGAAGGTCCCCGGTTGTATAATAGTTGTCCCAGATGAACGGCTTGCGTCCGGCGATTGCCGGAGTTTTTTTCACACCATCATAAGTATAAAGACACACTACCCATGTTTTAATGTCCTGAGAAAGTTTCCCTAGAGTTTTCAGATATTGCATATCTTTTTCAGGAATGTTTACATAAGAACCATAAACATAAGGCAAGACCATAAAATTAAGTTCCGGACATTTCTTTTTCAATCGATCATAAACGTTCTGGACAAAATATAGATGCGCCGCACCGAAATCATCGCCGAACTTTTTAATGTCTGCTTCACAAATTACTTTATTCTGTTCAATATTCTGCAGATCATCAAAACTTATACCCAGATTGCGCACGCCAACTTTATACAATGCTTCCATTTTGCCAACCAGAATATTTATATCCTCATCGGAGGAATAACAGGTAGGCGGCAGGCCGCGCGGCGCAAATGAAATATACACTTCAATGAAATTTCTGCGGCACAGTTCAAGATATTCCCGCAGCATTTCAAGCTCCTGGGACGTAAAAGGTTCTCTCCAGAATGTTTTTTTCGTTTTCTGATCGCATCCCAGTTTCAGATTGAGAAATGAACCCTGATGGTATACTAGATTCATTTTCATCTGTCTTATCCGTTCTATTGCTTCTTTGCGCTGAGAAAACCATTGCAGTCCAACGATTGCCCCGCGCCGTGACAGTGTGGGTTTATCAACTATATTTACCGCACGCAATTCCTTTCCTTTTCCAGCTTTCAACAACTGCCTGAGAGTCTGAATGCCGTAGAAACGTCCCTGTTCAGTATTGGCGCCAATACAAACAATCTTTTTGCCCCCTTTTATCATCTCTCCGCCAACACTGCTTTCCTCTTTACGTCCAATTTCCTTTACTGAAAGAAAATAGCCTTGTTCACCTAATTCGTTCCAAGTACGACCTCTAAAATCCTTTTCAAAAATACCCGCGAGGTCCTTATCCTGTTTATCTCCTGTCAGGATCAACAACGCAGTTGCATCATAGCTCTTATCTTTCTGCATTTTATCAGCAGCAAGATTATATTCTTTCAGGACATCTAACAACGCCAGATTGGCGCGACTGTCGCCATTCGGAGTTTCAAAAAAAACTTTTTCAACCGAAAAACTGTATGAAGCGAATTTAATCTGCCAGGGTTCCGGAATTAGAATAGGACAATCCATCGGCAAGGCTGACATTGAATTCCTCCGTTCAGTTACTTTCCTGGCTGATTCTCCATCAACAGTTACCATAACGTCGTCAAACCAAGCCTCCCCTGTACAGTTTGTCAAAGAACAAGCTATCTGCATAAATGCAGCGCCGGAAGGAACAGTAAGCGACTGCTTGAAAATTCTCCAGTCCAAAGTACCATCCAGACAAACAAGATCATGATGCTTAATACGTTTTCTGTCCTTATCAAAAAAGTGGACCGTAAATCTCGTTTTATGGTATGAGCCTGGCGATTTGACGTCCTTTAGTTTTATACATACAGAACATTCAAGTTTTGTTCCTTCCGGCGGTAATGGCAGCATTTCACTGCTGGCGCTTATCGCACCGGTTTTAGTGGAGTCAGATTTCTCATTTATACTTTCAGAGCGCAAATGAAGTGAATTTTTACCGGAATATACTGTTCCCGTTGTAATTTCCGCTTTGCCTTTGGGTAAACTGCAGCCAAACGACCATGATACTGCATTATTTTTAGAGTCAAGCTCTTCAAATCCGCCGTTTAGCATCATATTTTTATCTTTTACGTCCGCGCCTTCAAGGGAAAACAGCATTCCAGATAATATTCCGACAAGCGACATCATTAACCATTTATTGCGTCCTGTACGCATAATAATATTCCTTTTCTGTTAAACTTTTTTGAAGACTATGGATTATTATTGAATAGAGTAGCTATATTCGTCAACAAATCATTTTTCTTGTAATAATTGATATGCCCGTCGGCAAAAAGCATATTCAATCCTCCACTATGGCGGTAAACTACACGACCTGCTACCGTCTCATCTAAATAATTCATATCGCCATAAAAGCTACGGCATTGATAATCCAGTAATATTCCACGGTAGGAAGGGCGTTGCACCACAAGTCTTTTTTTCAATTTAACTCCCATTTCAAGAGCATAAAACCAATGTTGGCTGTAATATGTTTCGGCAGGGGTCGCAGATGGACATGGAAAATAATAATCCACATTGCTTCCAGATACTAAACCGGGTTTAAGATAGGTACCAAGAAATTTAAAATCCTGCCAATACCCAGTGCCGCCGGAACTTATCGGATAGTTATCAGGGTAATAATCAGCATAATCATCGGCATATAAGTTAAACGCCAGTCCAAATTGTTTTTCATTATTAGCGCATTTGATTTCCTTGGCTTTTTCCCGAACATGCTTCAAGGCCGGAAGCAGCATACTTGCCAATATCGCTATAACAGATATCACAATGAGAAGCTCCAAGAGAGTAAAATATACTTTTCCAGAAATAGAAGCATTTCTATTATTTAGCATTTTACCAACTCCATTTTTTCCACAGTTTTTCAGTTCAAGTTGAACTTTTCAACAGATACCTTCAACTGACTATTTAAACTCAACCGGTCAAAAACACCAAGAATCAATCATAATTACATTTCAGAAATAGAAATCACAGAAAAGTCATGCGCCTCCACTGAAATATTACTCAAGATTCCATCTTTCAGACTTAGAGGTTTACTTGCTTCAAAATTTCTACCGATTACAGATTTAGACATATTAAGTTCAGACAAGTTAAGCTTTATATTTCCAGTCCATTTTTTCTTTGAAACATTAGCCATACAAAGGAGTATTCTGCCTTTTTTCCTGTATAAAGATATCTTTATTTCATCCGAATCAGCTGAAACGTATTTCTGATTGTTCCAATAAGGCAGAAATTCGGCATTCCAGTGCCCAAAAGAGTCAAGATTAATATAGTAAGACTGTATCTCATCAAGAAGTACCCGTTCCTGAGGCAAAATATCATGTATCAGGGTCATCGCCAAATAGGACCTGAATTTCTTTATAAAAGCAGGATTATCAGCAATTCCTTTCGCTCCATATCCGCCAAAAATGCGTTTAGCTTCGCATAGAAGGATTGGAATATTGCCTACTTGCCGCCCCGTATATTCGGCACGCCAGACATCAAGAGGAACAGTATCTATATAATCCCCTTCATATTTAGGTAAATCAGAACAAAGATGCTCTCCCTCAAATATTATATCAAAGAAACCTGTTTCTGAAATAAAACGTGTGGATGAAACATGACCAAAGAATATATTATCAGCACCTCTCTTTTTAAGCATTTTATAGAGCCTCTTGAAAAAATCCCTGTTTCCCCATATAGGAGCTGAATAACACAATTTGCCATTTTCATAGTAGCCGCATCCATGCAAAGTGTTTCTACATCCACAAGGAAATGCACCATCAAAATAAAGTCCTTTTAGTTCCGGAAACTTATCAAGTGTATTACGCATTTCCTCTATCATGAAGTTTCTGTAATCAGTCGAAGGACAAGCATTAAAAACATGAAATACACCTCTGTTCCACTGTTCCTCTTTAATACTTGGGACACGACCAGTAGGTGGCTCATTATACCATTTCTGGAAATAGTATTTATTGGAAGGAACATTTAAATTGCCTACGCGGGGCATATAAAAAAGAGCAATTTTCTCAGCCGGTTTTTCCACCGCAGCAGCCAATATGGGTTTTGACGCAATATTTTCTGATGCTATTTCATAGAGTTGCCTTATTCTGACAGGATTTATTATAACAGGCCAATCCGACCATGCCGACAAACGATCTAATGGATCTTTTTGACGCAATATTTCCGCTCTTTTTTCAGGAGGAGGAGGTTTTCCGTTGGCTCCCCAGCCAATAATTTTAATGTTCTGACCGTAATAGCTGGCATTGCAGGAATCGGTAGTTCCAATCGACCGCTGCAATCTCCAGTCTGAAGGCCTTGGCCTCACGGGAGTCGCCTGTAATCCAAACGTAAATTTCAGGGGAGCTTTAAAAGTTGACGGAGTGTCACAATAATTTATTCTCAGATATGCAGTATCATTTTTGCGGATTATTTCTATGGCCTTATTGTTATCTGCAAGCTGCCAGTCTTTTTTTGACTCAGCAAACCAGGAAAACCCCTTATCATCATCCCCCACCCATACTTCCGGGCAAAAGCTGTAATTGAAATAGTCAGCTACTTTACCTATTCTGTCCTGCCATTGCCAACACATTCTTTTTGAATTTTCATCGGCAATAGAGAAAAATTTATATTTAACAAAAGAAGATTTCAGAGGAATATTCAAATAAAGTTTGTTGAGCTTAGTTTGTTCACCAACAAATAATTCAGCATCAACCCTAAGCATACCATCAAATTCCAAGGTCATTGTATTTTTACATTTTATATTGCCAAGCATTCCCGATGCCTCTATAACTCCGGCATCACATTTTCGGGAAATATATTTCATTTCGCCCTGCTTCCAATGTAATTCTTTGCCCTCCGCGTCCACTGCTATAAATTCAACAGGCCCGTTCAATATCACTTCCGAATTAATAAGAACCTGTTTAAGAAACATCGCGCCGGACAAATCATAACGCCTGTTCCAGCAAGAAATACTATATGCGTCATATTGAATATCTGTAAACGGAGGAGGAACCCATTCATCCTCTCCTATTTTGTTATTAAGAGAAGCCAGATCTTCCATTTTCTGAAAAGCTCTTTCGGATACTTTGACAAGCTCTCCATTAGGTGATAACAGAGAAACTTTCATCTTCATTTTCTTCATGTTGGGAAGTATATCAAGAGGAATAAATAACTGTTCATAGTTGTCATTTTTAATATCAATGTCTTTCTGAAAGTATATTTTCCCCTTTTCGTTCTCAAGTAAAACACTCATTTTACCCTTCTTGCATTCCGTCCCGATATTATCAGTATCAATTTCAACGAGTACCCTTTTTTTATCTCTTTCAACCAAGTAGTCAAAACTGAAATCAGAATAACTCAAACTGAAAGGTATGGTATGATTGAAGAACGTTCCATTATTTAAATCAATCGATAAATTGTAAATACTCCCATTGTTTTTGGGATCAACATGCATAACTTTATCTATAGTGAATTCATATTTTCCCGATTTATTTTTTTTCAGCGTTCCCTTGTCTTCAAAAAGAGTTTTTCCTGAATCAAATATTTTCCATGAGTAATCAAGTTTATCTTTATTATCGCCATGAGATATATTTACCCTGGCTTTGATTTCTCCTGAATATAGATTACCATATTTTACATTTATTCTCTCATTAGCTCCGCCGAAAACAAGCTTAGGATATTTTCCGGTATTCTCAAAATGATGATATCCGGCAAAAGAACTCGGGACAGAATCCTTTATTTCCCAGTCAATTCCCCCATATGCGGTAGGCTCCTGATAAGTCCTTGCAATTGAAAAACCAATAGCATCCCCAACTTGAGGATTCGAAAGACCTATATTTTTCAGAGGCAAAGCTATTTCCAGTATCCATCTTTTTGTTTTGCCTTCTCCTGTAAATGAACTTTTCGCGTTAATTCCGGAATCCCAATTTTCATAATCCTTTCCCCCGGTTTTTGAAAATATTTTCAATCCGTTTGAATAATCTTTGGAATTTATACCAACCTGATAATAAAGTTTTTCTCCTCTTACCGGAACAATATATAGCTCCACAACGTCATCTTTCCATATCACTCCGTCTTTCTTATTTGCATCAGCCTTTAAAGCTCCGTCAAAAGTTTCCGAGTCAACTTTCATATATATTTTTTTTTCATCATAGCAAAGAGAAACACGTGACTGTTTTTTAGAAAGAAGCATATTTTTATTTAGAAAAGCCTCTCCAATTTGAGTGGTATTTTCCCATTCGTTCTCTGATAAACTTCCATCAATTTTCGGCGGAGCCTGTATTCGTGGTATTGTAACTGTTTCTGCTTTATCAGTATTACCTGACTCCGAATAATATTTCCATATTTCCGCATCACTGAGACATGTTTTATAAATAGAAAATTCATCCATGATATATTTTCCGGCAGATTGTGAAATTACGGACCCTATATAGATAATATTTCCCAGTTTTTCAGGAAAATTTTTCCTGGGAAAAGGTTTAGCAGAGATTATTTTATTCCCATTGATATAAATGCCAAGTATTTTGGCATCGGTTCTGTCGTGCTTAATATTCTTCCATGTTACGGTAATCAATGACCATTTATTTATTGAAAGTTTATTGCCGGCTATTAAAGAAATATTATCTTTTGTTTTTGCTCCCTCGGGAAGAAAACACTTTGCCTGCACCCTTTCCTGATTAATGTCATTTTCCCTGTAATATGACCAGATGGAAAAACACGGTAATTTATTACTGTATGCGGTTGAGAAAAAAGTACATTCAGAAGGTCTGTATGATTTCTGACTGTTATACTCCAATGGCTTTACCCAGAATTGAACAGTCCCCTCCTCAGCTTCTATGAGTCCAGGCCCTGAAAATTTCAACCACAGATCAGGAGTGAAAAGCATTGCTTTTCCCTGCCGTCCATCAACGTATTGAATATTTCCATTAACTTCAGGTTTTATTTTCCCGTTTTGAGTTTGCGCTTCAACTGTTTTATCAAATGAAAGAGAAAACAAAACATTTTTATTTAAAACATCATCATTCTGCTCTTTGGCATAAATTTTGAAAGAGAAAATAAAAAATAAAGCTATAAGCAGACAGACCAGTTTTTTATACATGACAAGCTCCCTAGTTGTTTATTCACCGCTATATAATTTTTCTACCTGTGAAGCGTCCAGCGCAGTATCGTATATCTTCAATTCATCAATTAAGAAAATGCCGTTGGAACGGGCATTTCCTTTTCCTATAAAAATAAACTTTCCGAAACTGTCAGACCATTTTTCCGGCAAAGGAAGCTCCGCCACAAGTTTGCCATTCCGGTATAAACGACATTTCCCAATGTTTTTACCGTCCTTCTCAGTTTTTCCCCACGAAAACGCTATATGCGTCCATTGCCTGCTTATAACAGATAGAGGAGCAAGGAGATTAAATGTCTTATTATTCTCAAGTGCAAGATTGGCATTCAAATCGGAAAGTCCTTCATATGTCCTTACCGGATAGGGATTCCTGATAACAGGAAATCCTGAAAATATTGTGAGCTTATCTTTATAAGATACTTGTCTTAGTATACCGTCAGAGAGTTTATTCTCAATGGTTTCCATGTCTCCGGCGGAGAAAAAATCACATTGCGGTATTCCCTGATTCTGAGAATAAATTAAAGGTTTTACCCACATTTCAATAGTTCCATGTTGTGGATTTATGTTGTTTTCAGTTTCATACCTGAGAAGATTGAGATAATTAATTTTGACGGCCTTACCATAAATGCTCTCAACGAAAGTAAATGCTTCATCATTACAGGTGGCTTTACCGTTTCCCCTACTGAAATCGGCATCAAGCCCCTTATTGAAAGAAACATGAAAAAGCAGTTTTTTATCATCCGCGCCAGCATGAGATAATAGTATTACTGTCAGATAAATTAATAGAAAAGCTAAACGTTTCACAATACCTCCATTTCAATAATTTCCTATTTCCTTTTGGATAAACGTTGAAGGGGTCCATGCCTGTGTAACAGGAGTTTTTGTAGCCTTGAAAGATACATGACCATCAACAAAACTGATATTTACGCCATCTGGATGCGGCATCCAATAGTCTTGAGGCAGACATGTAATACAGCCCCAATAGTCAAGCATAAGCCAACTTTGAGACGGATTGAAGGAAAGGGATGCTTTCATCTGAGTAAGTCCTGCGCCTGGTTCATTGTCCACCGTATAATTACACCACCTGAACCAGTAATTATTTCTTCTTATTGCAAAATTCCATCCGTATGTTCCTGTACCTTCAATACCATTATAGGAAAATTCACCGCGCCTGTTAGCAGGATTTCTCCTGAAATTTACAGGACTGGGACAATAAAAGGTGTGGGCGTTTTTGATATAATCCGGAAACAGGAGCATAAGTCCGCATGGAAGATATGGTACCGGATTTTGGTTTAACTGAAAACCGTAATCATATCTGCTCGGTAACTGGGTATTATCAGAATCATACATTATCAATCCTGTCGCCAGCTGTTTTAAATTGTTGGCACAATTATTTCTGTATGCATAAGCTCTTGTTCTGCCAAGCGCTGGAAGTAATAAGCTTGCAAGAATAAGTATGATAGAAACAACTGTCAGGAGCTCAATGAGTGTAAAGTATATTTTCTTTCTCATCTCCAGCTCCATATAAGTTATACGTATAAGTTTTACTTTATTCAAGCATAATGATATTATAATCAGACTCGTTACTAAATGCAAGCAATTTTAATAAAATCCGGATATTTTTGTAAAAAAAAGCTCATATTTAATTTAAGGTTATTGACAAAAACACTTTTATCCGTTAAAATATACTCAAAATATATAACTTATACCCATAAGATACAAATATGAACAACAGGCACAATACGGCACAACACAGGCGGATTACTGAAATAATCAAGCGCCGAATCATAAAAGGCACATACACGGCGGATGAAAAAATGCCTTCCGAAAATGACCTGGTTAAGGAGTTCAAAGTCAGCAAGCATACGCTTCTCAAGGCCTTGAACGCACTGATAAATCAGGGTTTCATCATCAGGAGACAGGGTAGCGGCACATTCGTGGCGCCTTCATTAAGCGCACGCAAAAATAAAAAAATCGCCGTGATCGTTTATCATTCCGACAATCCTTATTATTCAAAAATAATCAGGGGCATCGAGAATTACGCTTCAGAAAAAGATTACGGAATTATCCTCTGTAACAGCAGAGGCAGTGCTGAAAAAGAAAACGAATACATAAGAAGATTCGCCGACGAAGTTGACGGCTTCATAATTTCGCCGGCGGAAGTAAATTCCGAATATTCAGTTGGCATTAAGAATATTTTTGAAAGCGAAGTACCCCTTGTCCTTGTTTCAAATACCATCATTAATCAATTGACCGCTCAGACAAATTATGTAATCCCTGATGACTGCACAGGCGGTTTTTTCGCCGGAAAACACCTTGCGGAATGCGGTTATAAAAAAATCACAATGCTCATCTGCAAAGAAAATATTGAAAAGGAAACAGTCAGGGAAAGACTGAAAGGTTTCAAACTGGCGCTTCTCCAGTTTGGGATATCTTTCGACAATTCCATGATTCTTGAAGTATCAAATGAAGACCCTGACAACGGCTATATGCTGGACGGTTACAAGGCGGCGCCCGAAATCGCGCGTTTATCCAAGGATGAACCTTGCGGGATATTCGCAATCGGCGACTCAATGGCGATAGGGCTTTTGAAGGGACTGAGAGAACTTGGAATAAATGTACCGGGACAAATCGGAATATGCGGTTTTGACGATATAGAACTCGCGTCACAATGGGGCGTGGAACTTACTACAATAGCTCAGGACACTATAAGCATCGGAGAAAAATCAGCTGAAATAATCACTGAAATTCTCGCGCATCCGGCTGAGAATATTCCGCAACAGCACATAATAGTCCCCGTGGGATTGAAAGCACGTAAAACTACAGGCAATCTGAAAAACATTTTTAAATAAAAGGTATTCACAAGTGAATAAACAATTGAAAAATATCAAACTTTCACTCGAAGAAAAAGCGGCACAGATATTAATCTCGTTCCGTTTCGGCAAAAAGGAAATCTCGGATTACTGCGTCAAAAAAGGCTGGGGAGGTCTCCATCTCAGCATCTGGGATTACAAGGGCATTGAAGAGTCCAGAGTGATGATTGAGGAGTTTCGCGCCAAATCAAAAGTGCCGCCTTTCATAACGTCAGATACGGAATGCGGATTCGGAATGGTCATGCTCCAGGAAGCTACCGAGTTTACTACCTCGATAGGGCTCGCGGCAAGCGGAGATCCCGCGCTTGCATATCAGGCGGCGGCCGCGACCGCAAAGGAGGCAAAATACGTTGGCCTCTCATGGTCATATTCGCCCGTCGTTGATATCAATACCAATCCTTTAAATCCGTCCACTAACATACGTTCTTACGGCATCGACCCGGAAATTGTCAGCAAATTCGCTCTCATGACCATAAAGGGTTATCAGGAAAACGGCCTGATAGCGACCGCAAAACATTTTCCCGGACAGGGACACTCGTGCATGAACTCTCACTTCAGCGCCGAAATAATCAGGCGCTCAAGAGAGGAAATGGAAAACTGTGAACTCGTGTCCTTCGAAAACAGCATCAGGGCGGGCGTCGAAACCATAATGACAAATCACGCCGTTTATCCGTCATACGACAAAGAAAACCTCGTTACATTCTCACATGAAATCGTAAGCAGTCTCCTCAAAAACAAACTCGGTTTCAAGGGCATTATTATAACAGACTGCCTTGAAATGGGCCCCATTAAAAAAGCCTTTTCCGTGGAAGACTCCGTAGTAAAAGCAATTCTTGCCGGACATGACATAGTCCTGACTGAAAACGATTATGAAAAATCCCTTTTCGCAGTCATGAACGGGCTTAAAAAAGATAAAATCAGGGAAAGCATCTTGGACGAGAGAATAGAAAAAATTCTGAACCTGAAATTCAAATACGGCCTCTTCAATCCGCTTCCGGATAAAAACAGAATGCCGGATTTGAAGGAACATGAGGAACTGGCAAAAAAAATCGCGAGAGCAAGCATCAGAATTGAAAAAAACGACAGGGGAATTCTTCCTTTAAGAAAAATAAAAGATTCTGTCAAACCCCTTATGTTGCTGTTACCGGAAAAAACGGAAAAAATGGATATAGGGGTTCATCACAGGGAAAATAAGATTGAGGAGATTCTGAAGGCACAGCACAAAAACACTGAAGTCCTGAATGTCCCTTATGAACTGAATTCAGTCAGCAGGGAAAGCATCCTGAATTCCGTCAGGGAAGCTTCGGCTGTAATATTCGATACGTCTTTCAAGCTCAGTTCAGGACAGATAGGGACTCTGAACAGTTCACAGATTGAATTACTGAAAGAGATAAAGAAAACAAACCCCTCGCTCGTAATTATCGCTGTTAATCCGTTTGCGCTTTACCAACTGCCTTTTGCCGACACTATTGTTTTTTCGTACAGCAGCAATGAATTTGTGCTGCAGGCTTTATTCGAAACAATCTTCGGCAAAATATCTGGAGAGGGTAAACTGCCCGCTTCCAATGACGCGGATTTTTATAATATGATGAGAACAATATAAACAGAAAGTTTTTTTTATGAAGAAACAGCGCGCGTTTATTCTGATACTGGACATGCTGGCCGGACATTGGGTCAAGGACAGCATAGCTCCCGCGACAAAGCTTCCTCCGGTAAATGTTCTGGACTATTCAGAAGCCGGATTACTCCCGGCGTTCAAGGACACCATTGATAAAGGCGTTTTCGTGCACGCATGGAATAAGGGGACATGCAATACCCCGCACGGTCAGAAATATCTGGCCTCGGGAACATATAAAAGTAAATCGGTGCCCGGAGTTGACCCCTATTGGAAAATGCTTGAAGGCGCGGATTGCGAAACAATACTTTCAGCATGCAAGAAAAGTTTTCCGGAAGGCAAAGTCGCCGGTTTCGGTTCCGACGCATGGATGCAGAGCGGCTGGTGGAAAGCTCCCGACTGCACAATGGGATGGGGCTCATATTATTCAGACCTCCTCACTTCTCAACACTGTTTCAAATGGATGCTGGAAAATCCCGACTGGAATATGGCATTGCTTTATCTGGCGCAATATGACAAGACCGGCAACTGTCCGCTTTATAAAAAAGACGCGAAATACACAGAAGACAAACACCACTCCATAATTGAACTGGACAAATATTTATGGCTCGTCAAAAAATTCCTTCAGGAAAAAGGATGGTGGGATGAAACATATCTTTTCATAGGCTCCGACCATGGCTGCCATTACGGATGTGATGTCGCGGTAAAGGAAGGCAGAAAAAGAGGCATTCCTGAAAAAGATTTGCAGAACTATTGCAGCAACCATCAGGACCCGTATGACTGTTATGTGTGGGATTTCAAAAAAAATAAAGCCTCAAAGACAAAATCAGATTGCGCCAGGAGAGTAACTTTCATGGTAAGCGGAGGAAAACTCCCGCGAAAATATCACGGGGAAAAAATCAATTACGGTGAAATAATAGATTTTGCTCCGACGATAGCGTCCATGATGGGGATAAAATTTAAAAGCGACGGGAAACCGCTTATTTAATTTTCAGGCCCTTCCAGCCGCCGAAATAATCTTTCCAGCCTTTCTGTATCTCCTGTCTCAGTTCCGATGGGATTTCGGGCTTGAAAGGCAGTTTCGCAACATTTCCAATATCAAAAATAAATTCCGCGCCCGCGTTTACGAGACGTGAAAGTATTTCCGGCGAAACCTTGTCCATCTTTTCATCGCGGCGGTGATGGAAAAAACGCCCTGCCGTACAGTTTCTCCTTGAAAGCCACAGTCCCGGCACACCGCATACGGCGAAAGGGAACTGGTCGGTATAAGGGATTATATTGCGGGTCAGGGAAAAATAAATATCCTGCCGCTGAAAGTAAGATACCAGTATTTTTTCAAGCTTTTCCGGCCCATTAAAGTTGATTTCAGTCCAGCCCAGCAATGACGCGGCACTGTCAACATTGAACATGAATACGCCGTTTTTTTCAATTTCACCGCGATGTTTTCTTACATAAGCCGCACTGCCTACAGACAATTGTTCTTCAGCTCCGAAAGCCATCAGACGGACACTGCGTTTTAATTTCTTTCCGCTCAGTATCCTGGCAAGCTCAAGCATGTAAACTACACCGGAGCCGTTGTCATCCGCGCCCGGCGTTCCCGCCTGCGTGTCATGGTGCGAACCTGTAAAAATAATCCCGTCATCTGTTCCCGTAAATTCCGCTATAACGTTTGTGGAAAGGCTTTTTCTGGAACCTCCGCTTACTTTGAGCTTCGCTGCTGAAGCGCCTTCTTTTTTCCAGTTCCATGCGTCCATATAGGCGACATTCACCGTAGGTTTTGCCCCCATTTCGGCGACATAGCCGGGAAAGAGGCCGTCAGCCAGAGGGAGGACTCCGGGATAACGGATATCCACAAAAAGCAGGAAAGCCGGCTTCACGTCCATCAGTCTTTTGTAATTTCCGGCATTCTCTATATGACATCCCAAATGAAGAACAGCCTTGCCTTTGAGATAGGATAAGTCTTTGCGCTGATAATCGACGGCGGCCTCGAAAAAAACAAGAGGCGCTTCAATAGTTTTTCCGTCCGTTCCCGGAGATGAGCCGAAAAGCGAACAGGGGAATTCTTTCCATTTACCACCTGTTTTCACCTGAAGTTTTTCTTCGGTAACTGCTCTTTCGCTGACGGGGAATTCTTCTATTTTTACGGAAGCGCCTGTTTTCCTGAATTCCTCCGCGATATATTCAGCGGCGAGCCTTTCGTTTTTCGATCCCGCAAGGCGGACGCCTATTTTTTCAGTAAGGTACTTTAAATCCTTTTCAATATTCGAGCTGTTCGCTTTTTTCATGATTTTATTTTTTTAACTCTTTTTGCGGCAAGTCTTATGGCTTCGAAAAGACTTCCGGTATGGGCGACGCCTTTCCATGCTATTTCAAAGGCTGTGCCGTGGTCGGGGCTTGTCCTTATTATCGGAAGTCCCAGAGTTGTATTGACGCCTTTGTCAAAGGCGAGCATCTTGAAAGGGATATGTCCCTGATCGTGGTACATGCAGAGAATGCCGTCAAATTTATCGCGTGTCTTCTCGATGAAAAGTGTATCCGGCGGGAACGGCCCTTCGATATTGACCCCCATTTTGTGAAGTTTTTCCAGCGCCGGCCTGACTGTTTTTTTGTCTTCATCACCCATATAACCGTTTTCACCGGCATGAGGATTAAGCGCGGCGGCGGCCAACTTGGGATGAGCTATATTTTCGGATTTGATTTCGTTATACAGGAGTTCGGCGACTTCGATAATCCGCTCTTCGGTAACATTGGAGCATACTTCCTTTAGGGAAATATGAGTGGTTACAAAGGCTACCCTGAGTTTTCCTGCGGACTGCATCATCGCGTAATTTTTTGTTTTGCAGAGATCGGCGATAAGTTCGGTATGTCCGGTAAAGGGGATTCCGGCAATATTGATTGATGCCTTATTGACAGGGGAAGTTACGATGGCGTCAACGGTCCCGGCAAGGGTGTCCTTGACGGCTTTGATAACGGCTTTTCTGGCGCAAATGCCACATTTGGGATCTTCTTTACCAATGGTAATTTCAGAAAATTTCAAATCGCCGGTGCTGACGATTTCAGGCATTTTACCTTCACAGAATTTTTTTGAGGCTTCCTCTATGATGTCCGGACAGCCGTATATTATTATTCTGGACAGTTTTTTTATTTCGGGGTCATTGGCGGCGCGCACCGCTATTTCAGGACCTATGCCGGCTGGGTCGCCCATAGTGAGCGCAATTACTGGAAAGGACGCGTTTTTCTTCACCATTCCTGCCCTTTCGATTGAAAATATTTTGCCACATTCGGAATGAAAGGTTTGATAAGTTTTTTGATGGCAATGGCGTATTCGCGTATTTCCCACTGCGCATGTTCACTGTCACGAAGTTCCAGGAAATGCAGGAGATTTCCCAGATTAACGGTACCCCAGAAAGTAACCATCATGTTCTGAGGGAGAATGCCGCGGGCTTGTTCGCGGCAGACGCCTGAAGCCAGAAGCTCTTCGTAAAAGTCAAGAGATTTTTTATTGAACGCCTCTATTTTTTTAATCAGTTCACCGTCCTGAAAATCAGGGGAAGAGATTGAAGCCTGTCGATTGCTTTCAGCCTGTTTTCTCAGTTTTGGAGGTGTATAAAACTCCATGTCTATTTCGGTATACCTGCGCGATATTTCATTATATGACCATGTACGGTGCCTGTGCCACTGTCCGCGCACGAAAAGAGGGCAATGTACGCTGAAAGTGAAAACTACGTGTTCAAGAGGGCTTGTATGTTTATTTTCTATAAGATAATTAAGAAGGATTACATCTCTTTCATCCATGTTATCCTTCAGCCTGCCGAAGGAAACCCGGGCGGCATTGACGATAGTTGTTTCAGAGCCCAGATGGTCTATCAGTCCAACCCAACCCTGCCCGTCAAGTGCCTTCACATGATTCTCAGGAGGAACATTTAGTTTGCTCATAGATTTTTCTTTCCTTTAAAAAAACTGAATTTGTGTTTATATCCTGAATCGGGGCCGGAATTTTTATTATCCGGAGAAGAATCCTCGGATTTTTTGATTTCAGCTTCCTTTTTTTCCATTTCATCAAGGATGGCCTGAGCCGTTTTGATAAAGTAATTCCATGAAGGATATCTTTCAGAGGACTGCTTATTGGTCATTACCGAAAGCATCTGGATGCTTTTTTCAGAAATTTTAACATTGGGATTGCGCTCGTCGGGAGCAGGGAAGCTTTCCTCACGGTGCATTTTCAGTATTTCATCAGAATTAGCAGAGTGTAAAGGCAGAACGCCCGTGAGCATCTGAAAAAAGATTACTCCCAGCGAATAAAGATCAGAAGACCAATCCAGTTTGTGTCCTGAAACAGACTCCGGGCTCATATACCACGGAGAAATCGCGGGAGCTCCGTCAAGAAGATATTCAGACATCCATTCCGCGAAGCCGTAATCACTTATCATTATACTGTCTTCAGAATTATAAAGAATATTTGAAGGCTTCAGGTTTCCATGGATTACTTTTTTCTTTTCGTAAAGAGCGCCGAGTCCAATGGCGATGGCGATTGTTATTTCAAGGGCCTGAAGCTCCTTGAAGGGGGCACTGTTTATAATCCTTGTGCCTAAATTACCGTTGGACATATAGTCCAGAGTATAAAAACAGCAACCTTCATAAAGGCCTTTTCTCTGGTATTGCACTAAAGAAGGATGGGAAAACTTTATTTTTTCAAAAATTTTATCAAAGGCAAGTAGTGCTTCAGGTTTTTCCTGAAATTCCTTTTTGAATATTTTGAGCGCTATAATGTCTTCAAGCCCTTCTTCGCGCACAAGATATTCCGCCGCCAGATTTCCTTCTCCGAATTTACGGATTATTTCATATCCCTGCACGGTATCACCCTGAAGGAGGTTGTAACTGCCCATGCGCATTCTGGAAAACTGCGTTTCCAGTTTTTTATCTTCCAGTTCCGACGTCTGAGTAAGTTCGGCCTCCGCAAGATTTTCCACCGCAAAAGGTTTTACTTCCTTTACCTTTATAAGCTTCTGGGTTTCAGAAGTTTCCTCGCTGTGATAAGTTATGAGCATGTTCCCTACGCCTAACTTGTCCCCTTCCTTGAGAATGGCTTCCCCATCGATTTTTCTGCTGTTGAGGAAAGTACCGTTCGTAGAATTAAGGTCTTTAACCATAAAACAGGAATTAGCGACATTGAAAAACAATGCACAATGATTGCGGCTTACTTTTTCATTTCCTGAAAAAGATATATCACAGGTTTTGCTTCTCCCTATGCTCAGGGTTTTGTCCTTGAAAAGCTCAACCCTTTTCTTCTCGCCATGTTCATTAAAAATAACAAACGACATAAAAAAACCGTCCTCTATAAGTTCTGAATGCCTTTGAAAATAGCTGAATTATGACTAAAATCAAGAGATTTTCGCAATAAAATCAGGCAGGTGGGCATTGTTTCCGCCATCGTTTCAGCAGTTGATTATAATAAGTTAATGAAGCCAGATTCTTGTTTTTCAACTCTCCAGTCTATTTGACTTTAGCGATAAGGAGCTCTTAAGTAATATCAGTATCAGAACAATTGACGAAAAAATTAAACATGTCAAAATTATTAAAAACGGTTTTATTTATTATGACTTCCCAAGCTCTTTCAGCTCAGAATTTCGACGTCTATATCGGGACTTATACGAAAAATTCACCATCAAAGGGAATTTATCATGCGTCTTTTGACGCGGACTCCGGCACACTTTCGGAACCTGAACTTGCCGCTGAAACTCCTGACCCTAGTTTTTTGGCATTCAGTCCGGACGGCAGATTTGTCTATGCGACCGCAGGGGGCAATCCCGGCAAAATACGGGCCTTCGAAATACAGAAAGATAAGAAACTGCGTTTCATCGGAGAATCCCTTTCGGGCGGCAATGGCCCATGCCATCTCATCATGACTTCCGACGGACGCAATCTGCTGACTGCCAATTACGGCAGCGGCAGCGTGGCTCTAATCCCCGTAGGCGCCGATGGAATTCCGGCACATGAACCGTCCTGCATAATACAACACGAAGGACGCGGTACCGATCCCCGCAGACAGGCAGGCCCGCATGCTCACAGCATAAATCCGTCCCCGGATGGAAAACACATTTATGCGGCAGACCTTGGTCTTGATAAGATATTGATTTACAACTTGGATTCGGCGTCCGTCAAATTAAAACCGGCAGTTCCCCCGGAAGCCGTCCTGAAAGACGCTTCCGGCCCCCGCCATATGACATTCAATCCCGATGGCAAAACCGCATATGTGATTAACGAACTTGATTCAACAGTTACTGTCCTATCCCGCAATCCCTCCACAGGGGCTTTGACCATAGTTCAGAACATTTCAACATGCCCTCCTGATTTCAAAGGCACGACATGGTGCGCCGAAGTCCGCCTGCACCCGAACGGCAAATTCCTCTATGCTTCCAACAGGGGACATGACTCTCTCGCCGTTTTCACGGTAAACAAGGATGGAACTCTCACATCTCCGGGTTTCCAGAGCGAACATATTAAAACTCCCCGTCATTTCAATATCGATCCGACAGGCCGTTACTGTCTTGTCGCAAATCAGGCTTCTGACAATCTTGCGTTATTCAAAATCGATCAGAATTCCGGACTGCTTGAATTCACCGGACGAATTATCACAGCAGGCGAACCCGTCTATGTGGGGTTTCTGCCGATGAAAAACCCATGAAAAAAAGTGAAAAAAAAGAACGGGCTGATATTCTTTTGGAAAGGGCCGGGTCCTGCAGTTCCCGTGAAGAAGCCGCGAAGTTGATACTTTCGGGGAAAGTTAGAATAGGGAAAGACCACCTCGTCAGAAAAACTTCAGAACTCTATCCCGCCGACACGGAATTTATCGTTGCCGAAGACAGTCAATACGTCAGCAGAGGAGCTTACAAGCTTCTGCCCGCGATAGACAAATACCTCCCGGATATGAGCGGACTCATCGCTCTGGATGTCGGAGCTTCCACCGGGGGCTTCACTGACCTTATGCTTCAACACAATACTCGCAGGGTTTATACTGTTGACAGCGGACGAGGACAGCTTCATCTTAAAATCCGCAGCGATGAAAGAGTTGTCGTCCATGAACAGACAAACGCAAGACTGCTTAAAGAAAATTTCATTCCCGAAAAAGTCGATGTCATCACGATGGACCTGTCTTTCATCTCAGTTACCGCCGTCCTTCCAGCGGTAAGCGCCTTTCTGAAAAAAGAGGCATGGGCTTTTATACTGATAAAACCCCAATTTGAGGCCAGTAAAAACGAGATTGAAAAAGGCGGCGTTGTCAGGGAGCAAAATGTTATAGATAAATGTATTGAGAAAGTCTCTGTTTTCTGTGAAAAGGAGCTTTCATGGATTAAAAAGGATATTATCCCTTCTCCTATAAAAGGCCCCAAGGGAAATCAGGAATATATAGCCGTATTCAGAACATGAAAATCCTGCTTTCCCGGTGTATCTTAAGGAAACACGGAGAATATGTTTTGAGCGATTTCATAAACAACATGAAAAAAGGGCTGGAACTTCACAGGGCCGGAAAGCTTGATGAGGCAGAACGTTTTTACAGTAAAGCATTGAGGTTTGATCCCGAAAACGGAGATCTTTACAACCTTGTCGGCCTTGTCGCCTACGAAAAAGGCAATGACCAGAAGGCAGTTAAGATGTTCCGGGACGCAATCGCCAGAAACAAAACACGGGACGATTTTTATTATAATCTTGGCAACGCGCTCCAGGCGTCGGGAGATAATGAAAGCGCCGTCGTCGCTTTCCGTCAATCCCTGATGATAAACCCGAACAATGAAAAATCATGGAAGAATCTGGGAAATGTTCTCGAACTGACCGGGAAAAGAGAAGAAGCATTGAAGGCCTATCAATCATCAATAAAACTCTATCCCATGGACGCGGAGGTTTTATTCAGTGCGGCGAATATTCTCTCAGAAATGGGAACTTATGAGGAAGCCGCCGCGTTTTATCGCCAGACAATCGAACTGGAACCCGACCATTCAAAGGCTTTTTTCAACTATGGCAATATATGCCGGGAGAAAGGCCGCCTGGATGAGGCGTTGGAACTCTACGAAAAAGCTGTCGCGGCCGACCCGCAAAATGCCGACGCATACTGCAATATGGGAAGCGTTTTCAAACTTCAGGGAAAATTGGAGAAAGCCTTTCTTTCGTATCAGCACACAGTTACGATAAATCAGAAACACGTTAATGCTTTATATAATTTAGGCTCCCTATTTCAGAACTCTGGAAATTATGAAGAAGCCCTTCTTTTTTTTGAACGGGTTATCGAACTCGACCCTTCACACGCTTCAGCAGGACATCTTGCCGCTTCACTCAAAGGCGACACTACTAAAACAGCGCCTGAAAAATATCTTGTGGACCTCTTCAACGAATATTCGGCAAACTTTGAGAAGCACCTTACTGAGGGCCTTAATTATCAAGTCCCCTTTGATTTGAGAAAACTCCTGGATAGCATTTCAACTGAAAACAGGATATTCCACAATGCTCTGGACATGGGCTGCGGGACGGGACTTTCAGGAGAGGCCTTCCGCTCTCTTTCTGAAAAACTTACCGGAATAGATATATCAAAGAAGATGATTGATACGGCTGAAACCAAAAAAATTTACGATAACCTCATAAACGATAATATTATAAAATTCCTTTCATCCACTGATGAAAAATATGACCTTTTCATAGCCGCGGACGTATTCATATATGTCGGTTTCCTTGAGGATATTTTCAGCGCCGTTAAAAAAGTGTCCGCTGACGGTGCGCACCTTGTTTTTTCAGTGGAAAAATCGGAAGACGAGAATTGCGTTCTGAGGCCTACCGGACGCTATGCGCAGTCATTGATATACATTCGGCAACTTGCGGAGGCAAACGGCTTTATCATTGAGAAAATGGCGGAAACCGATATCAGAAAAGCAAAAGATACCATGATACCCGGTTATCTTTTCATCCTCAAAACCAAGCCGTAAACGGCAACCGCGCATATTGAGACAAGCAGAATTGCCCATCCACATATCGAAACCCATATCCCGGCCAGCATCAGAGCAGGACGGAAATACATTCTTATTTCGCGGCTGCCCGCTTTTACCGGCACAGCTCTCATTATGTAATTAGCCCGCAGAATTTTTTCTTCTTTCCCGTCAACAGACACTCTCCATCCGTCAGCATAGTTATCAGCGACAATCACAAACCCATCTTTATCGGTATGGCTGGAAAAAATTATTTCATTGCCCCTGTATGATTTTATCTCAATGCGCTGTTTGTAAAAGTCATTTTCAAGCTCCCTCGAAAGCAATTTGAATTCAGAAGACGGCATATCTTCCAATATGACTTTTTTCTGAAAATCCATTCTCGAAAATGAACCCAGCGCTTTGTAAGCCTCATCACGGCCTGGACAAAAAAGATACGAAGGGACAAAAAATATTCTGGGAAATACGCTCCTGTTCCGGTAAATCTTTATCTCCCCCTGATAGACGAGTTCCATTTTTTCAGTTTCGGGAAACCTGCGGTTCAGCGGCTCAAGAACATACTTCGTATTTATCAGGTCAATAAGAGGAGAATCGAATTTATTAAACCATAAACTGTTACCGAAAGCTTCCGGTCTGGGCACTTCTGGATTTTGAGAAAGATGTATGTATTCGGCATAGCGTTTGGAGTAAACCGGATAATAACCGCCGATTTCCTCAATGCCGAATGGTATGAAAGTATTCAGCATGAAATAACCGAACGGGGCCACCCTGAATTTGGATATATCCTTCTGAAGCAACTCGAAAGACGGCATCAATGGATATTCATAGGAACGCGGCGTAATGGAGTTATAAGACCACCCAAAAGATATAAGATCATAAAATATCAGAAGCCCGCATATAATCATGAGAAGTTTTCTGGAGCTGTCCTTTTTTACATAAATAATGCCTGTTATGAGCAGGGTCGAAATAAACAGTATTGCGAGAGGAAGCAATATCACCGGAGATTTAAAAGAATAAAAAGACGATATATTTTCGAAAAGGTTTTCTTTCCCGGCAAATGATGTTGAATTCAGAAAAAAATTCACTCCCGGAACAGTCTGCATTGCAAGCGCCGCCGAGAGAGCAAACAGCGCGATAACCCAGATGCATAAAAACGGAAAAATGCGTTTATGAAAATTATTTTTGAGAAGCGCGTCGGCCCCCAGCGCCGAAAGCATGGCAATGGCAAATCCGAATATATAAAGTACCCTCGTAGGACTGGAAATATTCAAGCCGGGCAGCAGCGTAAACGGATAGTAGAGCAAAGTTCCCATAGCCATAGCCAGTACGGTTATCGCAGTAAAAAAATAAAAAAATGTATATGACTTCTCACGGATGCGGAAAAGCGAACACGCGGCAAAAAGCAGGACGGCTATTCCACAGTAAACACAAAGCTCATGATAATTATTATATGGATTTTTCCCCGGTGCGGATGTCGGAATGAAAGACATGCTTATGCATGGTGTGCCGTAAAAGTTCGGATAAATCATCGTCAGCAGCGATTTGAGACAGAGCTGTCCGGTCTTATCATAAATTTCACTGAAGTTGAAACTGGCTCTCTGTCTTTCCTGGTAATGACTGAAGTGCAATGTGAAAAAACTGGCCGAAACTATGAACGCGATTATGAATGCCGCGCAGAAACTCAGAAACTTTTTAAGCGTCGGCCTGAAAATTTTCTTTCTCAAATTTTCTTTCTCAACGGAAAGAACTCTGAACATTATATAGACGCCCGTAAAAATCAGCTGATAATAGAGAACATGGGCAAATGATATTCCGAAAAGCAACCCGATAATCGCGGCCAGTGTCAGACGGCTCATCATCGAATTGCTTCTGATATGTTTTTCCACGCAGAACAGCGAGGCCGGGAGCAGTGCCGCCATAAACGGAATATGTTCAAATTCAAACCATGTCATCACAAAACCGTTGAACATCCAGGCGGCGGCCCCACAGAGAGAGGCGGTGTTTTCCAGTCCTATCTGCCGGAGATACAGATATGTAAAAAGCCCTGCGGCGGCAAGATGCATGAAAAGCAGCAGGTCATGTGCGTAAGACACCGGTAACAGGCAGAGTATCGGAAGTATTATCGGTGACATGTAAGTGTGTGTACTCGCTAGCATTCCTCCTAAGCTGAAATTATTCCATAGCGGAAATATGCCCTCAGTCCAGCAGGATTTCTGAAAAAGGGCCGATGGATAAAAATCATTTATCGCGTCAAGTATGAGTATGTTGTGCGGACGGAAACAGGATTTCAGATACATCCAGGGCGGATAAATAAATAAGCTGTCAAAGGGGTAAAAACTCATTCCCTCGAAAATAACGGGATAAAAGAAAATCAGCGCAAAAAAAATTATAAGCGCCGCCGTAACGCTTTTGAAAACCCAGTGATTATCCGGGATATTTTTTTTCATATTCATTATGCAAAATATAATTACACCCCTATCTTAAATCAAACCGCTGACGGGATAGATGAGGTTGATTATGGAAATTAAAAAAGTTTGTGTTTTCTGCGGGTCAAGCCCGGGGGCAAACGCTCAGTACACGAAAAAAGCCGAAGAACTGGGACTGGAACTGACAAAACGGAAAATAGGCCTTGTTTATGGCGGCGCTAAAATAGGGGTGATGGGCAGGATAGCCGATTCCGTGCTGAAAAATGGCGGCGAAGTAATCGGCGTAATACCTGAGGCATTGAAACTTAAAGAGGTCGCGCATGAAGGACTTTCGAAACTCCATGTCGTTGACAACATGCATTCAAGAAAAGCACTGATGTATGAGATATCAGACGCCTTCATAGCGTTGCCCGGCGGAATAGGCACGCTGGATGAATTTTTCGAGATACTCACATGGACACAACTCGGCCTTCATCAAAAACCATGCGGGCTCCTGAATGTCTGCAATTATTATGACAAGCTCCTTGATTTTCTAGACCATATGGTATCGGAAAAATTTGTCACCAGGAGGCACAGGGAAATGCTCCTCGTGGACGATACCCCGTTAAAATTGCTTGACAAATTTTTTGATTACCATCCCATACAACTGAAAAAGTGGATTTAGAGTTATATTTTATAACGATTTTATTTAAATTTGCCAAGGGAACAAAGTCCATTTATAGTGGTGCAGGTCAGAGACCTGCACCAAGTGGATGCTTCGCATCCCTTCATTATCTTAAAAATCGAATGCCTTTAAAAACTGAACTATTTCAACAGCTGCATGTCAGGGCCCCAGGGATTTTCCTTAGTAAGTTTTCTGCCGAGAGCCTTGTAAACATCAGGAAGATCAAAGTGCTTCAGGACACCTCTTAAGAGAGATGACAAAGGCCATTTGTAAACCGGACTTTCAGCTATAAGCCGGTAACTCGGGAGATAATTTATGATTTTGACTTGAGGCCCGGACTTGTGGAGAAGCGCGGCAAAAACCACAATTATCGAACCCAGTCCTCTGCCTATGAGTTCAATATCTTCCACTCCATTGCCCTTCAGACAGTCCATTACCCTCATAACATCGTAAACTCTTCTTCCGAGATAGCTTTCTCCGAGCATTTCGGCTGTCGAGGCATAAAGATAATCAGCTCCGTAAGGCTCAAAAAACTCAGTCGAGCCACATGTCGTGGACAGTGACTGTCCCAAACCGCGCGGCTCAACGGCAACAAGAGGGATTTTATTTTTAGTCATTTCATTGATTTCCTTTATGCTGTGGATATCATCGTAACTTGATGTATTTCCAACATAAAGATTCACTTTTCCCGCTGGGAAGTGCATACTCAGGGATTGCGGCCCGTAAGTCGAAACCGCGACCTGAATGCCATTCTCAGTCTCAACAGCGAAAGTTACTCTCTTATTCAAGCTTTCATCAGTGCCGCCCGCCCAGCGGAGCGCCTTATAATGCGGAACACCGCTTGACTTGGAAATGCTTAAAAGGGCTTCCGCTGTTTTCTTAAGTTTCTCCGTAGAAAGGGCCTTGTTTTTACCTGAAAGAGACCCTGCTCTTTCCGCGGTGATTTCAAAAACTCTTTTACTTTTCTTTTCTCTCACCCCTCCGGAAGAAGTAACATGCAGTTTTTGTTCTTCAATAACAGCTATATCAGTTTCCTTGGAAGAAGCTTTTATCCCGGCGTGTTTCATGAACCACGCATACATCGCCTCTCTGTTTTCCTGAAAATAACCGTGCCCTCTGGGGCCTATGAAAACATCGGCCGTATTTTTGCTGCCCAGAAGAGTGTGAATTTTTTTCAAATCAGCACCGCTCTGTCTGGTAAAACGAGCGTCAAAGAAATCGTCATGCTGTCCAAGTATAAGCGTCGGACGAGGAGCGTAACAAAGAAGCAAGTCAACCTGATCAAGACCGGCGGCTATTATTCCGGGCGGATTCTGTTCGGCATCAGAAGGCAGTTCGTTTTCGAGATTGGCAAGGTATGAGCAGATGAAACAGCTGGGCGCGGCCATTGTTACGCGGGGATCCAGCGCGGTTACATAAGTTGAAAGTGTTCCGCCTCCGGAATTACCCGTTACTCCGACTCTGGAAGTATCGACTTCGGGACGCGAAAGAAGGTAATCAAGTCCCCTGATGCCATCCCATACGCGCCAGCTTCCGAAGAAATCATCAATCAGGGCCATCTGATTGCCCATGAGGTTGTGTCCCGCACAAAGTCCGGGAACTTCTCCTTCTTCCGGGTAAAACTGTTTACGCTCACCCTGGCTTATCGGGTCTATAATGAAAACAGCAAAACCTCTCAATGCAAGACCTTGACAGAAAGACTGATATGCATCACAGGCTTTTCCCTCATTAGAATGTCCGCACAAGCCCAGCACACACGGAACTTTGCCCTTTTTGACTTTCGGCATGTAAAGATTACCTGTAACATAAAAATCCGGACGGCTTTCAAATATGACTTTTTCAATGCTGTAGCCGTTGTATTCGTTTTTTCCAGTTACAACTGCTTTCAGGGGAGTTTTTTTAGGGAAAAGCCCGAAAGATTTCTCCACAGCGGTCTTTACTTTTTTAACATAGGCCAGAGCGTCTTTTCTGGTTTTCAACTTATCAATGCGTTCCCTGCGTTCGGAGATTATGTCTCTGACACGTTTTTCATAGTAATCGTGAACCATTCGCGAATAACGGTGAAGATACATACTGTTCATAAAAAAGCTCCTTTTTGAGAGGCCATGTTAAAAAAAACAAAGCCGCGACTTGTCGCGGCCCTGCATACAACCCGTTTAAGTCCGGGGTAATTTACTTCGTCAATTCGCTGATGTAAACCATTCTTTCTTCTCTTCTTGAAATTTCTGCAGCCTGTCCCACAGCAGTGCTGTACATGCCATGCTCAAGAGTCGATGTTACATCTCCTTCACCTTTAAGTATTTTGATAAAAGCACCGACAATGCCGGGATCGGCTCCGCCGTGACCGCCTGTAGATTCAGGTATCTGATAGGAAATGGTTTCCCGGCTCCAGCGCGGACGGACAAGTATGCTCCTGTTATGGAGACTGACTTCAGCCTGTCCCCTGTCGCCGACAAGCGTATATAAACGGTCTGAAATAGGAGTTACGAAACACTCCATGTGACTGGCGCGCGCACCGCTGTCGTATTCCACTATGGCTATGCCGTTGTCATGTACATCCTTGTCAGAACAGTAGATACAGAGATCCTTTGAGTATTTGTCCACTTTCCTGGCCTTGTCGTCCCAGCCCGATTCTTCGGCATACATATGAACATCCGGACATATCTTATTGTAAGCGCATTCATGGCATGTCGGCCCGACTTTTGTTCCCTTTTCGACTTTGAAGGGAATATTTTCAGGAGTGAAAACATTTATTCCGGCGACTGAACTTACCTTGACAGGCTTCGGAAATCCGAGCAACCATTGGAATACGTCAAAGTCATGGCTTCCCTTATGTATCCATAAACCTCCGCAGAGTGCATATTTGCGGTTCCACCTGGCCATATAGGTGCGGCCGCCATCATAAAATTCCCTGTTTTCTATGAGGAAAACTTTCCCGAGTATGCCGTCATCGACTATTTTTTTGAGGCGTTTCAAAGTGGGATCATGCCGGAGATTGAAGCCCATCATCGCTATTTTTCCGGCTTTTTTGGCGGTGTTGATTATGTTTTTGCAGCCTTTGACGGTAGTGGCAAGGGGTTTATCGATAAGGACATTGGCGCCTTTTCCCAGAGCTGCCACGGCATTTGCTTCATGACAGTAATCAGGACTTGTGATTATTACGCCGTCAAGTTTTTCCTTTTTCAGCATTTCGTCAACGGTTTTGTACATCTTGGACGTAAGCTTGAATTTTTTCTTGAAGGCTTCCATTCTCACGTGATTAGGGTCGCACAAGGCTGTAATCTGAACGTCTTCCCTTTCGCCTATGAGATAAGCAAAACCCCCTCCGCGTCCGCCTGTTCCTATAATTCCAACTTTACAAATCTTGTCTTTCATTTTCTATCCTTTCTGAATTTTATTATGACTGGAACTTTTCCTATCAACTGAAAATAATTATCTATTCTGTTTCACCTCCGTTTAAATTTATGCCGATTGCCTGATTTCAAGTTTCATGGGTACTCTTATCGCTGTAGTTTCTTTTTCCTTTTTTCTTTCTATTTTGCCTATAATAAACTCCGTGCACATTTCACCAACCTTAAAACTGGGTTGGGCAACCGTCGTAAGAGGCGGATAAGTGAAAGACGCCAGCTCACGGTTGTCAAAACCCGACACCGCGATATCATCCGGTACTTTTATTCCTGCTCTGTGAAAACCTGCCAGTATTCCGGCGGCAAGATAATCCGAATACGCCTGTATCGCATCCGGTCGCGGCTGATGCCTGAGTATTTTTTCCGCAATATCGAGCCCTGTTTCAAAAAGACCGTTGAGAGTATTATCCTTATAGTTGGATACAAGTATAATTTCATTAAGATTGTGCTGCTTTATAGCTTCGCGGTAGCCTCTCAAACGGTTTGAACAGGATGTAGAACCTACAAAAGCTATATTGCGCCGCCCTTTTTCCGCCATATGACAAACCGCGTCGCGAACCCCCTGCGCCCTGTCTATGTATATACAGTCAAAATCTTTCAATTCAGAGGAGGATATGAGGATGGATGGAACATTTTTTTTCCGGCCTATTTTGACCATCTCAATCGCCTGAGTGTTAAGGCCCATTATGATAAGTCCTGCGGGTTTCTGCTCCAGTACTTCATCCATGAACGCTGCCGTTTCCAAAGTATTATTCTCTCTGTAAGCAAAGTGCAGGTTCAATTCGTATCCTGAGGCCATAAGCTTTCTTTTTATACCCGCCACCTGGGCCATGTGGAGAGCGTCGCAGTAAAAATCCTCCCCCCTGATGAAGGTTATTACGCCTATCTCAAAATTTTTTCTGAAACGCAGACTTCTTGCCGCACGGTTTGGCGCGTAGCCAAGCTCTTTTGCCGCGCAAATTACCTTTTCCCGCGCCGATGCCGAAACATATCCGCTGTCTCTTAAAGCACGGCTTACCGTATTCATCGAAAGCCCGGTTTTTGCCGCTATATCTTTTAATCCGCTCATGATTTAATTGTATAGGAAATTCTTATTTTTCTGCTAACTTAAAATATCTCAACGTTACCATATTATTATATCAGTACCTTTTAAAATGTCAATAGATATTCTTTTTTTCCGAAAACTTTCAAAGCACTATTGCGTCCTGCATTATTATTGCATATAATACTATGTACGCAATAATAATGCAGGAGATACGAATGCTTAATGACGATTACCGCAAAATCATAGGACGAATATATTCAAAACTCGGGGCGAAAAAAAAGAAAATCGCCGACATACTGTTGAATAACCCTGAAAAAGTACTGGAAAAAAACGCAAACAGGCTTGCTGAAGATTGCGGTTGCGACCAGGCGACAGTAGTACGTTTTGCCCAGCAGCTTGGTTACAACGGTTATGCTGATCTGAAACTGGCGATAGCAAGAACTAACGTCACCCCATGGCAAAACTATGAACCAAAAAGCGGTTCTGGCAGCAATTTCAATTTGGTATGTGACAGATTACTGCAACTCCATACTGAAACCCTTAAAAGGACTTTGAATAACGCAAAAGAAGAAATACTTACCGCATTGACGGAGAAAATCTCGTCGTCAAAGAAAGTAATGATATGCGGTTCTGGCACTTCGCGCCTCGCCGCCGAAGACCTCAATGTGAAATTGATGAGACAGGGAATAGATACAATCTGTTTTCCTGACCCGCAGATGTGGAAAACATTTTTGGGTTATCTGGACGAAAATAACGTTCTGATATTATTTTCACATTCCGGCGAGACTCCTGAAATAGTCGAATTTGCCGGAGCAGCCCGCAAAAAAAGAATATACATTACGGCAATAACAGGATTTGAAGGAAGCCCTCTTGCCGAACTTTCCGACTGTCTGCTTCTGACAGAATGCAGCGGCGAGCGTTCAATCCGTCTTGGCGCTATGACATCAAGAACGGCTCAATCCGTTATAGTCGATCTGTTGACTGTATGGCTGAGTATGAAGGATAAAAAACAGGCATGGGATTTTCTGGAGAAAAGTTATGGTTTCACAAAATGACACAAAGTATCTTCTGGCCGGAGAAGGCGGAGGCAGCAAAACCGTTCTATGCCTGATGCAGGGAACGGGTAAGTCCATTTCCCGAATCGAAACTCATGGCATCGCTTCCGTAAAAAACGGAGTTCTGCCTGTAAAATCAACTTTACTTGAAGGAATTCAGAAAGTCCTCGAAAAAACTGAAGCAGATAACAGAAAAATATCACATTGTTATTTTTCACTTGGCGGGCCTAATCAGGAAGAACTTGAAAATGCATTGAAAGATTGTCTGCCGTCAACGGAGATAAAAGTCGGAAGGGAAGCCGACGGCGATTTGATAATGGCATGTGTTCCATATTTCAACTGCATGGCCGCCGTTATGGCCGGTACCGGAACAGTAGCAGTCGGGGAATTCAACGGCAAACGTTATTTTGCCGGAGGCTGGGGTTCTGAATTTGATGACGCCGGAGGAGGTTACCGGATAGGAAAAGACGCTTTATCTGTATTTCTGGAAACACTTGACAGACGCAGACAGAAAACTTCATTGACCAAAATATTCAGTTCTCTCCTGTATGAAACTAATATAAATACATTTCAGGGAAGAATGAAAATCAAACAGAGAATTCACGCGCTTGACCGTAAAAAAATCGCTTCATACGCGCCTGAAGTTTATGAGCATTTCAAGCTCGGAGATTTAGCCGCGACAGAAATTATAAACCGTGCGTCCTTGGATATAGCGATACTTTCTTCAACGTTACTGCCGGAAAAAACAGGGCTGGACAGAATCGGCATACTGTGCCTTGGGGGAATTTTCAAACTGGGTGAAAAATTCAGAAATTTATGTTCAGCGCATTTAAAAAAATTGCGTCCTGAATGCACATTTGTGTTCAGAGATGATTTCGATCTGGCAAAAGGCGCGTGTATAATGGTTTTAAAGATGGCCGGTAATGCGGACGATAAAACAATTTTACAGGTAATAAATGAATAAAATAATTTCAGATTTGAAAGGTAAACTGATAGTGTCCTGCCAAGCACTCGACGGCAATCCATTGAAAGGCGCTGTTTTCATGTCCGCAATGGCAAAAGCCGCAGTACAGGGCGGAGCCGCCGCTATACGCGCAAATGGTGTAGAAGACGTAAAAGCCATAAAGAAAAAAGTGAAGGTCCCAGTTATAGGAATCAATAAAATGCTCGCATCTGAGACTATGCCATATATCACTCCGAATTTTGCGATGGCAAAAGAAATATATGAAGCCGGCGCGGACATTATCGCGCTGGATGCCACATTGAGGAAACGCCCGGACGGTATCAGTGCCGCTGAACTGATAAAACAGATAAAGAATAAACTTGGAATTCCGGTAATGGCCGATATCAGCACTTATGAGGAAGGAATGGCTGCCGTGGAAGCCGGTGCCGATATTATCGCTACTACACTTTCAGGTTATACGGCATATTCTCCAAAAATAAAGACCCCGGATTTGGAAGTGGTGAAAAAGCTTGTGTCTTCCACTGACACGCCGGTAATTGCCGAAGGGCGCTACAATACACCTGAATATGTCAAGGCAGCCTATGAGAATGGAGCTTATGCCGTTGTCATCGGCAAGATTATCACCAATCCTGAATTCATAACAAGATATTTTCTTGAGAAGATAAAGGAATCTGCAATATGAAAATTACTGAATCCATAAATGAAAACAGCCGCGACATTGATTTGAAATCGACAGTGGAAATTTTGAAAATAATCAATGATGAAGATAAAAAAGTCGCTTTTGCTGTAGAAAAAGCCCTGCCGGAAATAGAAAAAGCTGTCGATATGCTCGTAACGATTGTCAAGAATAATGGCCGGATATTTTATATTGGGGCCGGAACGAGTGGACGTCTGGGAATTGTGGATGCCGCGGAATGTCCGCCTACCTTTGGAGTATCACATAAAATGTTTCAAGGCATTATTGCCGGAGGCAGAAGTTCCGTTTTCAAAGCACGTGAATTTTGTGAAGATAAAGAACAGATGGGCGCAACTGATCTGGCTAGGCATAGTTTCAATTCAAAAGACGCGCTTGTCGGACTCAGTTGCAGCGGTTCCACTCCTTACGTTCTCGGCGCCCTCAAAAAAGCAAAATCAATCGGAGCGTCTTCTATAGTAATAATGTGCAACCCTGAAGGGACATTGTCGGAATATGCTGACGTAACTATCAGAGTTATTACCGGCCCGGAAGTGCTGACAGGCTCTACACGTATGAAGGCTGGTACTGGCGAGAAAATGGTTTTGAATATGCTGAGTACCGCTACAATGATACGGACGGGCCGTGTATCCGGCAATATGATGGCGGACATGCAGATAAGCTGTAAAAAACTCGAAAATCGCGCTGTGCAGATGATTGTCGCCACCACCGGAGTAAGCCCGGAAAAAGCTAATGAACTTATTTCAAAAAATAACGGTAATCTCAGAACAGCCATGGAGGAGGCAAAATGTCGGAATTGAAATTTTTATGTGTGGGCGGAACATCGGACAATCTTCTTGCCGGATTGCTTAAGCAAATTGGCGCGACAATTGACTTCATCTCTCTTGATGAATATCTGAAACATGATACAGATATTTATACGGGAATGCTGTTTATGCCCGGATATTTCGATTGGGAGAGGGACATTAAAGATAAGGAATTAATACTTCAGAAAGTAAAAAAATTCGTTGATTTGGGAAAAAACCTGTACACTGAATACATTCAATGTCCGGATTATCTTTTTAAACATAATGCTTTTAAAATTAAACAAAACTACCCTCCGCGTCCTGTTGCGCTTGAGCGTTTTCTTGTCCGGAAAAAACATTATATCACAAATGATTTTGATGAACTGGCTGTATTGCCTGTGCGTAATTGCACTTTTTTGCCAGGATTATCCAGTGATCTGGAGACTCTGGCGTCATTTGCCGTTGTCAGGGGTGTTCACAAAGCTGAATACGGGTTGCCACATGAATGGGAAATGTTCCCGGCATTATGTGTCGGCCGTAATCATAATGAAGTTTTTGCGACATTTGAACTGTCAAAATACAGGGAACTTGAATTCCCTCTGGCTTCCCAGTGGGAACGCCTTTTGCGGAAGATAGTTTTATATCTTATACCGGAAACAATCCGCCTGGAAGCTGAAAAAAAACTCGCAGGGATTCCGCTTCCGAAAACTTGGGAAACAGCCGGGAAATTCCCTGCTTCGGAAAGAAAACAGAATTACAGGAAAACCCTTGACAACCTGATGAAATGGTATTTCAATTCCGGTGTGATGTCTAATCCCAACGGTTCAAACGGCGTAATGGAAGGTTTCCGTTCCTTTGACCACAGACTGCTTCCCATCATCCGCTCTGACTGTAATTCGCAAACCGCCCTGCTCATGGAGCTTTACGGACAGCTTTCTCAAGATAAGCATTACCATGAGATTTCATCCAATATAATCAATTCCCTCTGGAAAAACGGGTTTCAGGACCGGAATCTGGAACATAATACTTATGGCCTGTGGAAATTTTATCAGGATTATGAAACGGTTCCCGTTCAAATTTTTTGCAATGACAATTCCTGGACACCTATCGAACTGCTTGGCTTGTTTGGACTGAACGAAAATAAAGATTATCTCGAAAATGCCGGAATTACCGCGAAAAATATTTACCGCTGGCGTCTTCTGGAAAGAACATTCTGCATAAATGGGAAAAAATTAAACGAATTAGGCGATAAGTATCTTAACGAATTAAACGGGCATTATACCATGAACCCGTTTGTCCCTTCAATGTACGCTCTGTACGGACACTATTCCGGCAATCGGGATTTTATTGCGCGCGCCGTGGAAATCACGAAAAATTATGTTGAACATCCGAGTTCGGCGCAAACCAATGTATTCCCCATTCTGATGTATTCTATTCTTTTTAAAATTACGGCTGAAACCGTTTTCCGGGATGAAATAAGAAAAAGAGTGGAACGTTTCGAAGCGCTGAGAACAGAATGCGGCGGAGTCAGAAATATCCTTTACAATGAGGAAAAAGCCCGCGATTTTTACGGCATAAAGGAAATTGATGTAACACACAAACCGACTGATGAAATAATCGACATCCTCTACGTGAACGGCCCCTTTGTTTTCTGTCTTTATGCCGCATGGAAAGCGACGGGAGAAGATTATTATCTGAACTTTTTCCATGAAGTCATGGACTTTATATGCTCCATACAGATAAGTTCTGAAAATCCGAAACTCCGCGGGGCATGGATGCGCGGATATGATTACCTGTACAATGATTATAATGGCACTAACGGCGATATGGACTGGGGGCCCTTTTGCGTGGAAAGCGGATGGTGCAACACCTGGATCGGACAGGCTTTGTCGATGTATCTGATGGATTATGATTTTATCTTGTAAAAGTTGTAAAAGTTTCAAAAAAACTTTTCCCAGATCTTGACTTATTTCATTAATGATGATATAATGTTTCAATATTAATGAAAGAATATCTTATGGTACAGTCATTGGAAAGAGCGTTTAAGCTGATTGAAATACTGGATGCTGCCGATTCTGAAACGGGAGTGGGCGTACAGGCGCTTAGCAATGAAGTCGGGCTCAAACTGCCAACCGTCCATAACCTCCTTAAAACACTTATAAAGCTGGGATACGTAAAACAGAATTCGGAAGGAAAGTATATCCTCGGCCCGAAATCATATTCCCTCGGCATCTCTGAAAAAAATAAAAAAAGCCTTTCAGATATCGCATATCCCCTGGCAAGGACGCTTAACAGGGAAGTAAATGAAACTGTTGTAGTAGCTTTTTACACTAACAGAACATGGTATTCACTTTTTCATCTCAACAGCAATCAGGAACTGAATGTCAGAAGTTCCCTGCCCATAACAAAAAACCTTTATATAAGCTCCACCGGTAGAGCTATTCTCAGCAATCTTACGGATAATGAACTGGACAGTTACGTCCGCGAAAACGGCTTCCCGAATAATGACTGGGACAATATTTCCGATATCGAAAGTCTGAAATCAGAGCTTGCCGACATCAGAAAAAAAGGATATGCCGTCTATCATAAAAATGATGTTATCTCACTGGGAATGCCTGTACATTCCGATAAAAAACCGTTTGATGCCGCAATCGGCATCTATCTCCCGGAAAGCCGTTACAAGGGCACTCACCAGAAAGCCGTTTTAAACGGGCTTCAAAAAACATCGGAGGCCATTCTCACAATCTTTGAGAATTAAATATATATGAGATTTATATGATACACATTAATAGAATTTTAAAACGCTATGAATACGAGCTTCTGAATTCCATTATTCCGTTCTGGGAAAAACACTGCGTTGATAATGAGAATGGCGGTTATTACTCTTTCCTTGACCGGGAGGGTAATGTATATGATACCGAAAAACACATGTGGTCAGAGTGGCGTATTGTCTATATGTTCGCAACACTTTTCAAATCCGAATATTCCAGGCCGGAATGGCTCGACATCGCAAAGCATGGCTTTGATTTTCTCGTCAGGAATGGTAAAAAAGCTGATGGCTCTTATTATTTCACTCTTAATAAAAAAGGACTTCCGGTTACGTCAGAATGCCATCCATTTTCAATCTATTCTGAAAGTTTCGCCGCTATCGGCGCCGCCGCTTTATATGAGGCTACAGGTGAAGAAAAATACAGGATGGAAGCAGTCTCAGCATATAATATTTTCAGGAAAAACATCAATATTGTTTCTTCGGAAAAACCTGTATTGGCCGGACAGAAAAAAAGAAAATCACTCGGTCATCAGATGATTTTATCCAATGCGGCGTTTATCCTTAATGAATCCTTTAACGCCTCTGAATATGATAATGATATAGATTTAGCGATAGAAAAAATTTTCAAATTCTGGAATAATGATTCAGGAATGTTTTTCGAGAACATCAATCAGGACGGAAGCTTTGATTTGGACTCCTGTGATGGCCGCCTGATTAATCCCGGTCACGCCCTCGAAGCAATGTGGTTTATCCTCCAATACGCGGAAAAGAAAAACAATGCGTTGTTGATTGAAAAAGTTTGCGGGTTCACAGAAAAAATCCTTTCTTACGGACGGGATGATAAATACGGCGGCATCTATTACTTCATGGATGCATGCGGCAAACCTCTGAATGATCCTAAAAGTTGTCTCAAGGCCTGGTGGGGACAGAATGAAGCCTCAATTGCAGCCTTATACGCCTATAAACTTTCAGGGAAGAAAACCTTTCTGGAATCCTTCGAGCATATTGACAAATTCGCATGGAAAAATTTCCGCGATAAAGAATACGGCGAATGGTTCGCTTATACCGATAGAAGAGGAAATGTCCCCCATGTCTTCAAGGCGCACGGATGGAAGACATTTTTCCATCTCCCGCGATATCTGCTGACCTGCATAAAACTTATGAAATCACTGGAACAATAAATAAAGGAGACTTCAGGTGAATAACGAGAATCTTGTGTGTAATCCGGATCGTGACATTATTTTTGTTCCTTTCAGTCCAATTTCTGAAACGGATAAATTTGAAGTCCGGGCCCAAATTCAAAATTCCGGCAAGTCCTCTAAAATAAATGTAGAAATCTATTTGGATATAGTGGATGAAGCAAATTTGTTATGGCGGGGAAAAAATTTTGCGGAAAAAGGGCGCTATGCGTTCGTACAATGTTTTCCTGATATTGTCGATAAAGCAGGTGTTCATAACATTATCATCCGGTTCTCCGCAGATGGTCTGAAATGGCAAACTGTCAGCAAAGATTTTGAAGTCAGAAAATATACACCGAACCTCATTGAAGGCGCATTTATCATGTTCGGCGCTACTGACAAAAAAACATGTTCTTCATTTTCCAATGTGAAAGATTTGACTGACTCCCAATGGAAAGAACAGATGGATTCTTTTGATGAACTGGGGTTCAAAACCATCATTCCCCTGGCAATTATCCAGCTTGAACATTACAGCGAGCGTTTTTCCGCCAACGTGGAAAAGGAGTTCAGGGCACATTATCCCTCCAGAATATATCCCACGTTTGATATGAAGTCGGAAGACCCTGTAAAAATCATTCTGGAAACGGCAGAAAAAAACGGACAAAAAGTCATTCTGCCGTTTGGAAATAATTATACCTTATGTGAACGCCGCCTGGAGCTAATGGAGGAAATATGGGAACGTTATGGAAAATATAAATCTTTTTACGGATGGTATCAGGCCCTTGAACCGCATCTGAATTTATCGGTAGATGTTTTTCAGGAATTTTTTGAATTGCTTGAAGAGGACAGAAAAAAAGCAGACGAACTCTGCCCCGCCAAACCAATACTGTTGTCGGTCGCTTGTAGCGCTCCGGCAATCAGCGACGCTATTTTCCACATACTCAAACAGGGAGCTTTCAAGGCCGATATTATAGCACCAATGGATATTTTGGGCTGTACGAGGGGACGTCCTGAGCAGTTAAAGCTCAATTCCCGTTCTTTTTCTGCTCTAAAGGAAGCCTTGAAGGATACAAAAACTCATTTCTGGGGAAACTGCGAATCTTTTGATATAGATGGTGAAGGCATAATTGTTCCACGATATCTGAATGGCGGCTTCGATGGTCATGCGGGCTTCGTCCAGCAGATGGAAACGGCAAGACCTTATTGCGAAAAACTCATAACTTTTGAAGCGACAGGCATCTTTGCCAAACCAGGGCTCAAACCCGAAATAGGCGGTGAAAAAGCTGTTGAACAGTACCAGCGTTATGCCGATTATATGAAGCATCCCGCTATTGCCTATAAAAATATTGCGCTTGGCCGCCAATATACAAAATCAAAATATCCTGATTTCCCAAACTGGCATCCTTCCAGTTTCTGGACCAGAAAAAAGCTTATTATTGATAAAAACCACCTTTCAAGCGATGGCTATATTGCCGGAGGCCGTCAGGAAGAACGGGCTGACCTATCAAAAATTTATGGATATGCTATTTTTGATGAACCTGTTTATCTTGAACTGTTGTTTGATCTGGAGAAGCAGGAAAAAATCGACATGCTGAGGGTAGCGGACGCGCCGCCCTTTTTGGGACAATTTGACAATCCTGACACTTCACCCGATAAAATCATAGTGGAAGCTGGAAATGATCTTAACAAAATGAAAAACATCGGAGAATGCTGTAAATATGTTCATGGCTGGGCAAGCATCGTCCTGCCTGAAACGCTAAGTTGCAGATATGTCAAATTCAGTTTTTCCAAAAAGAAAAATACAGCTTTTAAAAAATCGGCAATGCTTATAAACGAAATAGAAATATGTCAGAAATATGAAGAATAACAAGGAAAATATAATGCATAAAAGTGACGAAATCAGAATTATCGGCGGAACAGGTAAATTTGAAGAATTACTGAAAGTTATCGCTGACGGTAAAACAACAATCGTCAGATATGATTCGCCGGAAGAAGCGGTAAACGCCGAAAGCATGGAATGTACTGCGTATTTCATCATGCCCCATTATGAAAGAGGAGAAAAATTCGTTCCTGAAATGAATTTCGAGACAATAAAGAAGTTCGCGGGCCTTCAGCAGAAGGGACAGAAACTTTTTATTGAAAATTACATGGCCTGCGACTATCTGCATTCCTCCGTATTCGGGCATCAGGTTGACGGACTGGAACGTCATTTTTTCAATGAATATCTCATTGCCGACAATGAACTAAAGGCGGATATTGACGGGTATATCCTGCAGGCGAGAAATTCCTATTACTATCCGGGCCGCGCCATGGGATATCATACAGATTACGGGAGAAAAGTCCTTCTTTCCGCTTCCGACTGCATAGGCACTCATAATATTTTTAAGGAGGGCAGTTTCAGTTTTCCGGTGCTGGTGAGGGTGTTCAATTTTTTTGCTTCCGCTATGAATATGACGGAATATGATGGCACTATGATGCTTCCCTTTTTCCGCTGGAAAGAAGTTTATGCCTTTCTGTTCAATGAAATTCTCGACATCGAAAAAGTAAAAGTAAAAGCGGCTTTTGAGAAAGTTTTTAAGCCAATTTCAGTCTATGGAAAATCCTTCAATACACTGGAAAATGTTGTAGAGAAAGCCGTTAAATGGCATTTTAACTCAGGTCTGATGCTCGATAAAGACGGCACGAAAGGCATCTATGAAATGATTACGTCCTATAACTTGAAGCCCCGGGCAAACATCAGGATGGATTCCGAAATGCTGACGGGAGTTCTCCTCTGTAAATACGGCAAAATAGATAACGATAAAAAACTCATTAAAACCGGAAAAAACCTGATAAGATTTCTTCTTGACAACGGGATACAAGTGGAAAAAGGAGAAGCGGCCGGACTCTTCAAATGGTTTCATGATCTGGGCATGGGCCCTCATGTAATATACTCCTCCGATGCCGGGCGGGGCGGATTGACAATGATAAATATGTACAAGCTTTTCAAGGATGAGGAATATCTTGAAAGAAGCCGGAAACTCGGCGATGCCATAATCCGCTGGCTCGGCCCGGAAGGACTGCTCTGCGGAAACTTCAATTCCAGAACTGGTTTTTCAGGACGCCAGTCGGCGGAACACGTTACCGACAATCCCGTTTATTATGGTGAAATGACATCTTTCATGCTTCAGCTTTACAAACATACCGGAGAGACAAAGTATAAGGATGCCGTCTTGAAGTACGCAAATAAAATAATGTCAAAATTCCCTAATACTAAACCCTTCGGTTATTCTGATAATTTCACATACAGCCGCTATCTGCTTATGTTAGCGTCAGTGCAGGAACTCGCGGGAATGGACTTGTCGGAAAAAATTAATGATTGCCTTCGTTTTTTCAAAAATTTACAGCACAACTCAGGCGGAATCCGGGAAACTCCGATCCGTCTTACAGATCATGCTGAAGCAGGCGTAGGCATTGGTGATTCTTCCGATAACATAGCCGACATGCTTTACTGCAATAATTTTATTTTATGCGCATTGTCTGTTATATGCAAAATGAAAAATCCTCATTCCATTGACCTTAATCTTGCACGTGATATTTATGATAAACTCCGGGATTTCATACTGGCGGCCCAGATTAAGGACAGCGGCCCCCGTTTTGACGGCGGATGGATGCGGGCGTTCGACATGGACCACAACGAATACTACGGTCTCAACAAAGACAAGGACTGGGGCGCTTACTGCATTATGGCCGGCTGGATTACAGGCTTCATACCCCTTGCCCTTCTGAACGAACTGGGCGAAGATTCATTTTTCATCTGAAATGCTATTGACAATCCGTGTAAAATAGTTTATAATATTTAACTAAAGCACTTTAGTTAAACTCAAATAAGGATTTTAAAATGGCAAAATTGAAGTCTCATTTCAGGGTCGTTTATGAAGGCACACGCTGGAAAATTATATTCGGTTCTTATAAAGACAATATCGAGAAATTCGCGATAAATGAAATCCAGAAAATGGTTCAATCCCTTTTCCCGTATGTCATGGAGACTGTTCCGGCCCTCGGCCTTTCGCTGAAAAAACACGATGAACATCTTATCATTGTCGGTACCTCATCTTCCAATATTCTTATAAGAGAACTCGAAAAAAAGAAGAAAATCCAGATACCGCGCAAAGCCGAGGCCTACGGAATATCAATTCTTAAATCGCCCTGGAATCCTGAACGTAAAGTAATTGTAATTGGCGGACATGACACAAAAGGACTTCTCAACGGTATTGAGGACTTTAACGCCAGAGTACTGGAAGTCGAACACTCTCAGGAAAAACTTGAGGAAATAGCCGATTTATCTTTCAGCGACTATCCCCGCATACAGTATCGCGGGATATGGACATGGGGTTATGTGATTTATGATTATAGGCGTTTTCTCGACAATATGGCGCGCCTTCGCATGAATATGCTCACGATATGGAATGACCAGGTACCAGTAAATATTGACGACATCATAGATTACGCTCATTCAAGGGGCATTAAAGTTGTTCTCGGTTTTCACTGGGGCTGGGGCCATACAGGAATAGATCTCAGCAAAAAAGAAGACGTGAAACTGCTTAAAAAAGAAATCATCGACAATTACACAAAAAACTATTCTCACATTAAACATGATGGCATTTATTTCCAGACACTAACAGAACACCACAATACTGAAATTGGTGGAAAATCTCTTGCGGAAATCGTCTGCGCGATGGTTAATGAGATCGGCGGCGCGATCCTGAAAAAATATCCCGGACTGCATATTCAGTTTGGCCTGCACGCCACGTCCATAGTTGACGATTACAAGGACCTTGAAAAACTCGACAAAAGGATAAACATCGTCTGGGAAGACGCCGGGGCCATGCCATACCTTTATATTCCGGAACTGAATAAATCCCGTGTTAAAGGTCTCGAAACCATTGACGCCACCATTGGGTATTCAAAAAAACTTGCAGCGATGAGGGGCTGTCTTGAGTTTTCTTCAGTGCCGAAAGGTTTCTGCGCGTTGCGCTGGGGAGCGGAATTTGAAAATCACGACTCTTTCATTCTGGGAGAAAGAAGCAATGCCTTTATGGAAAAACGTCTTGAGCAGAGAACAAAACACTGGCAGAAAATCAACGGCCTCTGGATGGCGAATTACAAGAACGCCGTGAAATTTTACAGAGAAGTCTTAAAAGTAAAACCTGAAACAACAATTGCCACGGCATTGGTCGAAGACGGAAATTTTGAGAACTGTATTCAGAGTTCCATTGTTCTTTTTTCGGCGATACTGTGGAACCCTGATACTGACGAGGATATATTGCCAAGGATTGCGCACAGCTCATATTTTAAGGAAATCGAATGATTGCCGGCAAATCAAAAATAACGCTTCAGGACATAGCCACGGAAGCCGGGGTTTCAATGACCGCGGCTTCCATGTTCCTTAACGGGAAAGCAAAAAAATATAAAATCGCCGACGCCACCTGTAAGCGCATTGAAGAGGCAATAAAAAAGAACAATTTCGTTCCCAACGTCCTCGCCAGGGCAATCGCCTCTAAGAAAACCCTGATGATAGGCGTGATTACCGACGGTATTGAAAATTCTTTCTGGGCAAATATTCTCGAAGGCATAGAGGAAGTCATCGTAAAAAACAATTATCACATGCTTCTTTCTACATCCAAATATGATTACGTGTCGAAGGAAGAGATGTTCACATTCATGAATTCTAAAGGTGTTGACGGTTTCATTTTCTCCCCGGTCATCAGGAAAGAAGAAAAAAAGCCTGACTGGAAATTTGTTTATAAAATCTCTGAAAAAAAACCTGTAATAAGCCTGACCATTCCTTTCAAGGGATTGCCTTCAGTATATAATGACAATGTCGAAGGCGGACGCCTTGCCGCACAGTATCTCATGAATAAAGGGCATAGAAAAATAGCATTCACAGGTCGTATCGGCGATGCGTTCTCAAGAGGTGAAAGCTTCATAAATGAACTTCGTAAAAACGGCGTTGAAGCTCCGGTTTACAGGACAGTTGACGATTTTATCAGAGACGCGAAAAAATATACGGCAGTGTTCTGCTTCAGCGATTTCGTGCTTCTCGAACTCTACGGCAAAGCCGCGGAACATGGAATCAAAATACCGGATGATTTATCAGTTATAGGATACGACAATATGGATTTTTTGAAATTTCTTTCTCCGCGTCCGGCATCAGTGCACCAGTATAAAAAAGAACTCGGCATCTCCGCCGCGGAACTGCTCATGGAAATCCTTAAAGAAAAGTATTCCCCGGAAAATCCACCGTCAGAAAAAGTTTTCAAGCCCGTGCTTTCTGAAGGAAAATCTGTAAAAAATTTAACAAGGGAATAATATTATGGAAAAAACTGATAGGAAAAAACTGGCATTTACTCTTATCGAGTTGCTCATTGTAATTTCCATTATCGCCATACTGGCGGGCATTCTTCTCCCCGCCCTGAAAAAGGCAAAAGATAAAGTCAACGAAATAAATTGCAGAAACAATCTCAAACAGATAGCAAGTGCCGTTATCATGTACCAGAATGATTTCAACGGTTTTCTTCCATGTTCAAGAGCTACTAGAACCAGCGATCCGGCAATGTATTACAAAAGTTTTTATGACCAAATTCAGGAATATCTCGGATGTAAAAGTACAATCCCTGATTTTGGCGTATTTCAATGCAAATCGAATAAAGATAAATTTTATTATTTGGGTCGTTATACCAGCTACGGCGCTAATCATCAGGTCTTTTTCTATGCATCCAATACCTCTTATCCGAGCAGTTTTGTCCAATATCACAAACTGCTCTACCCTTCTGAACTGGCAGGAATAATAGAGGCGGATGGAACCTTATTTATTAATCCAGCTTACAATGCAGAACTCACGGTAAACAACGTCAATCCCCGCCACGGCGGCGGAGTAAATATCATGTACATGGACGGACATACGGGATGGAGAAAAGCACCTGTTCCAAACACTTATGGTGGGGAACGTAAATTATGGCTGCCGAACCCGTAAAAATAATTTTAAAAAAGGAAGTAAAATGAAGTTCAGAATGAAAATGTTTATCTTATCCGGAATTTTTCTGTTCTCATCAGCATATTCAGAAAATGCTGTTCAGTTTTCAATAAAAGATAAAGACCCTTTATGTCGTTTCAGCCCGGAAGAAATAAAAAATGGAAAAGTAGAAGGAAAAACTGTTGAATACCTATCCAAATACGCTGAATTGGAATTGAAAGCCCCCAATGACAAACTTGCAGAAAAGATGAATGAGAAATACGGCGATTTTGGAATACCCGCTGAATTACCGGATAATAAGGAGTTAATTGATTTTCTAATGTACAGCGCAGATCATTACCGTACAAGCTACCTTCACCTTGGAAAAGAACCGGACAGAAAGAATATCGCGCCCATTCAATATGTCGGTGCGGCTTTACGGGATTTGTGGCTTTATCACAATGATGAAAATGCAAGGAAAAAATATGAAATCATCCTCCGCCACGCGTTGAGAAACATAGAAAATAAAAGTGACGAGGAAATAATCTCCAAAATCGATGAAAGAGGCCTCATGAACCTCTGGCATCCCCTCATGAAATCGGCGGCGCTGTACTATGCGCAACTCTATGCGGCGACGGGAGATGAACACTTCGCGCAAAGAACTTGTTTAATACTGAAACGTTTCGGAGAAGTCATAGGTGGCTGGAAAATATACTGTAAAAACCGTGCAAAGAATGAAGTGAAAATTTTTTCTACCGACAAACCGCTGCCTGTCGAAGTCAATTACGGGCTGTGGGGATATTGGGGAGATGTCCACGATTTAAACCATGCTTTGCCTCTGCTTGAAGCATATCTACTCATTAAAAACAGTAAATCCTTCGCGGCGCTCTCAGATGAAAACAAAAAAATAATCTCTGAAAAACTCCTTTCAGGATTGGTCGAAAAACATCTTCTTTTTAAATTCCGCCCCTTGCACAATCAAAATATGAACCGCATTAAAGGAATGGCATATTTCGGAAAATTCCTGAACAGGCCGGAATACATCCACGCAACCCTAAGATGGATAAGGGACATTCTTCATATCGGGTTTCGCAGTGACGGCATGTGGTGCGAAGGTACTGTAGCCTATGGTTTTCCGGTTGCCAGAGGAATTATGGAGACTGCCGATTTTCTGAACGGATATTCAGATCCTTCAGAATATATTGATCCTGTTGACAAAACCCATATTGAAAACTTCAACCCCGAAAAAGAATTCGGCTATGACTTCAACAGAATAAAAGCAGCTTTTGATTTATTGGCATTGCCGGACGGACGTTCAGTTGCATTTGAAGACAGCACATGGAACGCAAAAGGAATGTTTTTCGGAAATCCCCCCATAGTTTCCAAATCTTTCCTCATGGGCGCGTCAGGGAAAGGAATGCTCGGTTTCGGAAAAGGAGAAAAACAAGTCAGGCTTTACTCGCAATGGGAGGGAACAAACAATCATGACCATTACAGTAATCTGGAGCTCGTGTTATGGGCATGCAATGAGGAAATATCATCTGAAACCGGATACCGCGGCCTGCGGGATTGGAATATAAGTACTGCCGCTCATAACACCGTAGTAGTGGATGAAAAAAATCAGTCCGCAAGAGAACATAAAAATAAAAACCCCGATGACAGATTGCCGCTTTATCCTGAATATGTTCATAAAGATTTATGGGGAGTTGGCGCCCTTTATGATGACGGCGGTTCCCTGAGGTTATGGGACATGGCGGAAAAAGGCATTCAAATAGCTGAAATAGATGCGAATAAGTCTTACAGTACTGTTGCAGGCACTAAAGTCTACATGCGTACTCTGGCTATGGTCAAAATAGATGATGAACGTTTTTATGTGCTGGACATTTTTCGTGTGAAGGGCGGAAAAATCCACGATTACATGCTGCATGGGAATCTCGCCAAACCTTATAAAATAAAAATATCGGCAGATAAGGAAGCTGTTCCTGATAAATTAAAAATCGGAAAATATCTCGAAAGCATAAGCGCCGGTAAAAAAAATTCTGAGAATTTTGCCGTTGAATTTTCAGATGACGGCGGCTCCGTCCTGAGAACTGTTTTTGCAGGTGGAACAGAAAAGGACATTATTATCGCGCAAGGTCCTGCGATACGCCTTGACAATGAACCGTCATCCTGGGGCAAACCCGGGCATTCCCCTGTAACGGCAAAGTCAGGAAAAACTTCAGAATTTCTATGTGTACGCCATAATGGCCCTGAAACAATATTTATCGCAGTACATGAAGCATATAAGAAAGATGAAAAGCCAATTGTCAGGAATATAGAATTGCTGAAAGTAAAATCAGAGAACTCTCTTGATGTCGGTATAAAAGTGAAACTTGAAAACAGGGAGGATATTTTCATATCATCCATTGATTCAAACACTAATATAGAATATGAAAATATCTCTTTCAGTGGG